>JADJYF010000019.1 GCA_016719885.1 Pseudomonadota bacterium | reverse complement strand
ACGCGCATGGAAGCGACCAAGCTCGCGCTGTCGACCACCCTCGCCGACGATCGCGCGCTGGTGCTCGGACAGCTACGCGAGCAGCGTGAGCAATTGGCGATGGCGCTGGCCGAGCATCGGCGTCACGCGGAAGAACAGGGCGGTCGCGTGCTCGCAACCCTGCAGGACAGCATGCGCAGCGGTTTCGACAGCCTGCACCAGCAGCTCGGCGAAGCCTTGTTGCGCGGTTCGACCGATCTTGGCCAACGCGTCGAAGCGCTGACGCGCGTCACCGACGAACGCTTGAAGGAAATCGCCGGCCAGGTCGACAAGCGCCTGTCCGATGGTTTCGAGAAGACCACCGCCACGTTCACCGATGTCATCAAGCGCCTGGCCTTGATCGACGAAGCGCAGAAGAAGATCACCGCGCTGTCCAGCGAAGTGGTGAGCCTGCAGGAGATCCTGGTCGACAAGCGTTCGCGCGGCGCCTTCGGCGAAGTGCAGCTCGCGCAATTGGTGGCAAACGTGCTGCCGCCGTCGAGCTATGCCCTGCAGTACCGGCTCGGTAATGATCGCATCGCCGACTGCGTGCTGTTGCTGCCCTACCCGACCGGCACCATCTGCATCGATTCGAAGTTTCCGCTCGAGTCGTTCCGCTTCATGACCGACACCAGCCGCGCCGAGCTCGAGCGCAAGCGCGCCGAGGCGCAGTTCAAACAGGACATCCGCAAACACGTCAAGGACATCGCCGACAAGTACATCGTGCGCGACGTAACCGCCGACAGCGCCATCATGTTCATCCCGGCCGAAGCGGTGTTTGCCGAGATCCAGGCCCACCACCCCGACCTGGTCGATTTTGCCCAGGCCAACCGCGTGTGGTTGACCTCGCCGACCACGCTGTGGGCGATCCTCAACACCGCCGCGGCGGTGCTGAAGGATGCCGCCACCCGCGAACAGGTCGACATCATCCAGCGCCACTTAGGCTACCTGGCCGACGACTTCCAACGCTTCCGCACGCGCATGGACAAGCTTGCGGTGCACATCCAGCAGGCCAACAAGGACGTCGACGAGGTCAACGTCTCGGCACGCAAGATCACCGAGCGCTTTGAAAAAATCGAGCGCGTGGAACTCGACGGGCCTGAAGTTTCCAAGCCTTCCGACCGACAAGCTGTCGAGGACCGCTAGAGCGCGGCCCTTGCAAGGCGCCCACAGCCCCCCACCTGAGCGGGAGAAATGGGCATAACTGCCCATAATCAATCGCTTAATCAGATGGACTCGCATAGACTGAAACCCACAATCACGCTCACGGTCGAGGCTCGAAAGCGTTCGGTGAAAACACTGCAGGGGATCATTTTCGACGTCGACGGCACGCTGGCCGACACCGAGGACGTGCACCGACTGGCGTTCAACCACGTGTTCCAGGAATACGGCCTGGACTGGAACTGGACGCCCGAGCTTTATCGCGAACTGCTGGCGATCTCGGGCGGCCGCGAACGCATCGCCGATTATGGCCGCCGTCTGCGCCGCCGCTTCGCGACCGACGCCGAGTTCGAGCAATTCGTGGTGGCCATGCACAAGGCCAAGACCCGCAAGTACGCCGCCATGCTGACCGAGGGCGAAGTGCCGCTGCGCCCCGGCATCCGGCGCCTGCTGGACGAGGCGCGCGGCGCCGGCCTCAAGCTCGGCATCGCCACCAGTTCGGCGCGCAGCAACATCGAAACGCTGCTCGACAACAACCTGCCGCCGGGTTGGCGCCAATGGTTCACGGCGCTCGAGACCTGTGACTCCGTACCGCAGAAAAAGCCCTCGCCGGCCGTGTACCTGGCGGCGCTGGAACGACTCGGTACCGCCGCCGCGCACACCGTGGCGCTGGAAGACACCTTGAACGGCCTGGCCGCGGCGCGCGCCGCGGGATTGGTGACCATCGTCACCACCCACCGCTTCACCCGCGACGAGCATTTTCCCGACGCCGACCTGGTGGTCGATTCCGCCGGCGAGCCCCATGCGCCGTTCACGGTGCTCGAAGGCTGTGCCGCCGGTCATCACTATGTCGACCTGTCGCTGTTCGAAACGCTGGTGTTGCGCCGCCACGGCGCGCTCGGCGACGAGCCGCGCGCGGCGCTGCGTGCCCACGCCTGAGCGCTGCCCGCGTCGTTCTTACGCCTGACTCTGCATGACACTCACCGAACTGCGCTACATCGTGGCCGTCGCGCGCCACCGGCATTTCGGCAAGGCCGCCGAGGCCTGTTTCGTCAGCCAGCCGACCTTGAGCGTGGCGGTGCGCAAACTCGAGGATGAGCTCGGCGTGCGCCTGTTCGAGCGCAGCCACAACGACGTGCTGGTGACCGACATCGGCCGCGCCATCGTGGCGCAGGCCGAAACCGTGCTGGGCGCGGCCGACACCGTGAAGGTCATTGCCGAGGCGGCGCGCGATCCGCTGGGACGCGAACTCAGGCTCGGCGTCATCTACACCGTCGGCCCCTACCTCGTGCCGCGGCTCATTCCCGGCTTGAAACAGCACGCGCCGCACATGGCGCTGGTGGTGCAGGAGAATTTCACCGACGCCCTGGCGGCGGCGCTGAAACGCGGCGAGCTGGACGCCGTCATCATGTCCCTGCCCTATGCCGACCCGCAGCTGCTGTCGCGGCCGCTCTACGACGAACCGTTCAACGTCGCGCTGCCGGCCGGCCACCCGCTGGCGAAGAAGAAGCGCATCGCACCGGCGGATCTCGCGTCCGACACCCTGCTGCTGCTCGGCGCGCGCAACTGCTTTCGCGACCAAGTCATCGAGATCTGCCCGGTGGGGCCGGACATGGGCGCCTTGCAGAAGACGCTGGAAGGCAGCTCGCTGGAAACCATCTGCCAGATGGTGGCGATGGGCGCCGGCCTCACCATCCTGCCGTCGACCATGCGCATCAACGAGGATCTCGCCGAGCACCTGGTGGTGCGGCCGTTCGTGGCGCCGCAGCCGACGCGCACCATCGCGGTGTTCTATCGCCGCGGCTTCGCACGCCCGCAAGTCATCCAGTGCCTCGCGACGGTGGTGCGCGAGGCCAGGCTCAAGGGCGTCGATTACTGCGCCTGAGGCTCACTTGATGACGAGGTAGGCGCTCTGGTTGCCGCGGTGCACGCTCAGCAGCAGCGCGCCCTGGGCCTGGTTCACCACCGCGAGGAAAGCCGGCAGGCTGGGCGTGCGGGTGCGGTTGACCGACACGATGACGTCGCCGGCGCGCAGGCCCGCCGCCCACGCCCGCGAACCGCGATCGACCTTGTAGGCCATCACGCCCTGCAGACGCCCGAAGGCCGGAGAATCCTGCGGGATCTCGCCGATGGTGGTGTCGGCGAAACGCTCGTTGCGGAACTGCCCCGACGCGCTGACGCCCTCGTCGCGATCGGCTATCACCAGCGTGGCGCGCGCCGCCTGACCTTCGCGCAACAGCCCGAGCTCGATTTTCTGGCCGCCACGTATGAGGCCAATCTGGTTGCGCAATTCCGCCGCGTTCGCAATCGAGCGTCCGTTGATCGACGTGACCACATCGCCGGGCGCGAGTCCGCCGCGTGCCGCGGGTGAGCCATCCGTGACGTCCACCACCACCGCGCCCTTGTCGGCACGCAGACCGAAAGCCTCGGCGAGTTCGGGGTTCAGATCCTGGAACTGCGCGCCGAGGTAGCCGCGCTTGACCTGCCCGTGGGACACCAGCTGCTGCATGATCTGGTGGGCCATGTTGACCGGGATCGCGAAGCCGATGCCGATGTTGCCGCCGCTCTGGGAATAGATGGCGGTATTGATGCCGATGAGTTCACCGCGCAGGTTGACCAGGGCGCCGCCGGAATTGCCGGGATTGATCGAGGCATCGGTCTGGATGAGGTCGTCGTAGCCGGTGATGCCAAGGCCGCTGCGCGCCAGCGCGCTGACGATGCCCGAGGTCACGGTCTGGCCGAGGCCGAAGGGATTGCCGATGGCGACCACGAAATCACCCACCCGCAGCTTGTCGGAGTCGGCGAGGCGCAGCGCCGTCAGCTTGGTGGCCTTGATCTTGATCACGGCAACGTCGCTGTCCGGGTCGCTGCCGACCAGTTCGGCCTTGAAGTTGCGACCGTCGCGCAGGTTGACCGTGACCTTGTCGGCGTTGGCGATGACATGGTTGTTGGTGAGGATGAGGCCCTGGGCGGCGTCAACGATGACGCCCGAACCGAGGCTCTGGGTCTTGCGGCTCAGGGGCTGGTCCGGCACGTTGAAAAAGCGGCGGAAGAATGGGTCGTTGAAGAGCGGGTTCAACTGCAGCTCGACATGGCCCTCGCTCGCGATGTTGACCACCGCCGGCGTCACGTTCTCGAGCATCGGCGCGAGGCTCGGCAGCGCATTGCCGTCGACGGCGGGCGGCAAGGCCGCGGCGGCGTTCAAGGTCCAAAGACAGGCGCCGAGCAGCGCCGCGTAAGCTCGCAGGAAGGTCAGTATCTGTTTCATGGCCCAGAGGGTAGGGGCGCGCACCGCCGCTTTCAACGGCCGCGCCGGCAGATCCGAAAGCTCACACCCAGTAGGAAACGGTGGTCATCACCCGCGCGGTCCAGCCCATGGCCCCGCGTACGGCGGCCGGCAGCGGCGCCGCGCCGCGCAATTGTGCGTCGTCGGCATGGCGCTGTTCGTCGTCACGCATCATGGCCACGATCGCGCGGCTGCGCAGATCGTGCTCGGGCAGCCGGCCGAGGTGGCCCTCGAGATGGGCCACCACCTGCCTCTCGGTCTCCTCGACGAAGCCGAGACTCCAGCGGTCGCCGACGGCGGCCGCCACCATGCCGATCGCGCAGGAGCCGACGAACCACAGCGGGTCCAGGCGACTGGTGTGGCTGTGGAGTTCGGCCAGGCGCTGCTCGCACCAGTACAGATGGTCGCCCTCCTCGCGCGCCGCCTGCAGGAGCGCCGTGCGCTTGTCCTCGTCCCGGGCCAGCGCCGCCTGGCTGACATAGAGCGCCTGGGCGCAGACCTCGCCGGCGTGATTGACGCGCATGAGCCCCGCCGCCTTGCGGCGAGCCGCATTGTCCAGGGCCGGCTCCGGCAGTTCCTGCCCGGGCGTCGGGCGTTGCTGGCGGGCGCCGGTGCGGGTCGCGGCCCGCAACAGGGAATCGGCCCGCTCCAGCACGCGATCGAGACCGGAATAGACCCTCATCGCGTCAGGGGCCCGGGCCCGGCTCGCCGCAGACCCCGGGCCGGGCGAAAATGTGGCGGGATAACAGGGTTTTGCATTGACACTCCCGGCGCCCATCCGTACCATTGCGCCTCTTTTTTCCGAACCAGCCAGACGATCCAATGAAAACTTACACCGCGACGCCGGACACGATCAAACGTGACTGGTACCTGCTCGATGTCAACGACAAGGTACTGGGTCGTGTGGCGGCCGAAGTAGCCAAGCGCCTGCGCGGCAAGCATAAGCCCATCTTCACGCCTCACATGGATACCGGTGATTACATCGTGATCGTCAATGCCGAGAAGATTCGCGTCACCGGCAACAAGGCCAAGGGCAAGATTTATTACAACCATTCGGGCTACATCGGCGGCATGAAGGAAACCACCTTCGAGAAGCTGCTGGCAAAATCACCGGAGACCGTCATCACGCGCGCCGTGAAGGGCATGCTGCCCAAGGGTCCGCTGGGCCGCGCGATGCTGCGCAAGCTCAAGATCTTCAACGGTCCGGTTCATACGCATACGGCCCAGCAGCCGATTCAATTGGAGTTCTGAGCGCATGGCATACGAAGTTCTTTACAGCACAGGTCGTCGCAAGAGTTCCAGCGCACGCGTCTTCCTGCAGCGCGGCAGCGGCAACATCGTGATTAACGAGAAGCCGCTCGACCAGTACTTCGGTCGCGAGACCGGCCGCATGATCGTGCGCCAGCCGCTCGAGACCGTGAACATGGCCCATGACTTCGACATCAACGTCACGGTCGAAGGCGGCGGTATCACCGGCCAGGCCGGCGCCATCCGTCACGGCATCACCCGCGCTCTCATCGAGTACGACGAAACCCTGCGCCGCCAGCTGCGCGTGGCCGGTTTCGTGACCCGCGACGCGCGCGAAGTCGAGCGCAAGAAAGTCGGTCTGCACAAGGCCCGCAAGCGCCCGCAGTACTCGAAGCGTTGATCCGGCGGCCGCACTCGCGGCCACCGCCAAACGAACGCCCGGGCAGGATGCCCGGGCAATGCTCAAAGCGACATGGAGGTCACGGCATGGATGCCCTGCACACGCTCAGCGTCTGGAACCGCGCCTGCGGTTTCGCGATTCAAACTTACTCCCTCGTTCAGCACTGCGAAGACCCAATCTTTCGCGAACGCATCACCTCGGCCAGCATCGCGCTCGCCGCCCAGATCGCGGCCGGTTACGAACGCTCGTCGCTGCGACAGTTCGCGCACTTCCTCGAACGCGCCCGCTCGAGCTGCGCGGAGCTCCGCACCCAACTCTACCTCGCCGCGCAACTCGATCTCGTCACCCTGCCGAGTTCCACCGAACTCATGCAGGAGTCGCTCGAGATCTCGCGACAACTGCAAAGCCTCATTCAATGGTGCGAAGCGCAGGCGGACACCACACCCGTGATCCGACGCAGCTGGCACCACGTCGCCGAATAGAATTCGCAATTCGGGCTTTATGCCGATGCGATTCTGAATTAAGCTTGCGCTCCTCTCTTGGGGGATCGTCTAACGGTAGGACAGCGGACTCTGACTCCGCCAGTCTAGGTTCGAATCCTAGTCCCCCAGCCAATAACGCAGAACGGGCCGCAAGGCCCGTTTTGCGTTATTGGCTTAAGGACTGGCTCGATGAGAACCTATCGTTCGACAAGTTCGCAATGCGAACTTGGACGCCGCGCAGCGGCGCCCCGCAGGGGCGAGCATCCGCACAAGCGGATGCGAGTCAATCCTAGTCCAAGAAACGTAGAACGGGCCTCACTACCCGTTTTGCGTTTATGGCTTAAGCACTGGCTCGATGAGAACCTGTCGTTCGACAAAGTCGCAAAGCAAGCCGCGAAGACGAGAACGCGCGCAAGGTCTGCGAACGCCGCTCCAAGCAACACCCAATGCTGCGCGTGAACGCGCCCGTCCGCGAGTCGTGCTTCGTGTGACTTGTGCTCAAGCGCCGCGTCGACGCCGCGCCAGTCCAGCCAGCGCCAGCGCTGCGCTGGCGACGAGCA
This sequence comes from Pseudomonadota bacterium, assembly GCA_016719885.1. Classification (NCBI taxonomy): domain Bacteria; kingdom Pseudomonadati; phylum Pseudomonadota; species Pseudomonadota bacterium. The sequence continues at coordinate 150,141 of JADJYF010000019.1, read as the reverse complement.
ACCCGGATGCCGGCAACGGTACCGGCGCCGGTGCCGTTGCGATATCCCAGCGCAGGATGTCCTGGTTGTTGCGCAGCGAACCAGTGGCGGAGGTGAAGCCGAAGTAAACATCCTGGTGCAAGGCCTTCTCGTACAGGTCCACGCCGTAGCTCAGGTAGGCGTCGGTCGGACGGGCAGCCGTACCGCCCTGGGCAAGCCGCACTTCCAGGCGGTCCGCGACGCCGTCGTAATCGACCCACGCACTCCATACCTGGCCGTTGTTGAACAGCGGCGTCACCGACCGCGCTACCACCGACGCCACCGAGCCGTCCAGGTCGATGCCGACGTGATTGCCATCGGTGTCCACCACGCCGCCGTTGTTGAACGTGTCGAACTCGACGCCAGCGCCGAACCACATGCCACGAAAACCGAGGCTCTCGCCGGTCGGACCGGTGTAGTCGTAGGCGGTGTTGACCGCGAACACGATGCCGTCGGCACCCTTGACCGGACTTTCGCCGGCCTCGGCGAAGCCATCACCAGCGGTCATACGGAACTGGAAGAAGGTGCTGAACGACAGGTCGTCGGCCAAAGATACCGCGGTGGTGAGAAAGGCCGATGATTTCTGCGCGTAGTTGTCGGTCAGGCGCAGCACCTTGCGGCCTTGATCGTCGGTCACGGCATTACCGATGCTGGCGGCGCGCTCGTTCAACCGCAGTGCGGACAGGTCGCTGAAATCGCTGAAGGTAAGGTTCAAGGAGGCGGCGGATGCGCAGGCGCTGCCGGCGAACAGGCAAAGCCCGCCCACGGCACGCGCGAAGCTTGCTTGGATCATGAAGTCAGGTCTCGTTGTAGCTGATTACTGTGGCGGCGCGACGATTTGCGCGTCGCTTCTACTTTGGTGTGGGCCTCGTGGGCAACTCCGCGTGTCGAACTTGAACTCTAAACGATGCGCATCGCAGCGGCAGCCCGATGAGTGCAAATGAAATGCAAAATTTTGTAGCTGTCAGAGCGCTTCGCGACCTTACCGAATGGGCCGCAGTCGGCACCTGCTTGGTGCGCAACCGGGCCCGGCAATCGGGCGCCACGCTCGCCTTGGCCGAACGGCCGTCGTCGGTAGTCGTGGTCAGGGCGCTGACTACGAATGTCTATCGTGGTCTTCGGCATTCTTTAGTGTCGACCGCGCCAAGCGCCGCCGCCCACACACCGCCCCCGCCACGGCAGCAAACAACCATCCCACGCCCGGCACCGGTACCGCCTGCACCGCGAGTCGCAGGCTGTGTTGGTCGCGCTGCAAGCTGAACGCGATGCCGTCGATCTGCGGCAACAGCAGGGCAGCGAATTCACCCTCCAGCAGTCCCGCGTCGAACAGCAGGAAGTCCTGACCAGGCGCGAGGGCGAATCCATCCAGCAGCGCGATGCGCAGGGTGCCGCCTAGCGTGAGTCGTCCGCCGACGTCCAGCGCATCGTATTGGGTGCCGCGCGCGAGCCCGGCGATTTCGAGCACGGTCTCGTTGCCTGCGCCTAGCACCACCTCACCCGCCACCTGCATGAGGGTCGGGCTGTCGCCCGGGTCGAGACCGCCGTCGAACAGGCTGGTGCCGGCGCCGCTGATGATCCCGCTGCCGGAATAGCTGCCCGCGTAGCGCACGCTCGCCGCGGCATCCACGCGTATCTCGCCACCGTTCACGAGTTCGCCGTCCACGTTCAACGCCTGGCCCGGCGTGACGCGCACGGTGCCTTGATTGTCGACGGGCCCGCTGATCGCCCCGCCACCCTCGACGCTCGCGCCGGCGCCGATGGTGAGGCCGCCGATGGTGCCGAGCGCGCCGGCGCCGAGCAGCAGTCGCGTGCTGCCGCCCACGGTCAGTGAGGCCAGCGTGGTGTCCTGCGCGGGGCCGTGTATCGCGCCGCCAGCGGTGACGAGATCGGCATCGTGCGCCGCGCCCGGCAACATGCCGAAGCGCCAGTTGTGCGCATCGTCCCACTGCGCCTCCTGCTCGGGCGATTCGAAGCTGCCGCGCCACAGTGCGCGCGGCGTCCACACGTTGATCGCGCGCGCGCCGCTCGCATAAATGACCTGGTAGGCGACACGGCCCGCGTCGTCGAAGCCGTTGGCCGGGCCGGTGGGATCGGCGTTGAAGTCGATGTCGAGCACGACGTCGCCGTTGAGCGGGTCGCCTTCGCGCGCCACGGTGGCGAAATCGATGCCATCGGACACCACCAGCGCGGTTTCGTTGAGCGCGACCGGGCCTTCTTCGCCGTTGACTTCGCCGACGGTGATCTCGGCCTTGAAGGCCACCATGCCGCGCCGGTTGATGAGCGGGTGTTCGAAGCCGCCGAACACGCCGTCGTCATAGACGGCACCGCTGCGCGCGATTTGCGTGAGGCCGTCCGGGGCGGCGATGAAGATGCCGGTGCCGGCCTCGGGTACGACGTCGAACAGTCCGGCACGGAACGCGACCGCGCCATCGTCGTTGAGACTCGGCCGCGGCACATCGCCGCTGAATGCGTCGGCGAGCGCGCCGAGGCGCGCACCGCCGGGGCTGACCTCGTCACCCTCACGGGCGAGTTGCAGCAGCGCACCGTTCGCGCGGGCAAGGTACAGCGCACTGTCGTCGAGCGCGGTACTGCCGGCGAACGGCGTGCCCGGCAAGCCGTCGGTGTTGCGCAGACGCGCGCTGAAGGCGACGTCGCCCGCACCGTTGATGCGTAGTTCGCCGAGTTCGCCGAGCACGCCATCGCCGCCCGGCGCTGCATCGCCCTCGGCCACGAGCCGCGAGGTCGCGGTGCCGCTGCCGGCGACGCGGAACACGGCGATGTCGGCGTTGGCATCGCCGCCCGCCAGCCCGCCGAGGAAAGCCACTTCGCCACCGCGGTTCATGCGCGGCGAGAACACGCCGCTGAGGGTCGCGCCGCCGGGCGCATCGCCCTCGCGCACCAGTTCGCTGGTCCCGCCGTCGTCGTAACGGAACAGCGCGGTGTCGTCCGTCGTGCCGCCATTGGTCGAGTTCAGCGCGGCGAAGAAGCCGGCCTCGCCACTGATGCCGATGCCGAACAGGTTGAAGCCGGACAAGTCGCGAAAGCTGCCGTTGCCGTTCGGCACATCCTCACCCTCGGCGCCGGCCAGCGAGAAGCCCGGCACGTTGAGTTCATCGAGCACGATGACGGAATCGCCCGCGGCCAGCCCACCGCTGGTCCGCACCTGCACCGCCACCGCGTCGAACTTGCCGGTGACAGGCACGGCCAGGTCGAACACCGGCTCTTCGAGGTGCACGCGGGCCAGGAACAGGTCGGCCGGGATGAGTTCGCCGAGCCCGGTCTGGAACGCTGTGCCTTCGCGCAACACCGCGGCGATACCGCCGGCAACCGGCAGCAAGGGCGCGGTGAGATGAAGGCGAAAGATACCGCTGTTGTTGCCGGCGTTGGTGTCGGCGCCGCCGAGGCGGGCGTTGAACACCAGCGCGCCGGCATTGTTGATTGACGGCGCGATGAACGAGGAAAAGGCGGTGGCCGGTCCGCCGAAGAGGTCGCCTTCCCGCACGATCTCGCGGGTGTGGTCGGCGGCCGCCACCGGCAGCGCCGCGACCAGCGCCGCGACACAGCCGTATACCCGTACCCGAATGCGTTCCATGTCCCTGCTCCCCGATGGCGAATCCCGAGTTGGCGCCTCGAGTATAGCCACGCGGGTGGCGTCGACATGGGCGGAAACTGTGAGCTACATCGCGCTGGCGCGCAGCGTCGCGATGCCGGATGAACCCTTTGCGGGAGTCACCGGATAAAGCCATGACGGACGGCCTGCGCCGCGCCGCCACGCCCATGCAAACAAACCACAGGACACGTCGATGCGTTCAAGCACCCTTCCTTCGCTGGCCGCGCTCGCGGCCCTGATCGCCGCCGCGCCAATAGCCCAGGCGACAGGCGTCGATCCCGCGCTCGACACCTGGACCTGCCTCGGCACCTGCGGCACGCTCGCGGCCGACGGCGACATCACCCTCTCGCCCTACGGCAGCCCGCGCTACGCCTACCTGACCACCAACGGCTCGAGCGCCCACGGCGTTTCGCCGCTGGCCATCGTCGAGAGCGGCGGCGGCGGCGCGGAATTCAGCCAGACCAATGGCTCGTCCTACACCTCGGCGCCGTTCACACTGGCCGACGGTCAGGATGTGCGGGCCTACTTCAACTACGTGTCCACCGATGGCAAGGGTTTCGACGACTATGCCTGGGCGCGGCTTATCGACGGCGTCGGCAACACCGCGGCCTGGCTCTTCACCGCGCGCAGCAGCAATGGCAACAAGCAGAACGTGGTGCCGGGCAATGCCTTGACCAAGGCCAGCAACAACACCGTGGAATTCGATCCGGACCAGACCATCGTCAACTACGCGGATTTCGAGTTCAACACGCGCACCACGCAGTCCAGTGCCTTCGATCCCATCGACTGGTCACCGCTCGGCATCTGGAACGGTACCTGCTGGCGCGACAACGCCGAGGGCTGCGGTTTCAGCGGCTGGCTGGAATCACGCGTCACGCCCGGCGCCGGCACCTATCGACTCGAAGTGGGGGTGGTGAATTTCGGCGACGAAGCCTGGGACTCGGGCATCGCCTTCGACCTGCAGGGCCTGAGCGCCCCGCAAACGGTGCCCCTGCCCTCCGCGCTGTGGTTACTGGCGGGTGCCACGCCGCTGCTGGCGGCGCGGCGCCGACAGCGCGTAGCCTGATTCGTCAATGCCGGAGCGCGGCACGCAGTGCGCGCGCTTCGGCGACATCAGTCGCCCCACTGCCGCCTCCGTCACTGCGCAGCGGACGACTGCTGCCGCTCAGCGCCGCCAACGGCTTCGTCTTCGTGTTCGTTCACGACGAAGCCGGGCTTCAGTACCCGCACCAGCGCCGGCAGCACGGTCACGGCGCCGACCATGTTGCTGGTCATCAGCAGCAGCAACAGCATCGCCATCTCGCTGTTGAATCGCAACGATGAACCCGGGATCCAGTAGACGATGCCGGCAATCACCATCACCGCGGTGAACAGCACCGCCGCACCCGTGGTCGACATGGTTTCGCGTATCGCGTCGTCCAAGTTGCGGTGGCGGACTTCGGCGCGTATGCGGTCGATGACATACAGCGCGTAGTCGACGCCGAGACCGACGCCGACCGACGTCACCGGCAATGTGTTGACGTTGAGACCAATGCCGCGAAAACCCATGTAGGCGCGGTTGATCAGCACCGCCAGCGCCAGCACCACGAACACCAGCACCGCCGCCATCACCGAGCGGTAGGTCACCAGCACCGACAGCATGCACACCACGATGATGAGCACGGTCTGCATCAGCTCCGATTGTTCGACTTCCTGGTTGGCGGCGGCGGTGGTACCGATGATACCCCCGGCAAAACGCGCGGTGACGCCCGCCACCGGGTTGGCGTCGACGAAGCGCTGCGCGGTCGCAATGGCCGAATCGACCGTCGGGCCGGTGGCGTCCTTGAAGAACACCACGAAGTTCGCCGTGCGCCCCTCGAGATCCATGTACTCGAGGATCACGCCTGGCATCGCCGCACCGGCCTCGTACATGAACAGCGTATTGCCGATCTCGCGCTGCGTCGCCGGCACCAGCGACCAGCGCGGGTCGTCATAGTGATAGAGCCGGTTGATCGATCGCACCAGCGTCGGCGTGTCGCGCGTACCACCGAAGTTCACGGCGGCCGCCATGGTATTGCGGAAACGCTCCATCATCTGCAGCACTTCGGGCTCCTTCATCTTGTGCGCGCCGTCGCCTTCGAAGTAGATGCTGAGCTGGTTGGCGCCAAAGAACATGCGTGCGATGTGTTCGGCCGCGATGTTGTACTCGGAATCCTGGAACAGGATCGGTGAGCCAGGCTTTTCCTCGCCGACCACCGCGTCCTTCGCGTAGTACGACGAGATGACCACCAGCAGAACCGTGCCGACGAACAGCGGCGCCGAGGCGCCACGCGAAACGAGAAAGTTGCCGAGCCTGCGCATGACGCGCGCGTAGGCGTTGCTGGATTCCTCGCCCGTCAACACCTTGGGCGCCGGCAGGTAGGACAGCACCAGTGGCACCAGCACCGCCACCGTGATCATGTTGCTGAACGACCAGAACGCGCAGAAATAGCCGAGCTTGGCGATGATCGGAATCGACGAAATCGACAGCACCAGCAGGCCCGCGGCGTCGGTGAAAATCGCGATGGAAGCCGGCACGATGAGTTCGCCCATGCTGGTGCGCACCGCCTGGTCGCGATTGGCGCCGCGCAACAGTTCGTCGTGGTAGCGCTCCATCATCTGCACGCAGTGACTGGCGGTGCGCGCCGAGATCAGCACCGGCACGACCAGGATCAAGGGGTCGAGGTTGTAACCGAGCCAGCCCACCAGTCCCAAACCCCACACCGCCGACGCGGCCGTGCCGAGCATCGGGATGAACACGCCGGCGAAGGTGCGGAAATGCAGGTACAGCAGCACCACCATCACCGCCAGGGTGACGCCGAAAATCGTGCGCAATTCGACCGAGTGATGGTAGATCCAGCCTTTCAGCATCGGCTCACCCGCGACGTACAAAGCGGTGCTGCCGTCCGCTTCGACCTCCTGTTTGAGGGCGCGCAGACGCGAGAAAATCTTGTTGTAGTCGAGCCGCTCTTCGTCGAAGCCGGCCAGGATCAAGGCCGCCGTTCCATCGGTCGAGATGTAGGTGCCGTAGACGATGTCGTTGTTGAACGACTCCTCGCGCAACTGCTTGAGCTGCTCGGTGTCGGTCGGTAGTTCTTCCGGCAGCACCGGCTCGGACTTGATCAATCCACCGGCGGTGGTTCGCACCCGGCGCACCTTGGGATGGGCGATGCTGGTGACCTGGTAGTGATTGACGCCCTGGATGAGGTCGATCTCACGGGTCAGGTACTGCAGCTTGCCGAGGGTCTCGCGGGTGAAGATGTCACTGCCGTTCTTGACCTGCAGCGACATCGAAACCACGTTGGCACCGCCGAAGGTCTCCTTCATGCGGTTGTAGTTCTTGATGTACTCGTGCTTGGCGGGCAGCAGGTCGGCGAAGCGCGAATAGACTTCGATCTTGGTCAGCGCATAGGCCAGCACCAGGGTCGGCACCAGGATGAGCAAGATGGTCGCCAGCCGGTGGTCGAGAAACCAGTTCGCGAGTTTCTGGCCGCGCGTCAAATCATGATTCGAGTTCAAGGTATCGCTCCCGCGGATCCGGGCGGGCGACTCTGTTGCAGGCGTGCGGCCATACCGCGCGTCCCGGTGGCCGCCGGCGCCAGGAGTTTGAGTTCGTTGAAGCGTCAGGAGACATGGACGCGTGGGGCACGAGCGTGCGTTCCGGGCATGGTCCGACGGTAATCCGGATGCTAGCCGAGCGTCCGGTCGTATTCAAAGGGCCACTGCCTGCCTCTCAGCGCCCCTGGCGATGTGCGGAATGGCTTCGGCCACGCGCTCACTCACCCTGCGTCTGCAGCAGGTGCGCGAGCACCGCGCGCAGCCGCGCGGCGCGTACCGGCTTGGTCAGCACCGGCAGACCGGCAGCCCGCGCCGCGCGCAATACTTCGTCGCGCGCGTCGCCGGTGATCAGCAGCGCCGGGATCGGACTGCCGTAGCGGCTTCGCAGCGTCTCTATCACTTGCAGTCCGCTCGCCGTACCCGGCAGCCGATAATCGACGATCAGCGCATCGGGCGGTTTGCCCGCGAGCTGCTCGGCCTCGGCGCCCGAGCGCACGCTGATGCACTCGCACTGCCAGTGCTGGAAGAGCTCGGTCATCGCGTCGCGCACCGCCTCCTCGTCGTCGACCACCAGCACGCGGCAGCCGCGCAACCGATCCTGTGGCGCGATGGGCGACACGACCGGGTCGCTGTCCGCCACCGCCGCCTCGTTGCCGCTCGGCACCAGCACGCGAAACGTGCTGCCGTGACCGGCGGCCGAGTCCAATTCCAGGGGCAGGTCGAGGAGCTCGGCCAGGCGTTTGACGGTGGCGAGGCCCAGGCCCAGGCCTTGGCGTCGATCGCGTTCGGGATTCGCGAGCTGGATGAACTCGTCGAAGATGCGCGCCTGGTCCGCGGCAGCGATGCCAGCACCGCGGTCGCGCACCTCGATGGCGATATGGGTTCCCCGCTGCCGGGCGCCGACCAACACCGCCGCGCCCGGCGCGAATCGCAGCGCGTTGGCCACGAGGTTTGAAAGTATGCGTTCGAGTAGCAACGGGTCGGTGGCCGCCACGCGGCGGGTGCGCGCGAAACGCAGCCGGATGGCGTCCTGCTCGGCGGTCGGACGGTAGGCGGCACTGAGGCGATCGAAGACCTGCTGCAATCGAAAATCGCGCGGCAGGGCGAGCACCCCGCCGCTGTCGATGCGCGCGATGTCCAGCAGTTCATCGAACAAGGACTCGAGCGCGTCGACGCTCTCGCCGATCTTCTCCGCGAGCGCCGCCGAGCGACGGCCCTTGTCCGCGTCACGCAGGGCCGCGGCGTAGAGCCCCAGCGCATGCACCGGTTGACGCAGATCGTGATTGGCGGCGGCGAAGAATTCCGATCGCGCGACGATGGCGCGCTCGGCGGCGGCCTTCTGTTTCGACAGTTCTTCCACCAGCGTGGTGTTCTCGTGCCGCATGCGCACCGAAGCGGCGAGCATGCCGCCCCACTGCGCGCCGAGAAAGATGACTACCGGCAGCGAACACAGCAGCACCGCACCGATGGCCTCGTACTGCGCCCCGCCCTCGACGAACGCGCGGCTCGCGCCGAGCGTCAGGGCGGGCACGGCGAAGGCCAGGCGTGCTAGCTGGAAAGGCGCATTGACCACCGTCGTGCCGATCGCCATCACCACGATGGTGGCAAATACATAGATCTGCCCCAGTGCCGGCGCCTGGGCAAGGAACAGCCACGGTGCGGCGCCCCACAGCAAGCCCGAACAGAACAGCCCGAGCGCTTGGTGACGTACCCAGTAGCTCGGCCGCGTCTGCCAGCGCGCGTCGCGCCGGTAAAGGCCCCAGGCAAGCATGCGCAGGGCATTCAGCAACAGGTAGGCTGCGTACCAGCGCGCGCCGCGCGCGCCGGCCGCGAGCGGCCATAGCATCAGCGCCGCACCCACCAGGTGAGTGACGAGCGCGGCCGGAATCAGGGCCAGGTAATCGCGCGCCAGTTGCGTCTCGACCAGCCGCGCGAGGGGCGGCGCCGCGGTGTTCATGGAACTGCGGCAATGCTCACAACAAACCGGCGCGCTGCGCGGCGAGCACGGCCTGGGTACGATTCTCGACGGCGAACAGCGCGAAGATCGCCGAGACATGGGCCTTGGCGGTGCGCTCGGTGATATGCAACGCGGTCGCGATATCGCGATTCGAACACCCGGCGCCCAGCAGGCGCAGCACTTCCACCTGTCTGAGCGTCAGGCCGTCGGCCTGGTGAGCACTGATGGGCGGCACGAAACAATCACCCGCCAGAACCTGGCGCAGCGCTGCCTCGACGCTTTCCACGTCCATCGACTTGGGGATGAAGCCCGATGCGCCGGCGGCCAGCGCGCTGTCCGAGATCCGCGCCTTCCTCGCCGGACATGAGCACGCGCGGCACACCGGGGTGGCGCGCGCCAAACGTCACCAGGGCGGCCAAGCCATCGCCCTCGGGCAAGCGGAAGTCGATGATGACGAGATCGGTGTCAGGATGCCGGTCGAGTTCCGCCGCGCCCTCCTCGGCACTCGCCGCGCCGACCACGGTGTAACCCGGCAGACGGGCTTCCAGCGCGGAGATGAAACCGTGCCGGTAGAGCGGATGATCGTCGATCAGCAGGATGCGCGGCACCTGGCAGCCTCTTTACGCCAACACTCGCACTTTATCAGCTACGCGCACCCGCACACGCTGGCGCTGCGGCGCGGTGCAGCCGTCACGCGCCGGCCGGCGTCCGCCGACGGCGCAGCGCCAATGACGCCAGACCTGCGCCGAGCAGCCATAGCGGCGCCGGCAACGGCACCGGCGCCGCCTGCACCGAGGCGCGCAGCGTGATCTCGAAGCTGCCGAGGTCGCCGTGATAGCCACCGCCGTTGCCGCCGTACAGGTGCATGCGCAGCACCTGCTCGAACAGCCCGATCACGAGCGGCTCCAGGTTGATGCCGAGTGCGTGGCTGTCGCCCGCCGCGAGATCGCTGAAGGCAAGCGCACCGTCCAGCGTAAAGTGGCCGCCGTCGACATCGAAATCCGCGCCCAGGAGGTCGGCCGGTCCACTGACCAGGTTGGTGAGCGCGAGCAGTCCCTGCACGCCGGACTGGCCGACATTCAACACACCGAAATCGAGTTCGAAGCTGCGTGCGCCGGTCACCGTGAAACTGCCCGCGCCGCCGGTCTGCGTGAGTACCGGGTTGGCGTAGGCGTTGACCTGCCCGCTCAGCGTGAGCGCTATCGAGGGCAGGGCGAGATCGGCCATGTCATCGTTGTGGCTAGCGAAGTCGAGCGTGCCGACGCCCGCGAACACGCCCTGCACGCCGGTATCGAGCGCCACCGACAGCGCATCGCTGCTGGCACCGGCCGCGATCCCCGCCGCCGGCAACGCACCACTGGCCTGGAATCCCACCGGCAGCGAGCCAAGCGCGCCGCGCAGACTATCCGTCAACGCGCCGCCGGCGAGGTTGCTGACGGTGAGCGCACGCGTCGGCAGCGCATCGCCGACATGTACGATGCCGAAATCGATGTTGGTGACATCCACATCGGCGACCGCTATGTCATAGACCTTACCGCTCACCGCCACGCTCTGGGTCGCGAGCGCGGTGGTGCCGAGGCCGCTGCTGCCGGCGCCGTTGGACGTCAGCAGGATGTCGACGTCGCCACCGCGCAGACCGGAGACACTGGTGTCCAGCGCCACGGCGAGCGCAGCGCTGGTGGCGCCGGCCGCGAGTGCGCTCACGCTGCCGGTGGCCGTGACGCCCCCGGCTGACGTGCCGAAGCTAGCATCCAGACTTTCAGAGAAGCCATCGGCCGCGACGTTATTGGCGAGCATGATGGTGTTGAGCGCTACGCTGTCTCCGACACGCGCCGCGCCGAGGTCGATGGGTTCAGCGGACAACAAGGCCGCGTCGGCAAAGCGGTAGACACCGACGTTGGTACGCACGCCGACACCCAGGTTGCCGAGAGCGGTCAGCCCCAGGCCGCTGCTGCCGGCGCCATTGGAGCGCAGGGCGAGCGTGACGACACCGTCGACGCTACCGGCGCTGCTGGTATCGAGCGTGACGCGCAGACTGTCGGCATCGGCCTGCTGCGCGCCGAGGCCGATGATCTCGCCGCTGAACTGGATGCGTGTGTCGCTGGCAGCCACGAAACTCGCGTCCAGTGCTTCCGAGTAGCCATCGTCGAGTGCGGTGTTGGTGATGGTCAGGGACTGACTCAGCAGGTCGCCGACGTGCACGTTGCCGAAACTCAAGTCGGCCACGGGCCCGATGCTCGCATAGCGGTACACGTCACCGCTCACCTCCACGCTCTGGGTGCCAAGATCGAACGCCGCGTAGCCACTGGTACCCGCGCCGTCCGACGCAAACGCCACCGTCGCCGTGCCGCTCTTGTGGCCCGCACTCGCAGTGTCGAGACTGACCGCCAGGGCCACGTCGTTGCTGGTACCCGCATCGAGCAGCGTGAACGCACCGCCGTTGCTGCTCACGTCGCCACTGGTCGTGCCGAGACTCGCGTTCAAGCGCTCGGAAAAGCCATCCGCCGCCGCCGTGTTGCTCACCGCCAGGAACTGCGTCGCCGCGTCGCCCACGTGACGGTTGGCGAACACCACCGGCGCCACCGTGTTCGCGCTCGCGAGCCGGTAGACCTCGGCCTGCACGTCCACCACCTGGCTGGCCAGCGCCGTGATGCCGAGACCGCTGCTGCCCGCGCCGTTGGACGCGAACTCCACCGTCACCGTGCCACTGCGCAGACCCGCCACGCTGGTATCGAGGCCGACCGCGAGACTGCTGTCATCGCTCGCGCCCGCGCCCAGCAAGGCGATGTGGCCACCGTCATGCGTCGCCTCGCCGCTGCTTGCTACAAACGCGGCATCCAGTGATTCCGAGAAGCCATCCGCCGGCACTTCGTTCGTCACCGTCAACGCCTGGCTCAGCACTTCGCCCACGCGCCGCTTGCCGAAATCCACCGGTAACGGGCTCAATGCGCTGGCACTCGCATAGCGGTACACCGCGCCACTGATGCCGAGCACCTGTTCGGCGACATTGTCGAAGTTGTTCACCACCGCCACGCGCTGGTTGTCGAGCGCACCGGCGAAATCACCGCTGAGAGTCACGACATAGGGGCCGCTGTTCTGGCCCACCGACAACGGGCCGAAGTTCTGCGCACTGACACCGCTGCCGCCGAGACGCGCGTCGTCGATGAGTCCACCGCCGGCGGCGGTCTGCAGCGCACCGCGCAAGGCCGGACCACTGTTGCCGGTGGCCAGCACCGAGAACTCGCGATGCGCCACGTCACCGACGTGGATGTTGCCGAACTGGATCTGGGGCGTGGCGCCGTCGCCGCCGCTGATGGCGCCGCTCACGGCCTGGCCGAGATCGCCCGCGGCCAGGATGTGCCCGCTGCCCGTGACCTCGGCGCGGGCGTCGAAATCGTTACCAGTGCCGAAGCTGGCGTTGCTGTAATCGACGGCGACGGTGACGTCGAAGACGCCGAGCGCGAGCGCGCCGTTGTTCACCAGGAAGTCGCCATCACTGTTGGCGCCCAACGCCAGCGTCGCACCGGCGTCGGATTGCAGCGTGCCGCTCTGCCCATCCACACCACCGGCGAACGTGAGCACGCCGCCACTGGCACGCACCCGTCCTGAATTGACTACCGTCGGCGTGACGGTACCGAAGCCGAAGATCTCGCTCGCGGCGCCGCCCGTGAGCGTGGTCGCACCAAAGCTGCCGCCGCCCAGTTGCACAATGCCGTTGTTGGTGAAATCACCGACAGCCGTGAAGTTGCGTGCGCCGAGCAGGCGCAGGGCGCCGTTGTTGGTGGCCAGGGAATTGATGCGCGCGAAACTCGCGCTGGCGCCGACCAGTGTCACGTCGCCGTGGTTGGTGACGATGTTCTGGGCACCCGGCTCGTTCAGTGCCAGCACGCCACTGCCACTCACGCGCCAAGTGCCGCCGTTCAACACGTTGCCGACGTGTTGCGCGACGTCGGCGCTGAACAGCAGCGTGCCGGCCTGCACATCGACCGCGCCGGTGTTGGTGAAGGCGAGGCCGATGTCGGTCTGGCCCGCGCCGAGCTTGGTGTAGGTGCCGCCGTTGGTGAAACTCGAAGCGCCGCCTCCCAGTTCGTTGGAGATGCGATTGTTGAACGTATTCTGGTCGAACCACTGGCCGGCGTTTTGCAACACCGCACCGCCGGTGCGGATACGCCCGCTATCATGCCCGCTGTTGCTCCAACTCAAGCTGCCGCCAGCGGCAACGCTGAGCGTGCGACCACTGATGTCCTTGAGGCTGCCGCTGCTCAAGCTGAGGCTGGCGCCGTCCGCGACCGTGGTGGTGCCGGCCCCGGCGAAATTGCCGCCCTGCCAGTCGGCTTCGCCCGCCAACGTATGGGTGCCGGCGTAGGTTCCGGACAATAGGTTGAGATTGTTGACGGTCAACGCGCCGTTCAGCGCGAAGCTGCCGCCGTTGAAGTTCTTGGCGCCCGCGCCGCTCAAGCTCGCGCCATCGGTGAAGGTGTAGCCGCTGCCGCCGAAGTTGATGGTGCCGTTGGTCTCCGCCCGGAACTCGCCACCACTGCTGCCGCCGCTGTTCAAACTGAGAGCGCCCGCCTGCACGGTGGTCAGCCCGCTGTTGTGATAGGCGATGGAGATCTGCGTGGTGCCGATGCCGCTCTTGGCGTAGGTGCCGCTGTTGGTGAAGTTCGATGCGCTGCCACCCAATTCGTTGGCAAGCTGGTTGTTGAAGCCACTCTGGTCGTGCCACAGGCCGGCGTTGATCAAGCTTGCACTGCCGGTGCGAATGCGGCCATTGTCGTGACCGGTATTGCTCCAGTTGAGGGTGCCGCCTTCCAGCACGTGCAGCGTGCGTCCGTTGATGTCCTTGAGATTGCCGCCGGCCAGCGCCAAGCTCGCATTCGCCGTCACGCTGGTGGTGCCGGCGCCGCTGAAGTTACCGCCCGTCCACTCCACGTCGCCGTCGAATTGGTGACTGCCCTGGAAGGTGCCGCCCACGAGGTTGAGATTATTGGCGTGCTGCATACCGCTAAGCGTGAAGCTACCGCCCGTCAGGTTCTTGGCGCCGAGACCCGCGAAGCTGCTGCCATCGGCGAACGTGAAACCGTTGCTGAAGACCAGCGTACCCAGGGCGCCGGCCTGCATCACGCCGGTGCCACCGTTGCTGCCGCCGCCACTCAGGTTCAAGGCACCGGCTTGCACGTCCACCGTGCCGGTGTTGGTGAAGGCGATGGCGATGTCCGTGGTGTTCGGGCCACTGCGTACATAACTACCACTGTTCACGAAGCTCGACGGCACGGCGTTCAATTCATTCGAGATACGATTGTTGAAGGCGTTTTGATCGTGCCATTGCCCGGCATTGCTCAACACCGCGCCGCCGGTGCGAATGCGGCCGTTGTCGTGGCCGCTGTTACTCCAGTTCACACTGCCGCCGGCCGCCACGCTCAGGGTGCGGCCGTTGATATCCTTCACAGCGCCGCCGGTCAGGGAGAAACTCGATGCTCCCAGTACCGTGGTACTGCCCGCGCCACTGAATGTGCCGCCCAGCCAGTCGACGTCACCGTCGAAACCGTGGCTGCCCTGGTAGGTGCCGCCCACCAGGTTGAGATTCGTCACGTGCTGCGTGCCTGCGATGGTGAAGGTGCCGAGGTTGAGATTCTTGGCGCCGGCGCCAGCCAGGGTGCTGCCGTCGAGGAAACTGAAACCCGCGCCAAAGGCAACGGTGCCGGCGGCACCGGCCTCGAGCACGCCGCTGGCGGCATTGCTGCCCGCGCTACTGAAATTCAATGTGCCGGCGTTCACCTCCACCCGCCCGCTGTTGCTCAGCGCGATGCCGATGTCGGTCACGCCGACGCCGCTCTTGGTATAGGTGCCGCTGTTGGCGAAGCTCGACGCGCTGGCGTTGAGTTCATTGGCGATGCGATTGTTGAACGCGCTGGTGTCGTTCCACTGGCCGGCGTTGCTGAGCGTGGTGCCGCCGGTGCGAATGCGGCCGGCATCGTGGCCAATCGTGCTCCAGTCGAGGGTCGCGCCGGCGAGCACGCTGAAGGTGCGCGCGTGGATGTCCTTGACATTGCCGCCCGTGAGGGCGAAGGCGCCACCGGCGCCGATGGCGGTGGCGCCGCTCGCCGCGAAGGCGCCGCCCTGCCACTCCACTTCGCCGGCGAAGCTGTGGCTGCCACTGTAAGTGCCTGCCACCAGGTTGAGATTGTTGCCGGTCTGGGTGCCGTTGAGGGTGAAGCTGCCACCGTTGAGGTTCTTGGCGCCCGCACCGCTGAACAGCACGCCGTCGACGAAACTGTAACTCGTACCACCGAAGTTGAGCGTGGCGCCGGCGCTGGCACGGAACTCGCCACCGCTGCTGCCACCGCCGGTCAGGCTGAGCATGCCGGCCTGCACATCGGTGAGGCCGCTGTTGTGGTAAGCGATCGCAACCTCGGTGGTGGCCGCGCCGTTCTTGGTATAGGCGCCGCTGTTGCTGAAGCTCGAAGCGGTGGCGTTCAGTTCGTTGGCGATGCGGTTGTTGAAAGTGTTGAGATCGTTCCACTGACCGGCATTGATGAGCGTGGCGCCGCCGGTGCGTATGCGGCCGCTGTCATGTCCGCTGTTGCTCCAGTTCACGGTCGCGCCGCTGGCAACGTCGAATGTGCGACCGGCGATATCCTTCAGACCACCCGTCGTGAGACTGAAGCTCGCGCCGTTCACCACGCTGGTGGTCCCGCCGCTCGAGAAGGCGCCGCCCAGCCACTCCGTTTCACCAGCAAGGCTGTGGGTGCCACTATAGCTGCCCGCCACCAGGTTGAGATTGCTGCCGGTGATGGTGCCGTTCAACGTGAAGCTGCCGCCGTTGAGGTTCTTGGCGCCCGCGCCACTGAACAGCGCACCGTCGACGAAACTGTAGCTCGTGCCACCGAAGTTGAGCGTGGCGCCCGCCGCTGCGTGGAACTCGCCACCGCTGCTGCCGCCGCCGGTCAGGCTGAGGATGCCGGCCTGCACGTCGGTGAGACCACTGTTGTGATAGGCGATCGCTACCTCGGTGGTGGCCGCGCCGCTCTTGGTATAGGTGCCACTGTTGCTGAAGCTCGAAGCCGTGGCGTTCAGTTCGTTGGCGATGCGGTTGTTGAAAGTGTTGAGATCGTTCCACTGACCGGCATTGCTGAGCGTGGCACCGCCGGTGCGGATGCGGCCGCTGTCATGCCCGCTGTTGCTCCAGTTCACCGAACCGTTGGCGAGCACGGCCAGTGCGCGCCCGCTGATATCCTTCAAACCGCCGCCAGCCAACGACACGCCACCGGCAACGCGCGTCGTGCCGGTGCCCGACATGCTGCCGCTGACCCAACTCGAAGCCGCGCCATGGAGTGTCAAGGCGCCCGCCCCCGCCAGCGTGCCGCCGGACAACAGGAAGTCGCCATGGATGGCGGAATCGCCGACTAGCGTGAGGCTGCCTGCCGACAGCGTGATATTTTCCTGGCTGACCAGGGTGCTGGCCGCAGCGACCGTGTTGATGGTGACGGTGCGACGCGTGTCGCCGCCGACGTCCAGCGTGACATCGTCGGCCGCGCCCGGCAGCGCGGGCGACGAGGACCAGTTGCCGGCCGTGCCCCAGTTGCCGTCGCCGTCCAACAGCCACGAGATGTTGGCGGCGTACGCCGGTGCGGTGCCCAACACGCCGAGTACGGCCAGCGCCAGGCGAGTGCGCACGGAGGGAAAGGCGGAGTTGATCATGGCGACGGATCCCGTGCAATCGAAACATCTCGATTGTCTGGCCGCCCCGTCGCAGCGGCCATTGTCCTAAAGTACATAGTGATGCGGGACAGCCCGCATTCCGGACCAGCGGGTAACGTGTCGTCTCGAGGTTCGACGTCAACGGCCGGTCTGGCACGACAGCCGCTGTGAATCGCAGTGCTGTTTCGCTGGCGCCCCTTGACTCGCAGGCACTGGCAAGCTGCGCGGCGACCCGCCCAGGCATTTGCCCGGCAGGCCGGCGCGTTCGCGGCCTTGTCGCCCCGCCGCCCAGCCCGCGCAACCGCGACGCACGCTCGACAGCGCGACCGAACGCACGCCCCTTCACCGCGCTCGCGCCGCGGACCGGCGTGGCGCTTGACCGTCAGCGTCAGGGCGTCACGCGACGCCGTCGCGCGCCGAGCGCAATGGCAGCGCCAGCGAACAGCAACCACGCCGCGGGCAGCGGCACGACAGCGGGCGTTGGAATACGCGCCAGCGTGAGACCGGGCGTCGCCACGCTGAGATCGAAAGCCGCCGTGTTGAAGAAATCCGACACCGCCCAGTTCTCATAGGCGCCAACCGCGTAGGCTTGGCTCGTCATCTCGACCACGTACTCGAACACTTCGTTGGTCGGCACCGTGATCAGGCCAGGCAGGTTCTGGTGTTGATTCACCGTCGCCACCTGGTCGCGGTGGAACAGCGGCGGCGCGTGGTACACGAACGCACCTGCCCAGTCGCCGGTCTCGACCAGCTGGCCGGTCCAGTCGAGCTTGGCGCTGGCGTCGATCCAGTCGACGGTGCCCAGGCTGGAGATGGTGGTGGCCCGCGCGCTTACCGACGCCCACAGATCATCGGGCGTCCGGCTGCCGCCGTAGGCGGCCGCGAGCAGCGTGCCGTCCACATCGAGTTCCGCATTCAGTTGCGCGGTGGTCACGTCGCTCGGCGCGTTGACCATGAAGCGCAGCACCCAACGTACACTCGCGACGGCATGCACTTCGTCGGGCGGTGAAGCAAAGCCGGGAGAGTAACCGCCGGCGTGGGCATAGGTGCCGACGCTGGAGGTGGACAGGCTGCTGTCCAACTGCGAACGGGCCTTGGCGATGGCGCCGTCGTAGACCTGCGTATCGGTACCGAGAATGCCCGCTTCCTCGTCGGGGCCCGCATGCGCCTCTACCGAGGCGGCGCCGGGATCGCCGTGCACGGCGGAGATCGGGCCGGCACTCAAGCCCTGGTAGACGGCCTCGGCCGTGACCTCCGGATGGATGCTGATGGTCGCGGCGTGCGCCACGCCACCACTGGCCAGGATGGCCAGAACGATGGTGTGCAGGCCGGACCGCAAGTGGCCGCGAGTCGCCATGAAGAAACCCTCCTTGATATGACTTTCATGATGCTGGCGGCCACCGTTGGCCAGTAATGAGAAGTGCTTCTCAGCGTAACGGCATTTTACAATTTGCCGTTCACGCGGCCTTGCCGGCCCCGCCCCGCCCAGCTCTGAACCGCAAGAAAGCGCACCATCGCCGCCTTCGACGGAGCCGCACCAGCCGGTGCCGTAACGGTCGCCGGTATCGACCAGCCCGGGAATGCAGGCGCCGGTGAAATCACCGCCGAAGCCGGCCAGATGACCACGCGAGAACCGGCTCGAAGATCGGAACCGACGGCTCGCCGTGCCGCGCTTTGCCCCGAACCAGGCTAAGGGCGCAGCGCCTGAACGGCAGCCGGTCTGCGCCGCCGTTGTCGTGGCTGTCGGGCTCCGCGTGCACGATGGCCGCGATAAACTTGCGGGCATTCCAGCGGGAGCGCGCCATGCGAGCAGCGATGTCATGCAGAATCCTGTTGCCACTGTGGTTGGCGCTCACAGCCAGCGGTTGCGGCGACATGGCGCGGCTTGGCGAGGATGCCACTACCGGCGGTAACCCGACGCTGGCCGAACCGGTGCGGCGCCTGCTGCCGACAGTGAATATTCCGGAAGCGCAGGGCTGGCCCGCCAACGCAACACCACGCGCGGCGCCGGGTTTACGCGTCAAGGCTTTCGCGCGCGGCCTCAAGCACCCGCGCTGGCTCTACGCACTGCCCAATGGCGATGTGCTGGTGGTGCAAAGCAACGCGCCGCCGCGCCCCCTCGACAACGCCGGCCTGCGCGGCCACGCGATACGCTATTTCATGCGCAAAGCCGGCGCCGGGGTGCAGAGTTGTGATTGCATCACGCTGTTGCGCGACAGTGATGGCGACGGTGTGGCGGACTTTTCCACGGAATTCCTGAGCGGCCTGCACAGCCCTTTCGGCGTCGCCCTGGTCGGCGAGACACTCTATATCGCCAACACCGACGCCATTGTCAGCGTCGCCTATCGGGACGGCATGACGCGGGTGAGTACGCCGGTCAGCGAGCTGGTCGCGCTACCGGCGGGCATGCGCAATCACCACTGGACCAAGAATGTCGTCGCGAGCAACGACGGCCAGCGCTTGTACGTCAGCGTCGGTTCCAACAGCAACGTTGCCGAGCACGGCATGGAAGCCGAAGAAAATCGCGCCGCGATCCTCGAAGTCACGCTCGCAACGCGCACCTGGCGGGTGTTTGCCAGCGGCTTGCGCAACCCCAACGGCATGGCTTGGGACGCCCACGGCGTGCTGTGGACCGTCGTCAACGAGCGTGACGAACTCGGCAGCGATCTCGTACCGGATTACCTCACTCGCGTGGTGGATGGTGGTTTCTATGGCTGGCCGGCGTTCTACTACGGTCACCATCGCGATCCGCGCGTGGAAGCATCGGGCGACCAAGCCCGCGACGTGCTGGTGCCCGACTATGCCCTCGGCAGCCACGTCGCGGCCCTCGGTCTGGCCTATGCGGGCGTCGGCTCCGGCATAGCCAATTTTCGCCACGGCATGTTCATCGGCGAGCACGGCTCCTGGAATCGGCGGCCGCTCGCCGGCTACAAGGTCGTATTCGTGCCCTTCGGCGACGGCGGGCCGCAAGGCGCGCCGCGCGATGTCCTCGCCGGCTTCGTCAGTGCCGACGGCAAAGCTTTCGGTCGCCCCGTCGGCGTGCTTCTCGACCAGCGCGGTGGACTGTTGGTGGCGGACGATGTCGGTGACGTGGTGTGGCGAGTCACCGCCGCCACCGAGCCCGAGGCGAGGTCGGCGCCGCGCTGAAACGCAGTCGCCGCGCCGTCGCGCTGGCGCATGAATCGCCCGCGCCGCTGTCGGTCAAGAGCCGCGCGCGAAATGCGGCAGCACTTCCTTCGAAAACAATGACCACGATTCATCGCTCGCCGGGAACATCATGTAATAGGTGACACCGGTCTCGGCGATGCGCCGCGCTATTTCGTCGCGCACCTCGGCCGGCGTGCCCAATAGCGCGACCGGTGAACGCTGGGCGGACGCGTAGTCGGCAAAGCCAAGATTCTTCGCCATGTCGTGCAGCGCGCTGTCGTTGGCCTGGCGCGACATGCCGAGCAGCAGCAAGCCGCCGAGTTCGATGTCGTCGCGCTTGCGCCCTTCGGCCTCCATCAGGCCGCCGAGCATCGCTATCTTGTTTTTCATCACCTCCATGGTGAAGCGCACCGTGGCGGCCGGGTCGTTGGGAAAATCCTTGCCGTTGGAGGTCGGCGGAATGATGTTCAAGACCTTGGCGTGCTTGGCGGCGAGCGCCAGGATCGAGGGCGCCGAGCCGCCCAGCATGATGGGCGGGCCGGGCTGCTGCAGCGGCTTGGGATTGTTACCGCCGTCGGCGATGGTGAAGTACTTGCCCTGGTAGCTGGGTGCTTCCTCGCTCCACAGCGCTTTGAGGATCTCGAGTTGCTCGGCGAGTTGCTCGACGCGTTCAGGGGTCGGCGGAAAGGGATAACCGTGCGCCTTGTACTCACTCACCTGCCAACCGGCGCCGAGACCCAGGATCAAGCGCCCTTCACTCGCGTGGTCGAGGGTGGTCGCACACTTGGCGAGCAATGCCGGCGAGCGAAACGAGGCCGCCACCACCGCCGGCGCGAGTTTCACGCGCCGCGTGACCATCGCCATCGCCGTCAGCACCGTGAAACATTCGAGCTGCGGCGTGCGCGCGCCGCCGAAAGGCGAATAGAAGTGGTCGTTGACCGACACCGAGTAATAGCCATCGTCCTCGGCGCGCCGCGCCGCGGTGACCGCTTCGCGCACGTCGTTGGGTAACAGGAACAAGCCGAATCTGGGCGGATGCATGGTTTCCCCTCTGTTGCTGAGCGTGTTGTAGGCGGCGCCAGGCAGGCGCGCGGCGCCGGGACGTCCCGGCTAGTGTCGGCGATGCGGTGGCGTTGCACCATGCGTGCGCCGGCACTGCCCGCCCCGTAGGTGTATCCCCTTAGTCCCGCTTCCTCAATCCCGTAGCGCATTTCCCGATATATCCGCCGGATGCTGTTGTTTGTTTGCCCCAGGGAGGGCATCGTGCTCCAGCTTGATCGCGATCAACTGAATTTCCATAATCCCTTTCAGACTTTGCCCCAAGTGCTGCCCGAGGAACGGGATAGCTAGACAACCTGCTGATCAGACTAGATGAGGACACGACGATGAACCGTCAAAAAACGTTTACCCGCACCGCGATAGCCGCAGGCCTCGCGCTCGCATGCGCCGGCGCCCATGCCGATGCGGATGTGGCGGCACTGCAACAGCGCTTGAGCCAGATGGAACAGGAAATGGCCGCGCTGCGCGCTGAACTGTCCAAGGTTGCCGCCCAGGCGCCGGCCCAAGAGCAAAAGGTCGCCGAAATCGAAACCCGTGTCGCCAAGGTCGAGACCGCGCCCGCGCCGGTCGCCGCGCCCGCCAAGGAAGCCGGCAACCGCGTGTTCTTCCGCGGCGGCTATTCGAAGATGCCCGATGACCGCTCCAACCAGGCCTTCACCGACATGATCAACGTGCCGGGCGCGATTGGCCTGGCCGACATCGAGAACAAGCGTGACGACGGCTGGTACTTCGGCGCCGGTTTCGATTTCCTGTTGTCGCGCGACACCTTGGGCCTGATTCCCGGCGCATGGACGATCGCCGAACTCGGCCTCGAGTTCCGCAACATGGGCAGCAAGGACGCGCATCTCCTCGGCCCCGTCGCCGAGTGTCTGCTGCTGAACGAAGTGAAGGCCGGTGGCGTGCCGGGCGCGCTCAACTGCACCAACATCACGGGCAAGCAGAACCTCATGATGCTGACGGTCAGCGCCGCGCCCAAGATCAAGTTCATGGAAGGCTCGAAGCTGCGTCCCTGGATCATCCCGGCCGGTCTCGATCTGAACGTCGTGTCGCCGCCGTCCGACAGCACCAACTACCTGGATATCGGCGTGCAGTTCGCCGCGGGTGTGGACTACGAAGTCATGCCGGGCATCACCCTCGGCGCCGATTTCCGCTACCACCTGTCGGCCGACCTGACCGACCCGGACTACGATGCCGGTGCGGTGGCGGCGGCCGGTGCCGCAGGCCTGGCCAAGGGCCTGAGCCTCAACACCAAGCAGAACCTCGACGTGTGGACCGCCGGTATCTCTCTCGGCATCGCGTTCTAAGTCGAATCGCTGCGTAACGCAGCACCGAAGCCGGGCCCGCGAGGGCCCGGCTTTTTTTACGCCTGGCGCAAGGCGCCGACACTATCCACCCGCGTACGCAGGACCTCGATCTCAGCGGCGCTCGGCAAGGCCGTGGTCGGCACTTCGTCGGGGATGACGAGCGGAAAGCCGGTCTGGCGCTGCACTTGTTCGACGCTCACGCCGGGGTGCAGCGAGCGCAGGCGCAGGCGCTTTTCGTCTTCGGTGAAATCCATGATGCATAGCGGCGTCACGCAATATTTCGGTCCGCCGCCCGGCAGCCCGAGCCGCGAGCGCGCATCAGCGCCGCCCTGTCCCCAGCCCACGGTGCTCACGAAGTCGCACTTCGGCACGAAGATGCGCGGGCTGTGGCTGTTCAGCACGATGTAGTAACGCCCGACATGGGTGGTGAGCGTCGGCGTGCCGACCGAGCCCGGGCCGCGAAATTTCAAACGCTGGTAATCCTGGCCGACGCCTATCAAGTTGGTGTTGCCGAAAGGATCGACCTGGATACCGCCGATGAAGAACACGCGGCGATGCCAGTCCTTGACCTGGTCGAAGCGATGACCGCGATCGCTGAACGATTCGGTCCAGCGCACCACGCGATTGTCCCAGCCGAAAGCCGGCAAGGGCACGCGCTCGAGGTGATGCACGTTCATGCGCGCGCCGAGGAACACCAGCTCCATGTTCGGCCCGTGCATGAGATGGGCGAGACGCACCGCCGCTTCGGGAATGGGCAGCGCCACGCCCACCTGCAGTTCTTCGCCATCGTTGAGATCGCGCGCCAGGAAGCACGCGAGCAGTTCCGACACGCTGCACTGGTCGTTCATGCGTGCCTCAATACTCGTGCAGGGCCAGCAGGCGCTTGATGCCGATGCGTTCCAGGTAATCGGCATGTGTGGCAGGCTCGCGGCAATAATGGGCGAGGAAAGCCGCGAGATCCGCTCCGCCGTCGCGCTCGGCGGCGCGCACGTAGTCCTCGAGCAGCGCGCTGTCGGTCAGGTAGTGACCGCGGCTGTAATAGGGATGGGCGCCGTAGGGCATGCGCAGCACGCCATCCGCGCGGCCGATGGTGGTGGCCCAGGGATTGGCCCTCACCTGTTCGTTGGGAATGATCTTCTCCACCTGCACGAGGGTGCGCGCGGCGGCGCGCGCCAGGAACAGGTCCAGCCATCCCGGCCCGCCGTGGTGCTGCACATTGCCGTACACGTCGGCGGCGGCGGCATGCAGCAGCGCGACATCGGGCTGGATGGCCGGCACCGCCAACAGCGTTTCGCCGCGTATCGGGTCTGAAATGATCTTGAGGTCGGGATTGACCTCGGGCAGCGAGGTGCCGACGCCGCCGCGCCACGGCAGGAAGGGCAGCCCCTTGCCTGCTGCTTCGAGGCCGCTGGTGAGTATGCCTTCCTCGCATTCCCACACCGTCACTTCGCCGCGCTCGGCCGCGCGCCGGAAGGCCGGCGCGACCGGCACGCCGAAACCACCGCCGGCGTAATAGCTGATGACTTTCCTGACGCAGCCGGCGGCCACCAGCATGTCGAGCGTGAGACCGCTGGCGATGACGGTGAGATCCTTGAGACCATGACGAATGACATGGCGCACCATCGCCATCGGCGCCGGCTCGCCGATGGCGATGGTCATGCCGTCAGCGAGCATCGCCACCGCGGCCTGTTCATCGAGCAGGCGTTCGCTGCGCGCGCCGTCGGCCATCACGGCATCATCCGTTGGACAGCAGGTTGCGCAGATCGATGACCGCGGCGTTGGCGCGCGAAATGAACGACGCCATCACCAGCGAATGATTGGCGACGAAGCCGAAGCCGGTGCCGTTCAGGATCACCGGACTCCACACCGTGTCCTGGGTCGACTCCAGTTCACGGATGATCTGCTGCAGGCTGACCAGCGCGTTCTTTTTCTCGAGCACCGAACGGCAGTCGATTTCGATGGCGCGCAGGAACTGGATCAAGGCCCAGGTGGCGCCGCGCGCCTCGTAGAACTCGTCGTCGAGGCGCGTCCACGGCGTCTTGATGTCCATCTGCGCGGCGCGCGGTTTCGATTGTCCGCCGCTCGCTTCGCCGCCGAGGTCCACGTTCACGCGCGACACGCCGACCGACGCGCTCAAGCGCTGCGACAGGCTGCCCAGGCGCTTCTCGACGATCGCCAGCCAGTCGGCGAGGTTGTCGGCGCGCGCGTAGAACTGCGCATCCTCGTGGTTGTCGTCGACCAGCCTGTCGAGGTAGCGCTGCAGGGCGTTGATGGCCTTGCGGTACTCGCCCTCGGTCGACGGCAGGATCCACGAGGCATTGTCGAAATTGAATTGCGGTTCGGCCACCGACAGGTCGCCGTCTTCGCTGGACTGGGTCTGCGAGCGGCTGAAGTCGTTGCGCAGGGCCTTGGCGAGATCGCGCACCTGGGTCAAGGCGCCGAATTCCCAGTTCGGCATGTTGTCCATCAGCACGCCGGGCGGCAGACGGTCGTTGGAAAGATAACCGCCGCGCTTGTCGAGCAGGGTTTCGGCCACCTGCACCAGGGTCGCGACGGTGGTGACGCCGGTGATGTTGGCGTCTTCCGCCGAAGTCACATGGTTGCGCGCCGCCGCGCGCACGTCGAACAGCGCGGGCTCGTCGTCCCAATAGAACATCAGGGCGAGCACCACCACCGCCAGCAGGCCGAGTGCCGCCATCACCGCGCTGCGCAGCGGCCTGCTGGCGCGGTCAAGATCCATGTCGCTGGTCTGTTCGTCATTCATGGCACACACACCTCGTTCGTCCCGGCCATCATCTTGACCGCCATCCTAACCCAAGCCGAGGCCATCATCGGCGCTCATCGCGCGCTGGTCCGATGTTGGGGCCTGGCCCATAATCGCGCGAACCCACCAGGCATCGTCCCCATGCTGACGCGCATCGATCAGGTGCTGAGCACCGATGAAGTCGCCACGCTCCACGCGATGTACGCGAATGTCGAGCCGCTCGATGGCAAGCACACCGCGCACGGGCTCGCGGCGGCGGTCAAACACAACCAGCAGCTGCCGCCGGAACACCCGGCGGTGCAGGACGGCGTGCGCCTGGTGCTGGAGGCCTTGAAGCGCAATGCGCTGTTCCATCACTGTGCTTTTCCGCGCCGCGCCTTCCCGCCCATGTTCAGCCGTTACGAGCCCGGCATGGCCTACGGCGAGCACGTCGACAACGCCATCCTGCTCACGCCGCTGCAGATGCGCACCGACGTCGCGGTGACCTTGTTCCTGTCCGACCCGGCCAGCTACGACGGCGGCGAACTCGTGATCAACACCGGCAACGAAGAGCGCCAGGTGAAGCTGCCGGCCGGCTCGCTGGTGGCCTACCCGCCGTATTTTCTGCATCGCGTGGCGCCGGTGACGCGCGGCGTGCGGCTGGCGGCCATCACCTGGGTGGAGAGCCTGGTGCGCGATCCCGAGCAGCGGCGCCTGCTCCACCAGATGGACCGCGCGATGGGCGCCTTGCATGGGCGCCATGGCGACAGCGCGGAACTCATGGCGCTCAACAACGCCTACCACACGCTCATGCGCATGTGGGCCGAGACATGAGCGCGATGCCGAGCCTGCTGCCATCGCTGCTGCCGGCCACCCTGCATGAAGCGCTGTGGACGCTCGTGCAACGGCCATGCTGGCTGTTCGGCAACGTCTCGACGCCGGGCGGCTCATTGCCGTTCTGGAAAATGGATCTCGACGGCGAAGCGCTCATCGACGAGGCCTGGCGCCACGCGCAACCACTGTGCGAGGGCCTCGCGCAGCGACCGCTGCGCATCGTGCGCGTGTACGCCAACGGTCATACCTTCGGCCAGGGCGGGCAGGCGCACAAGGATGACCTGCGCGAGGGCACCTACACCCTGCTCTACTACCCGATGCCGGAGTGGCGACGGGAATGGGAAGGCGAGACGGTGTTCTACGAACGCGACGACGTGCTGCGCGCGTGGCTGCCGGCGCCCAACCGTGCGTTGTTCTTCGATTCGCGCATCGAGCATGCCGGTCGCCCGCCGAGCCGCGCCTTCGGCGGCCTGCGCGTGACCATTGCCTTCAAGCTCGAAGTGCCGCGCTGAGCGCGCGCGGCAAGCCCATCAGGCCCTGGTAAGCCATCAGCGCGTGGCCGTCCGCGCGCGGCAGGACGTTCAGCAGCAGCAGTTCATCGACCACGCCCGCGTAGGCCGCGATGCGCGCGCGACACTCGGCCGGCGTGCCGGCGATGGTCAGGGTATCGAGGCAGGCATCGGAAATCGCCGCCATGGCGGCGGCGAGATTGCCTTTCGGCATGTGCAGGAGCGCGGCATCGGCGGCCGCGCCGAAGCCCTGCTCACGCATGGTGTGTTCGTAATAAGGGTGCGGCAAAGGCGCGTAGAAATGACACAGCGCCGCGCGTGCCGCGGCGCGCGCACGCTCACGATCCTCGTCCATCGCGATCACACCGACCGCCGACCAGCGCAGGCTGGCCGGATCGCGCCCGGCCTCGGCCGCCATGCGCGCGGCCTGCGGCCGCAGCACTTCGCGCAGGTAATCGACGCCGAGCGTGGCGCCGCCGCCGATGCCATCGGCGACGCGCGCCGCGATCTTCATCATGCTCGGAAACACCGCCGCCAGCACGATGGGAAACGGCTTGGGCCCTGGCTCGACAACCGGCGACCAATGACAGCGATGCACCGCGCCGTCGAAGTCCACGCGCGCGCCGACACGCGTGGCCGCCATGCGGCGCAGGATCTCGACGTAGTCGCCCATCTTGGTCAGCACGCGCTGGTGGGCAATGCCCTGCCACACCTCGTTGATGACGCGATTGCCGCCGCCTACGCCCAGCACCAGGCGTCCGCCGCTGATCTCGTTGAGATCGATGGCCGACATGCCGGTGATCAAGGGGCTGCGCGCGTAGGCATTCAAGACGTAAGGGCCGATGCGCAGGCGCTGCGTGGCGCTCGCCACCGCGGTCAAGGGCACGAAACCACTGCGATGCACTTCCGCCATGTAGAAACCGGCGAAACCCGCGGTGTCGGCCTGGCGCGCGAGCATGACGAGTTCGCCGGTGGTGAGCCCGAGGCCGGTCAGCAACAATGACAATTCCATCTTCCTGCCCTCGCCTCAGCCCATGGGGTTGATGTCGCCGAGCCCCAGGCGCGCGCGGCCGAGCTGCTCGTAGGCGGTGTCGGCCACCATGTAGTGCTGCGCGGCGACCGTCAGGTCGCGCAGGCAGCGCTGCATGAAACTGTGCTCGTAGATGGCGCTGGCGCCGGCGTAACGGAATGCCTCGTTGACCACTTCCACCGCGACCTCGGTGGCATAGGTCGCGGCGCTGCGCACCGCGCATTGCTGCTCGGCGGTGAGCGCGCGGCCGCCGGCAACGGTCTCCCACACTTCCTCGTTGGCTTCGACGTTGAGTGCGCGCGCCGCGCGCAGACGCATCTCGGTGTGACCGATCAGGCGTTGCACCGCGCCGCGATCTACCATGCTGCTGCCGCCCGGCGCGTAGCCGCGCTTCTTGTTGCGCATCAGCGTGACCAGGTCGTCGAGCACGCGCCGCGCCATGCCGAGCGCGAAGCCGGCGTGTTCATAGGCGACGAAGGCCGGCAGGCCGATGCGATACAAGGCGCCGCCACGGCGTGGCGCCTCGCCGACCGCAAACGCCATGTCGTCGGGCACGAACAGGTCTGCGACGACGATATCGCAGCTGCCGGTGCCCTTCAGCCCCAGCACCTGCCAGTTGTCCTGGATGGCGCAGGCGCTGGTTGGAAACACCAGGAAATAGATTTCGGGCGGCGCCTGCGGCGCGCGCTCGACGCGCGTGATGGCGACCACCCATTCACTGTGGCGCACGCCGCTTGCGAAACCCCAGCGTCCGTTCACCTTGAAGCCGCCCGCCACCGGCGTGGCGACGCCCGACGGCGTGACCACGATCGCGCCGCGCGGGATGCGGCCGTCGGCGAACATGCGCGCGATGCCGCTGTCGGGCAGGAAGGCGCCGGGCACGCCGAGACTGGTGGCGCCCACCATCGCGCACCAGCCGATGGCGGGATTGATCATCGCCAGTCGCTCCAGCACTTCCATCTGGGTGACGAGATCGGCTTCGAAACCGCCCAGCACCATGGGCAGCTTCATGCGCAGCGCACCGCACGCGACCAGCGCGTCCACCGCCGCCGGCGTCAAACTGCCGAGCGCCTCGTCGTCATCGCTGCTGGCCGCCATGCGTTCGCGCTCGGCGTCTATGCCGCCGAACAGCGCGCTGCGCGTGGCGGCGCGCGCGGCCTTGGGATTGTCCGTCATCGATGCATGCTCCCCTGCATGAAACCCGTGTTCAGCCCTGAGCGTATGGCCTATGCGCCGTGAAGACCAGCGCCGTCGCGCGCTTCGCGATTGGCCAGCGCACGCAGCACGCGGCGCATGGCGAGCCCGGCGGCGTCGGTCGGGATGTGCATCTCCTCGAGCGGCGCGTGCTGGTCCACCGCGTGCATGCGCGTGATCGCTTCCATCGCGAACTGGTCTTCGCTGAAGGCCTTGATTTGCGCGCTGCGCATGAAGTCGTCGATGTCGGCGCGGCCGCGCGCGAAATTGCGGCAACCGACGAACCAGTAATGCAGGTGAGTCTTGTCGATGGGCGTGATGAGCTGCGCGACGCGGATGGTGGGCAGCTCATCGTCGGCCACGGCCGGACGCTCGAGATTGCGCAGGATGCCAGTGTTGACGTGCAGGCCGGGCGCCACGAACCGCGAGCCGGAACTGCGCTCGGCACGGCAGCCCTGCCACGCCAGCGGCACGGCGTAGATGTCGGGCAACTGGCATTCGACGCGGCGCCACACCTGGATATCGTCACCCTTGACCGCCAGTTCCACCGGCGCGCGCGCGTATTCCGGCGTGCCGAAGGTCTTGGGGTGCAGGAAGGAAAGATGCGAGAGATCGAGCAGGTTCTCGTGCATGTGCACGTAGCTGGCGGAAATCGGCAGGTAGCCGATGTACATGTCCCACTGCGGCGCGCCCAACCATGCGGGGTGCGGCAACAGGCTGGCATCGGCGGCCTCCGGCGCGCCGAACCACGCCCACAGCAGCGGCCCGCGCTCGACGAGCGGGTAGGCGCGCAGACCGAGGCGCGGCGGGATCTTGTCCTGCATCGGAATGTCGATGCAGCGGCCGTCGCGCGCATACAGCAGGCCGTGATAGCCGCAGCGGATGGCGTCGCCCTCCAGGCTGCCGTGGGCAAGCGGAAAGGAGCGGTGACAGCAGCGGTTCTGCAGTGCCACCGCACGACCGTCCTCGCCGCGGTAAAGCACCAACGAGGTTTCCATGACGTCGCGGCCGAGCGGCGTACGCGTGACTTCCTCGGCGAGGGCCACCACGTACCAGGCATTGCGGATCAGCGGCGTGCGCGCGTCGGCGAGTTGCGCGCGCGCGGCGGCTTCGGACTTCGCTGCGGTGTCGGTGTCGGACATGGACGAATTTCTCCGGATGACGAACGACGGCCCGACGCGGGTCGCCGCGCACGCTGCCTATAATAGCCGCGAGCGCGCGCGTCCCGTCGCGCCAGCAGCGAGCGACCACCATGCACGAACTTTCCTACCTCAACGGCTTTGGCAACGAGTTCGAAAGCGAGGCCCTGCCCGGCGCACTGCCGCGCGGGCAGTTCTCGCCGCAGAAGCCGCCGCTCGGCCTGTACGCCGAGAAGTTCACCTATACCGCCTTCACCGCGCCGCGCGCTGAAAACCGTCGCACCTGGTTCTATCGCATCCGGCCCTCGGTGCTGCAGGGCCAGCCGCGGCCTTTGGCGCACGACGGTCTGCGCACCGCACCCTGTGACGAAGGCTTGACCCCACCGACGGCCTTGCGCTGGGACCCACAGCCGCCGCGCGGCACACCCCATGACTTCGTCGATGGGCTCGTGACCGTCGCCACCAATGGCGATTGCCACACCCAGGCCGGCGTCGGCGTGCATCTGTACAGCGCCAACCGCGACATGGCACGGCGCTACTTCCAGAACAGCGACGGTGAGCTGCTGCTGGTGCCGCAGAGCGGTGCGCTGCGGCTCGCCACCGAGTGCGGCCTGCTCGACGTGGCGCCGGGCGAAATCGCGCTGGTGCCGCGCGGCATGAAGTTCAAGGTCGACCTCGTCGACGGGCCTGCGCGCGGTTACGTGTGCGAGAACTACGGTCCTTACCTGCGCCTCGCCGAACGCGGGCCGGTAGGTTCGGACGGCTATGCGAACGGCCGCGACTTCATGACGCCGGTCGCGCACTTCAGCGATGACGACGCGGCCTGCGAACTCGTCACCAAGTTCCAGGGCCGCATGTTCAGCACCGCGCTCGGGCACTGTCCTTTGGACGTGGTGGCGTGGGTCGGCACGGCGGTGCCGTTCAAGTACGAGCTCGCGCGCTTCAATGCCATGAACACCGTCACCTACGATCACCCCGACCCGTCGATATTCACGGTGCTCACTTCACCGTCGCCGGCGCCGGCGTGGCCAATCTCGATTTCGTGATCTTCCCGCCGCGCTGGATGGTGGCGGAGAACACCTTCCGTCCGCCGTGGTTCCACCGCAACGTGATGAGCGAATTCATGGGCCTCATCCACGGCCAGTACGATGCCAAGAAGGCCGGCTTCGAACCGGGCGGCATGAGCTTGCACAACGCCTTCGTGCCCCATGGGCCGGAAGCGGGCGTGTTCGAGGCGGCATCCAAGGCCGACCTCGCGCCGGTGAAACAGCAACACACCATGGCCTTCATGTTCGAAAGCCGCTACGTGTTCAAGCTGACGGCCTGGGCGCTGAACACGCCGACCCTGCAAGACGATTACGCGGGATGTTGGCGGGGGCTGGAGCGCAAGTTCAGCGGCGTTTGATCGGATGCGCGATTGGAATCGCACATCCAGGGTCGATAAGGATTGATTGGTCGGCATCGCCTGTAGGTGCGAATTCATTCGCACACTCATGCTCAACGGCAGATCACCGGCAATTCCTCCAGCGCGCGAAAACGCGCACGCCGCGCACGCCGTGGTTCACCCGCCAGCGCCAAGGCCGGAAATCGTTCGACCAGGCGTGATATCGCGATGCGCGCCTCCAAGCGCGCCACCGCGAGGCCCGCGCAGGTGTGGATGCCGGCGCCGAAGGCGAGATGCGGGTTGGGCGTGCGCGTGATGTCGAACACATCGGGCGCGTCGAACACCGCCGGGTCTCGGTTGGCGGCGCCGATGGCGAGCGTCAACACCGTGCCGGGCTCGAGCTCCACGTCGCCGATGCGCGTCGTCGCCGTCACGGTGCGGTTGCCGAGCTGCACCGGCGCCTCGTAGCGCAGGCACTCCTCCACCGTCGCATCGATGAGCGTCGGGTCCGCGCGCAGCCGTCGCAGCTCGGCCGGATGGTTGAGCAGCGCCAGCACGCCGTTACCGATGAGATTGGTGGTGGTCTCGTGCCCGGCATTCAAGAGAAAGATGCACTGGTGGACGATCTGGAACTCGCTCAGGCGGAAGTCGGGCGTCTCCCAGCGGATGAGGCGACTGACGATGTCGTCGGCGGTGGCCGCGTCGCGCCGCCGCTCGGCGATCAGCACTTCGAGGAACGCCACGAATTCATTGACCGCCTGGTTGCCCTCGGCCAGGCGCGCGCTGTCGGAGCCGAATTCCAGCGCGCCGAGGATGGCGTTGGACCAGCGCTGCAGTGGCTGTCGATCCTCGCGTCGCAGCGCCAGCAGGTTGCCTATCACTTCGATGGGAATGGCGGACGCGAAGTCCTGCATGAGGCAACACTCGCCGCGCACCGCCATGGCGTCGATGAGACCATCGACCAGGCTCGTGAGACTGGCCTGCATGGCGGCCACCACGCGCGGCGACAGCGCATCACCGATGGCCTTGCGCACCTGGGTGTGAAGCGGCGGATCGTTGAACACCAGGCTGGTGGTGTGATGCTCGAACAGCGGACTGTCGCCGAACATGGGGCGGAACTGCTGTTGCTTGTCCGAGCTGAACAGGCGCGGATTGCGGTAGACGTGGTTCAGATCGGCATGACGGGTGAGCAGCCAACTGCCGTCCGGGCAGCGATGGAGCGGCGCCTCGCGGCGCAGGGCATGGAAGGTGGGATAAGGGTCGAGATAGAAACTGTCCGGCAGGCGGCGCAGATCGAAATCGCGGACGGCATCGGGCGTGGCGCTGGTCATGGGGCTATTCTGACCTGCGCGCGGCACGCGTGCACCAGCCCAGGGCACGACGCCCCTCGGCTCAATATCCGGCCCAAGACCGCGAACCAATCCACAATATGATGCACAGGGCATGGACTCATCTGTTAAAGTGCGACGCCACAGAGGGCTGCGTGCATGATCACCAAGAACACCAATAATCGTCGTCAGTACTATCGCCACGAACCGCCGCCGCAGGGCGCGCCCAGCTTGAGCCTGGGACTCGACGGTCGACACTGGACCGCCGCCGAGGTCGTCAACGTCAGCCTCAAGGGCGTGCGCCTGGTGTTCGATCACCCGGACCTGCCGGCCCTCGCCAGCGGCCAGGCGGTGACCACGTCGATCAGCATCCCGGGCATGGGCAGCACTGCCGAAATCGCCAGCCACGTGGTGCTGTGCGCGACGCGCGGCACGCAGCGCGTGGTGGCCATCGCTTTCTCCGATGCGCCCGATCTCGGCAACCACGCCACCGCCGATTTCTTCCGCATCTTCAATCGCCGTGAAGACCTGCGTCGCAATGCCGGCGCCGGCCAGGCGGCATTGTCGGCGCTGGTGCTGAATGCCGATGGCAGCGCCGATGGCGTGATCGATCTCCAATTGCGCGACCTGTCGGACAAGGGCGTGGGATTCGTGGTCGACACCCCGACCGACGCCTTCATGCGCGACGGCGCCTCGCTGGCGCTGCCGGTGCCCGGTCGCCAGCGCAGCGTATGCGCGGCGCAGGTGCGACGCCGCGACGCCCATGACGGCAGCGTGCATTACGGTTGCACCTTCGACGGCGCGGCCAGCTAGACCACCCGTCGGTGCGAATTCATTCGCACGCCATCGGTGCCGCCGCGCATCCCTGAGCTGGTCCCCGAACGTGCGAATGAATTCGCACCTACAATGAGACGGCCCGCGCAGGAGTACCCACCATGCCCAGTACCGCCGGCGACGTCGTCGCCCCGCTCGCCTATCTCGTCCCCCAGGGCGGCCGCGCCCAGCGCCTGATCTATCCGCCCAACAGCGGCCGCCCCTCGCGCTTGCCGGCCCAGGAGCACCACCGCCTGACCATCGTCGACTGTCGTGCGCTCGGCGAGGCGCCCACCCTCGACGGCGCCGGCTTCGCCCTGCTCACGGCGCCGTCGGCCATCGACGACTTCTATGACGACGCACTGGTGCGCAGCCGCTACTACCCCGAGGTCGCGCAACTTCTGCACCGCGCGCTGGGCGCTCTTGACGTGGTGGTGTTCGATCACAACCAGCGCAGCGCGCTGCGCGCCGCGCAGGGGCAGCCCGGCATACGCATGCCGGTCGACGCCGCGCACAACGATTACACGCCCCAGTCCGGCCCGCGCCGCGCGCGGGAAATCCTCGCCGATGCGGGGCGTCCCGCTTACAGCGGACAGCGCATGGCGCTGGTCAACGTCTGGCGGCCGATAGTCGGGCCGGTGCAGGACGTACCGCTGGCGGTGTGCGATGCGCGCAGCGCCAACCCCGCCGACTT
Organism: Pseudomonadota bacterium; assembly: GCA_016719885.1. NCBI lineage: Bacteria > Pseudomonadati > Pseudomonadota > Pseudomonadota bacterium. The sequence goes on along the minus strand of JADJYF010000019.1, from coordinate 116,101 downwards.
CGTAGCCACCGACATCCATCATTTCGGCGAGGACGACCTCGAACATCCGCGCCATAGCGGCGAAATCTATTCGGTGACCTACAATCCTGCGCACCGCTGGTACTACGCCAGCGACATGCAGCGCGACGAGGTGCTGTTGCTCAAGAACTGGGATTCCTGCGCCGACGGACGGGCGAGTTACACCCCCCACACCGGCTTCCGCAACCCGGCCGCGCCGCCTGACGCGCATGCGCGGGAGAGCATCGAGGTCAGGACGCTGGTCGTATACCCCTGACGCGATGGCGGTGTGGCCACTCGCACGTCACTTCTTATTGCCGAGAGCGGGCGCTGCCCCGAATGTACGCGGGCATGCGCCGCGGGGCCGGCCCGCCCGGGGGCAGCGGCGCGGGCGCCCGCTACTGATTGCGCTCATCCATACGCTGCCGTATTGTTGCGCCCTTTATATTTCCTCAATTCAACCAGCAGGCGCTCTGCATAATGAATGACATGACTGTCGGCCAGGACTCGGCCACCCTCACCCTCGGCATTCCCGGCTTTACCTACGCCGACCTTTACGAGCCGCGGGCCCTGGCGCGTTTGACCGCGACCTTCGACGCCTACCTGGCCGACAGGGACGCCAGCGTCGGCGCGCGCCTCGCAGCCTTCCGCGCCTGCCAGGGCGAAGGCATGACGCCCGAGGAACGCTCCTTCGTGCTGACCGACGCCGCGCCGCATCTCGGCGCATTCCTCGCGCGCCTGTTCCGCATCGAGGCGGCATGGGACGCGCAGGGCGCGATGATCCGCGACGAAGACCAGACCGTGCTCGGTTTCCGCAACCAGTTCATCGAACCCTTGGCCAAGAAATACAAAGGCGTCGATGTCGCGAGCTTCGACCGCGCGGCGCTGACCGGTGCGGTGCAGGCGCTACGTGACGCGGCCCGCGACGGCGCGCGCCTGGTGCATGACGACGAATACCTGACCGCGCGCGCCGCCGCGCTGCTCGGTGCGGACGCGCCGAACCCGCGCTTCCTCGCCCAGTTGCGCCAGCATGCCGCGTGGTCCGCGCTTGCCGATGACGAGATGCTGACCGAAACCGCGCGCGTCGCCCTCGAACAGTGGTGCCTCACCGTGCAGGCCGACGACAACTTCGCACCGGCCGCCAGCAATGCCTGGGTGTCGTTCAAGCAGCCGGCCAAGACCGATGTGCAGCACCTCGTGCATCACCCCGAATTCGATCGCGGCGGTTACAAGGCGTGGGCCGCCGAGGACAAGCACCGCCGTCGGCGCGACGGTTTCTCGTTGACCGATCCGCGTTACGGCCAGCGTCGCGTGCTGTACGAAGTGGACCACTGCATCTATTGCCACGATCGCGACAACGACACCTGCTCCAAGGGCATGCCGAACAAGAAGGACGGTGGCTTCAAGACCAATGCGCTGGGCGTGCCGGTCACCGGTTGCCCGCTCGGCGAGAAGATCTCCGAGATGCACGTGGTCAAGCGCCAGGGCGACAACATCGGCGCGCTGGCCCTGATCGTGATCGACAACCCGATGTGCCCCGGCACCGGTCACCGCATCTGCAATGACTGCATGAAGGGCTGCATCTACCAGAAGACCGAGCCGGTCAACATTCCGCAGATCGAAACCAACGTTCTGACCGATGTGCTGAACCTGCCGTGGGGCTTCGAGATCTATGCGCTGCTGACGCGCTGGAACCCACTCAACGTCAAGCGCCCGCAGCTCGCGCCCTACAACGGCAAGAAAGTCATGGTGGTGGGCCTGGGGCCGGCCGGCTACACGCTCGCCCATTACCTGTTGCAGGAAGGTTTCGCGGTGGTCGGCATCGACGCGCTCAAGGTCGAACCGCTGCCCGCCTACCTGACCGGGTCCGCCACCGCGCCGCCACAGCCGGTGCGCGATTTCGCCACGCTCTACGAAGACCTCGACAAGCGCACCAACAACGGCTTCGGCGGTGTCGCCGAGTACGGCATCACGGTGCGCTGGGACAAGAACTTCCTCAAGGTCATCTATCTCACCCTGCTGCGCCGTCGCACCTTCCGCGCCTACGGCGGCGTGCGTTTCGGTGGCAGCCTCAATCTCGACGACGCGTGGAACTTCGGTTTCGATCACGTCGCGCTGGCGACCGGTGCCGGCAAACCCTCGATCATCGGGCTCAAGAACAACCTCATCCGCGGCATCCGCAAGGCCTCGGACTTCCTCATGGGTCTGCAGTTGACCGGCGCCGCCAAGCACAGCTCGCTGGCCAACCTGCAGGTGCGCCTGCCGGCCGGCGTGATCGGCGGCGGCCTGACGGCGGTCGATACCGCCACGGAAGTGATGGCCTATTACCCGCGCCAGGTCGAGAAGACGCTCAATCGCTACGAGGCCTTGTGCGCCTCACTCGGCGTCGACGCGGTGCGTGCGAAATACGATGCGGAAGAGCTCGGCATCCTCGATGAGTTCATCGCTCACGGCCAGGCGGTGCGCGCCGAGCGTGCGCGCGCGGCGGCGGCCGGCGAACAGCCGGACTTCGCGCCGCTGGTCAAGCAGTGGGGCGGCGTGACGCTGTTCTATCGCAAGAGCATTCACGACTCGCCGGCCTATCGCCAGAACCACGAGGAAGTGAACGAGGCTTTGCAGGAAGGCATCTACATCGCCACCGGCATGAATCCCGAAGAAGCCTTCGCCGACGAGTTCGGCGCGCTGAAATCGGTGCGCTTCTCACGCGGCAAGGGTGAAGACGACATCGAACTGCCCTTGAAGGCATTGTTCGTCGCGGCCGGCACCTCGCCCAACATCATCTACGAGCAGGAACACCCCGGCACCTTCGATTTGGACGGCAAGTTCTTCCGCCGCTTCGAGCCGGTGGACGGCAAGCTCAAGGCCGTCGAAGGTTCCTTGATTCCGAAGCTCGGCGCGCCCTCGCCCTTCACCTCCTACGAGCGTGACGGCCGCTACGTGACGTTCTACGGCGACAACCACCCGGTCTACGCCGGCAACGTGGTCAAGGCCATGGCGAGCGCCAAGGACGGGTATCCCTACATCGTCGACCTGTTCAAGGATCACATCGCGGCCTTGAAGGATGACGAGCAGCCACAGCGGGAAGTGGACCTGCACCGTTTCATCGCGCGCCTCGACGAAAGCTTCCTGGCGACGGTGGTGGCGGTCAACCGCCTGACCCCGACCATCATCGAAGTGGTGGCCCATGCGCCGGCGGCGGCCGCCAAGTTCGAACCCGGCCAGTTCTACCGCGTGCAGAACCCGGAAGCGTTCGCGCCGCGCGTCGACGGCACGGTGCTGGCGCCGGAAGGCCTGGCGCTGACCGGCGCGTGGGTCGACAAGGAGCAGGGCCTGGTGTCGCTGATCGCGCTCGAGATGGGCACCTCCTCACGCCTCTTGCAGCGTTGCCGTCCCGGCGACCCGCTGGTGGTGATGGGCGTGACCGGCGCGCCGACCCACATCCCGCGCAACAGCAACGTGCTGATGGTGGGTGGCGGTCTCGGCAACGCCGTGCTGTTCTCGATCGGCAAGGCGCTGCGCGCGGCCGGCAACAAGGTGCTGTACTTCGCCGGCTACAAGAAGCCGCAGGACGTGTTCAAGCTCGACGACATCGAAGCGGCGGCCGACATCGTGGTGTGGTCGGTCGACCCCGGCCCCGAGGTCGAAGCGATCAAGCCGCGCCGCGCGCAGGACCGCTCCTTCGTCGGCAACGTGGTGCAGTCCATGATTGCCTATGCCGAAGGCCAGCTTGGCGAGGTGACGCTGCCGCTCGAGACCATGGAAGAGGTCATCGTGATCGGTTCGGACATGATGATGGCGGCGGTCAAGCGTGCGCGCTTCGAAGTGCTGAAGCCCTACCTGAAACCCGACCATGCGGCCATCGGCTCCATCAACTCGCCGATGCAATGCATGATGAAGGGCGTGTGCGCGCAGTGCCTGTGCAAGCACGTCGATCCGAAGACCGGTGAAGAGAGCTTCGTGTATTCCTGCTACAACCAGGATCAGCCGCTGGACGCCGTGGATTTCCCCAATCTGCGTGCGCGCCTGCGTCAGAACACGGTGCAGGAGAAGCTTTCCAACATGTACCTGGACCACCTCTTGAGCAGCGGCGGCGCCTGAGCCATCGACAATGGGCCGGGATGCGCGAGCGTCCCGGCCTTCAGGCCCCCGCGGTCACGGCGTCGCGCCGCAGACGACTCTCAACAACACCACTCGATAGCTGTCGTAACGCCACGCGACGGCACAGCCGCGCTTGGCAAACTCTGCCGAATAGGCTCCCACCCAGTCGTCGCTCGGCCAGTTGGGACGCGCCGTCAGCAGCACGTGAAAGGGACGACCGCCATGGCGCTTCTCGAGCGCCGCCACTTCGGCACTGACCTCTTCACGCACGGGCAGGTAGCCGCGCCACGGCCGACCGGGAATGCAACACGGATAGCCACTGCCAGCAAAGCTCACCGGCGCGCGCAGCGGCGCATCGCGCGTGTAGTAGCGAAACACCGGCTCGAGGACCGCGTGCACGAACAGTGGCCGCCCGAGCGCGTCGACCTCGCGCAGGTAATCCAGTGCCGGCAGTATCTCGGTGTTGGCGCGCCACAGCAGCGCGCCGCCGTCGCGGCTCGGCGCCCACCAGCCGATGTTGAGACTGGCGGCGAGATGCACCGTCATGACCAGCGCGGCGACCGCGCCCAGGCCGTCGATGCAAGCCTGGCCGGTGCGCCGCACATAACGCCGCAGCGGCAAGCCGAAGAGAAATTCCAGGCCCAGCGCGAGCAGCAGCACCAGCGCCGGCGCCAGAAACGCCACCATGCGATACAGGCCGAGGGGATACAGGCCCAGCGCGTTGGCGACCAAGGTCGCCAAGACCGGCATGGCCAGAAGCACGCCGAGCGCGCGGGCGCGCGGCGTCGGACCAGCCCTCAGCAGCAAGCCCAGCACACCGCCAGCACTCGCCAGCAAGCACGGCACCAGCACCGCGAGGCGGGTCGTATCGATGTGCAGGAAGTCGAACAGCAGTCCGACGTTATGCCGCCAGTAATACAGCACGGCGCCCGAGTCCGCGGCGTGGAAGCCCGTCGCCCAGAATTTCCGCAGGCTCTCCAGGCCCGCGTGCGGATGCACGTAGCGCAAGTAGACAAAGGCGAGCGTGCCGGCGGCCAGCAGGAGGTGCGGCAGCAGGCGCCGCACTCGCGTGCGCCAGCGCGCTTCGTCGCTCACCAGCACCGCCACCGTCGCGAGCGCGGGCAGGTTGAAAGCGGCGCTGAACGACAGGGTGAGACCGAGCGTGGCGCACAGCGTCCAGCGCCACAGGCGTGCGCTCGAGGGTTGTTCGATGTAGAGCCTGCCGCACACCAGGCTGACGGTGATGGCCAGCGCGTCGAAGCTGTATTGCTTGAGCTCGGTGGCATAGAGCACCAGCGTCGGACTCAAGGCGAACACCGCGCAGGCCAGCGCGGCGGCGCCGCGCCCGAGCAGGCTGCGCGCCAGCCAGGTGAACGACAACAGGGTCGCCACGGCGCTCGCGACAGACAGCCAGCGCAGGTCATCCAGGTGTTGGGGCAACGCCAGGTAAAGACCGCGCAGCACCAGCAGCAGACCGGGCGGCGTGGTCTGCAGCCAATGGCGATAGTGGAACATGTCGTCGAGGCTGGCGCTCGCGACCGAGTTCAGCACCCAGGCCTCGTCTATCCAGTAGGGCCGCACCATGCACGACAGGCGCAAGGCAATGCCGAGCAGGCACAAACCGCCGAGCAGCACGCCATAGGCGCGCGGCCACGGCGCCGACCCTGGGTCCTTGCCGCCGTCAACGGCCATACCTCGCGTCCACGCCAAGGGGCGCATGGGCAGCTCCACTCAATTCGATGGAGGCATTATCGGCGCGGCGGGGCGACGACTGTCACCCCGACCCGCGGCGAGGCCGGACGGCGTCGCCAGGGCGACGCCATCCGCGCAGGATCATCCGGGGCGCGGGCGCAGTCCAACGCCTCCCGGCGCCGGGCCCCGCGGGCGGGCCCGGGGGACCCGGGGCGCCGGGCCAGCCCCGCCGCGCCCCCCCCCACCCCGGCCGCCCCGCCCGCCCCCCGCCGGCGCCCCCGCGGGGGCGCCGCGCGTGTGCCGCCGGGGGGCCTGTGTCTGGTGGTCCCAGGGTCCGGCCCGGGTGGGCGGGGGTGGGGGTGCCCGCCCAGTCGCGGGGGCCGTGGTGGGGGAGCCCGGGCCGCTGGCGGCGCGGGGGGAGGGGGACGGGGAGGGGGGTGGGGGTGGGGGGGGGGGACAGAGGGGGGTGCCGCCGGCCGGGGGGGCAGCAAGCGCGGCGGCGCCGGCGGCGTGGTGGGGGGGGTGGTGGCGGGGGGCGGCGGCCCCCGCGGCCGCGGGCCGGGGGCCGGCGGCGAGCGGCGCCGCCCCCCCCCCCGGCCGGCCGTCGGGCGCCGCCCCCGCGCCGCCCCCGGCGGGGGGGGCGCCGGCGGCGCCCCCCGCCCGCGCGCCGTCCGTTGTCGGGGGGGCCCCGGGCCGCCGGGGTCCTCCGGTCGGCCGCCCCGGGGCACCCCCCCCGCCCGCGCGCCGCGCCGCCCCCCCCGGCCCCCCCCCGGGCGCCCCAGCCACGCTGCCGTCCGCTGAGCTGTCCGCATATCCCTACCCTTTCCCTAAACGTAAAATATTGATACACCGCGATGCTAGACGCAGATCGACGCTCTCGGGTACCAACCAAGTCTCATTCCTTGCGTCGTACTCGCGAGGGCAAGACGACGACCGCCCCCATGGCCCGTCATCGTTCGCCGCGCCGCGTGGGCGTGAACCGGCGCGCGCGGTGGCTTGCCGCAGTTTTGCGCGCGATGACATAATCCGCGCCACTTCATCAGCGGAGAATTCCATTGGACTGCTACCCCCCTCGGTAGCCGTCTGCTCCAGTGCATGCGCACCCCGCGAGGTGCAGCGTCGAACCGGAACAGGACGGGAACCCAGCTCACATCCGGAAGACGAAAGCAGTGCGGCCTGACTCGCCAGGCCCTGGAGCCCTCGATGCTGAATCTGTTCGCGCTCGAAAACGGCCGCTTGAAGGGCGGCCTCGTGCAAATGCCCCTCGACCAGTTCGAGATCGGGCCCTCGACCCCGATCTGGGTCGACCTCGAAGCCCCCACCGACGCCGAGAAGGCCTGGATCACCAGCCATTTCGGCCTGACCATCCCCGACGACGTGGCCGACGAGGACATCGAGGAATCGGCGCGCTTCTACGAGGAGGACAACGGCGAACTGCACATCCGTTCCGACTTCCTCATCGACGACGACGACAATCCGCGCAACGTGCGCGTGGCCTTCATCCTGTTCAACCAGGTGCTGTTCTCGGTGCACGACGAAGACCTGCCGGTATTCCGCCTGCTGCGTCTGCGCGCACGGCGCATCCCGGCCCTGATCAGCGACGACCGCGATGTACTGCTGCGCCTTTACGACGCCGACGTCGAGTACTCGGCCGACGCCCTGGAAGGCATCTACGACAATCTCGAAGCCCACAGCGCGGCGGTGCTGACCACCGACGTCAGCGACGAAGAAGCGGGCAAGGTGCTGGCGGCCATCGCGCATGAAGAGGATTTGAACGGCCGCATCCGCCGCAACGTCATGGACACGCGGCGCGCGGTGAGCTTCCTGTTGCGCAGTCACATGCTCAATCCCGAACAGGTCGAAGCCTCGCGCCAGCTGCTGCGCGACATCGACTCGCTCGATTCACACACGGCCTACCTGTTCGACAAGATCAACTTCCTGATGGACGCCACGGTCGGCTTCATCAACATCAACCAGAACAAGATCATCAAGATCTTCTCGGTGGTGAGCGTGGCCCTGCTGCCGCCGACCCTGATCGCGAGCATCTACGGCATGAATTTCCGTTTCATGCCGGAGCTCGACCAGAGTTGGGGCTATCCCTTCGCGCTGGCGCTGATGACGGCCTCGGTGGCGGCGCCGATGATTTATTTCTGGCGCAAGGGCTGGCTGCGTTGAGGCCGGGCACGGCCTTCCCGCGTAGGAGCGAATTCATTCGCATATTGAAAACGTAAGCACGCGCATCGCAACGCCACGAATGTGCGAATGAATTCGCACCTGCAATGGATATCCATCGTCCCGGGAGAGAACCATGGAACTCACCGACGTCATCCGCACCACCAACGCCTGCCGCTATTACAAACCCGACGCGGTGCCCGATAAATTGCTGCTCAAGGTGCTGGACGCGGCGCGCTGGGCGCCGACCGGCTCCAACAAGCAGCCCATCACCTTCCTCGCGGTGCGCGACGCGGCCAAGCGCCGCGCACTGCACGACCTCTACCAGCCGTTGTGGGACGCCATCCTGCCAAGGTACGAATCCGGTGAAGCGAAGGCCGGTTTCAAGCCCGGCTTTCTCAAGCACGTCGATCATTTCGCGCGGCATCTCGCCGAGGTGCCGGTGATGGTGGTGGTGTGCGCGGACATGACGCAGGTCACGGCGCTGGACGCCAATCTCGGACGCCTGCCCCTGACCGGCGGTTCGTCCATCTACCCGGCGGTGCAGAACCTCTTGCTCGCGGCGCGCGATGTCGGCCTCGGCACCACGCTCACCACCATCCTCGCGCTGGCGGAAAAAGACGTGCAGGCGCTGCTTGGCATGCCGAGCCACGTGGCGGTGGCGGCCATGATCACGCTCGGCTGGCCGGCCAAGCCCTTCCCCGCCAGGCTGCATCGCAAGCCTTTAAGCGAGTTCGCGTTTCTCGACAGCTATGGGCAAGCCCTGCCGGGCGCCGAACGCATGGATTAAGCCGCTGGCTGCAACAGCCAGCGACGCGCTTCGTCGAAATCGCGGAACACGTGGAATTCGTAACTGACCACGGACTGGTTCATGAGTTGATGGATGCGGAAGGTGCCAAACACCGCGTCGTCCTTCGCCACCATCGCCGAGCGGCCGCCACCACGTCGCTCGGCAAGGCCAGCGAGAAACTTGCCGAATTCGCGCATGTCGTCGAAGTTGAGATTGAATGACTCGATCTCGCGTGCATCCCACAGCACCGGCATGCCGGTCTCGAACTGGGGATGGGCCACGAACGCTTCGACCAGCGCCTTGACGCGCGGCAGGTCGATCGCGCCCTGCATCGCCACCAGCATGTAATCGGGCTCGCGTACAAACCGGGTCACCATCGCCGCCGTCCGCCTGGGTTCGAGGTGACGGGATTAAATGCGAGCGTTCCGCACAATACAAGTCAGCCGCGACTGACGCGACCGCGCGACCAGCCACAACAATCGCGCTACAAAGCGCCAGCGCCGTGAAACCCTGTCGATACGCGGCGCCGCTAGGCTGTTCCCACGCAATGCCAATCGGCGTCGCGCACCAAGCTTCAAGGGAGCACCGCCATGAGTACCGAGATTTCCGACACCATTGCCACCGTCACCTGCACCATCACCGGCATCGCCCTGTGGGCCTTCCTGTGGATCCAGATGGGTGGCGCCCTCAAACCGCCGATCGCATGAGCGGCGGCCCGCGGCCGGGGGCGACCTCGGCCGCCTGCGCCGGCGCCGGGTCGCGCGGTGTTGAAACAAATCCATTACAAAACTTGCGACTACTGAAACGCGGCCAGCACACGACGCCGTTAGATTGATTCACCACACGGGTCGCGCGGCGCGCGACCGGCAACGGGGAGCACGGCACATGAACGACTGGATACTGGAATTCGGCATCGCCACCGCCTTCATCACCACGCTTGGCGCGGTGGCCGCGGGGCTCGGCGCCCACGGCCTGCTGGGCCTCGCGGCGCCGCTGGTCTGAGCGCGCACCCGGAGCGCGCCACTCGCTATGCAAGCCACGACCGTGATGAAAGAATGCCCCGGCCCGTCCACGCGTGACACAGCGTCAGCCGCTGGCTGCCTGGGAGATTCGATGAGCGTCGACTCATTGCCGACCGCCGCTGTGACCGTCATGGTGGTGGATGACGACGCCGAGGTGCGCGAGTTGCTCGAGGACTATCTCGGCGACAACGGCTACCAGGTGCTGTCGGCGAACGGCGGCCAGGCCATGCGCGCGCTGCTCGAAACGCACACGCCGAGCGTGGTGTTGCTCGATATCGGACTGCCGGGCGAAGACGGCCTGTCGCTGGCGCGCTTCGTGCGCGAACAACTCGATATCGGCATCATCATCGTGTCGGGCGCCGGCGATACGGTGGACAGGATCGTCGGCCTCGAGATCGGCGCTGACGACTACCTGACCAAGCCCTTCGATTTGCGTGAACTGCGCGCACGCCTGAAGAGCGTGCTGCGCCGCTATCAGCGCGAGCCCGAGCCGCCGCCGGCGGCGCAGGACACCAGCCACACGCGGGTGCGCTTCGGCGTCGCCGCGCTCGACCTGGTGAGCTGCCAGTTGTTCGACGCCGACGGCAACGAGATCCCGCTCAGCGCCGCCGAGTTCGAACTGCTGAAGGTCTTTGCCGAACGCCCCAACCGGCCGCTCAGCCGCGACCAGCTCATGAGCCTCACGCAAAACCGTGAATGGGATCCCTATGACCGCAGCATAGACATCCGCATCGCGCGCCTGCGCAAGAAAGTCGAGACCGATCCGGACAAGCCGCAGGCCATTCGCACCAAGCGCGGCATGGGCTACATGTTCGTGCCAGGTACGCGCTGATGGAACAGTCGCGCGTCGAGAACTTGTCACGGCCCGCCACGCGGCGCGACGAGCGCGGCGCCGAGGATTTCCTGTTGCGCACCGCGCGCGCCCTGTCGGGTGCGCGCTGCGACAACATCTACGACGATCTCGTGATCTCGCTGACCGAACTGCTCGATTGCGACATCGGCCTGGTCGGCCTCTATCTGGAAATCGACGGCGTGCCGTCGATACGGTCCTTGTCCTGTTATGCCAACGGCCAATTGATGCCGTTCTCCACCTATCCCCTGCACGGCACGCCCTGCGAAACGGTGGTCCGCCAGGAATTTCGCATCTTCCCCCGCGACGTCGCCTACAGCTTTCCGGAAATCAACGACATCGACACGCGCATCTCGGGCTATGCCGCCTATCCGCTGTTCGATAGTCAGCACCGCACCCTCGGCATCCTGGTGGTGATGAAGTACGGCGAGATCGAGCGCGTCGAACGCGTCGAGTCGCTGCTGCGCATCTACGCCGAGCGCGCCGCGCTGGAAGTGGAACGCGGCGCGGCGGTGGCGGCGCTGCATGCCAGCGAGGAGCAGTACCGCGCCATCTTCACCGCCTCGGTCGACGGCCTGGTGCTGTTTCGCCCCGACGGCGAAGTGGTGGACGTGAATCCGGCCATCGAACGCCTGTACCTGTATGGCCGCGATGAATTGCTCGGACACAACATCCATGAATACCTCGCGCAGGCGCACCTCGCCGAGTCGCGACGCTTCGTCGACGACGTGCTGGCGCATGGCTCGGCGCATGCCGAGCACCGCGCCTGTCGCAAGGACGGCTCGGTGTTCCACGCCCATTCCAGCGGCATACGCATGGACTATCGCGGCGCGCCGCATATTCTCGGCATCGTGCGCGACATCTCCGAGGCGCGCGCCCGTGCGCTGGCACTGCGCGCCAGTGAAGACCGCTTGCGCGCCACCGTGCGTGCCAGCCTCGATTGCATCATCGCGCTGGACGAAACCGGCCGTATCCTCGATTTCAACCCGGCCGCCGAGCAGTGCTTCGGTTACCGCGGCGCCGAAGTGCTGGGGCGCGAGTTCAGCGCGCTCGCGTTTCCGCCGCGCGCGCGCGGCGCCGTCGACGACGAAATAGCGCGCCTCGCCGCCGGCCACGAGTCACTGGCGGGCGCGCGACGCATGGAATGCACCGCGCAGCGCGCCGACGGCGACGAGTTTCCCGTCGAACTGGTGTTGGCCATGACCGGCGACGAGCGGCGCCGCATCTTCGTCGCCTACCTGCGCGACATCACCGATCGCCGCGCCGCCGCCGATCAACGCCTGCTGCTGGAAGGCCAGCTGCGCCAGGCGCAGAAGATGGAGGCCATCGGCCAGCTCACCGGCGGCATCGCCCATGACTTCAACAACATCCTCACCAGCGTGATGGGCTATGTGCATCTCGCCGCCGAACGCGTACAGGAGCTCGATGACGAGCGCCTGCATCGTTACCTCGCACGCGCGCAGCGCTCCGGCGAACGGGCGCGCGATCTCATCGCACAGATGCTGACCTTCAGCCGCGGCCAGCAGGGCGAACCTCGGCGCCTGCGCCTGCAGAGCGTGATCGAGGAAGGCATGGCCTTGCTCGACTCGACCATGCCCGCCTCGATACGCATCGAACGGCGCTTCGCGCGCGACCTGCCGGCGGTCGTCATCGATCCGCTGCACGTCGAACAGATCCTGGTCAACCTGTGCATCAACGCGCGCGACGCCATGCAGGGCAGCGGCGCGCTCAGCGTGGAACTGCATGCGACGCCATCCGCGCCCCAGCTGTGCGCGTCCTGCCGGCAGCTGGCGCAGGGCAATTTCGTCGAACTGGTGGTGGGCGATTCCGGCGCCGGCATCGAGGCGGCGCTCATCGACCGCATCTTCGAGCCGTTCTTCTCCACCAAGGACGTCGGCAAGGGCAGCGGCATGGGTCTCGCCACCGTGCATGGCATCGTGCACGAGTACGGCGGCCACATCGTGGTGGAAAGCGTGCTCGGCTTCGGCACGCGTTTCCGCATCCTGTTGCCCGGCGACACCTCGCTGCCGGAGCATGCGCTCGCCGCCCGCGGCAGTGCCGCCGTGCACGCCCGGCGGCCGCTGGCGGGCAAGGTGCTGATAGTCGATGACAACTTCGTGGTCGGCGAATTTCTCGAGGAATTGCTGACCAACTGGGGCCTGACCGTCAGCGCCTTCGGCAATGGCCTCGGCGCCTTCCATGAATTCGCCCGCGACCCGCAGGCATGGCAGCTGGTGATCGTCGATCAGACCATGCCGCACATGACCGGCACCGCGCTCGCCGAGCGGCTGCTGAAGCTCCGGCCCGACCTGCCGGTGGTGCTCTACACCGGCTACAGCGAGGGCCTGTCGGAAGCGGCTCTCAAGGCCAGCGGCATCCGCGCCCTGGTGCGCAAGCCGCTCGAGGTCGGCGCCTTTCGCGCGCTGCTGGAGGACATCCTGCCCGGCGCCTGAGCGCGGTGGAAGCGCGGGCTGCGCTTCCGCCTGGTCAATCCCCTACCCGCTGGCGGGATATCCCTGGCGGGCGGGAGCGTCGACAATCCCTGCTTTGCGCGTCAAGGCAGCGCGCCGTGGCGCCCACCTCAGAAGGAGACAACAGCCCATGAAGTTCCACTGGTTCAACCTCATGCCGTGGCCCTACCTGCCCGATGACTTCACCGAGAAGCATCGCAGCGTATGGGTCGATGTCGATTCGCGCCTGTTCGACGCGCGCAAGGCCAATCGCATCTACAACGATTACCTGGACCTGCTGGAACTCGCCGAGGACGTCGGTTACGACGGTCTCGGCATCAACGAACACCACCAGAACGCCTACGGCCTGATGCCGTCGCCGCAGCTGATGGCCGCCACGCTCGCGCGCCGCACCCATCGCGCGGCCATCCTGCTGCTCGGGCAGTCGCTGGCGCTGTACGACCCGCCGACCCGCGTCGCCGAAGAGATGGCGATGATCGACTGCATCTCCGGCGGGCGCCTGATCTCGGGCTTCCCGGTCGGCAGCTCCATGGACGACAACTACGCCTGCGGCGTGAATCCCGCGACCCTGCGCGAGCAGTACCACGAAGCGCACGACCTCATCATGCGCGCGTGGCGCGACCCGGACGTGTTCGCGTGGAACGGCAAGCACTACAAGCTGCGCTACGTGAACCTGTGGCCGCGGCCGCTGCAGACGCCGCCGCCGATCTGGATCCCGGGCGGCGGTTCGCTCGAGACCTGGGACTTCTGCGCCGCGCACAAGTACAACTACAGCTACTTGTCGTTCTCCGGTTACATCCGTGGCGCGCAGCTCATGGAAGGCTTCTGGCAGCGCATGGAAGAACTGGGCTCGGACTTCAATCCCTACCAGGCCGCGTTCGCGCAGCAGATCTGCGTGGCCGAGACCGACGCCGAGGCGCAGCGCCTGTACGAAAAGCATGCGCGCTATTTCTTCTCACGCTGCCTGCACGTGTACCCGGGTTTCGCCGACGCGCCGGGCTATCGCACCGAGCCCACCATCCGCGCCGGCCTGTCCTCGCAGATGGCCGGCCAGTCCTCGGCGCTCAACCAGGCCGCGGCGCTGTCGTGGCGCGAGATGATCGACAAGGGCTACATCGTCGCCGGCAGTCCAGACAGCGTCGCCGAGCAGATCGAGAAAGTCGTCGACTCGTTGAAGATCGGTCACCTGGTGTGCCTGCTGCACTTCGGCGACATGCCCAATGATCTGTGCCGTTATTCCACCGAGATGTTCGCCACCAAGGTCATTCCGCAGATGCGCTCGAAGTGGAAGGGCTATGAAGATCACTGGTCGCCGAAGCCCATGGCGCTGGAGGACCGCGCCGAACCGCGCACCGTCACGCCGTTCGCGCGTGGCGGCCAGGACAGCGCGCCGAAGCGCGTGGCGGAGGTGAAGTGATGAATCTCGCCACCCTCAGCGTCGGCGCCGCGCACCGCACCGTTCACTACTACCGCAAGGGCCAGGGCCAGCCTCTGCTGTACCTGCATCACATGCTGGGCATCGTCGGTTTCGAAGCGGCCCTGGCGAAACTCGCCGAGTCCTTCGACGTCATCGCACCCTATGCGCCGGGCTGGGGCCCGGCCAAGGATGACCTCACCGACATCGATCCGGGACCGCTGGATCTCACCTTGCACAACGTCGACCTGTTGAATGCGCTGGGCGTGAAGAGCGCGCACGTGGTCGGCATCAGCATCGGCGCTTGGATGGCGGCCGAACTCGCCGCCATCGCCCCGCAGCGCGTCGACAGCCTGGTGCTGGTCAATCCGCTGGGACTGTGGCTGGACGAAGTCGGCGGCGCCGATCCTTTCGCCCAGCATCCCGGCATGCCGTCGGAAGTGCTGTTCTCCGAGGCCGGCATGCGCAAGCAGTTCCTGTTCGACGGCCGCGACAAGATGGATGCGCACGTCGAGGAGCTGCTCAACCTGCGCGCCAGCGCCAAGTTCCTGTGGCCGATTCCGGACACCGGCGTCAAGCGTCGCCTGCCGCGCATCGAAGCACCGACCTTGATCGCGACTTCCGAGCGCGACACCGTGGTGCCGGCGGCCTATGGCCCCGCGTGGCGCGATGCGATTGCCGGCAGCCGCTTGACGACCATCCCCAATGCAGGGCACCTTGCCGAACTCGAACAGCCGGACGCCTTTGCCAGCCTGGTGCGCGAATTCGTTCGCACCCACGCAATGCCGGCGGTGGCCTGAGCACGGAGCACGGCGTACGAACGCGCGCCGCGCGCCTGGACGGCGCGGCGCGTTGAACATCGATTTGAACATCAATTGGAAAGCGGGTAAGGCCTGCTTTCCCACACCGGGGAGAACACCATGAGTGATACACACAAGGGCAGCTGCTTCTGCGGCGCCGTGCAATTCGAAGTCAGCGGTACGCCGGCGGCGATGGGCATCTGCCATTGCGAATCCTGCCGCATCTGGTCGGCGGGCCCGGTCAACAGCTTCGCGCTGTGGCCGAAAGACGTGGTCAAGATTACCGCCGGCGCGGACCTCATCGGCACCTTCGCCAAGACCGACAACAGCCACCGCAAGTGGTGCACCAAGTGCGGCGGCCATGTCATGAACGATCATCCGGGCATGGGCATGTCCGACGTGTTCGCGGCCGTGCTGCCGACCTTGAAGTTCGAGCCGGGCCTGCACGTGTTCTACGGCGAGAAGATGATCGCCATCAAGGACGGCCTGCCGAAGTTCAAAGACCTGCCGAAGGAATTCGGCGGCTCGGGTGACACCCTGCCGGAATAAGGGAGTGCGTCGCCTGGAGGCGGGCCCGACCCGCTTCCGGGCCTCGGCCACGTGCAAGACTACGACTACATCATCGTCGGCGCCGGCTCGGCCGGCTGCCTGCTTGCCAACCGCCTGAGCAAGGATCCCAACAACCGCGTGCTGCTGCTGGAAGCCGGCGGCGCGGATGATTATTTCTGGATCCACGTGCCGGTCGGCTATCTCTACACCATCGCCAATCCGCGCACCGACTGGTGCTTCAAGACCACCGAGGACGCGGGGCTCAACGGCCGCAGCCTGGGTTATGCGCGCGGCCGGGTGCTGGGCGGCTGCTCGTCGATCAACGCCATGATCTACATGCGTGGCCAGGCCGCGGATTACGATCACTGGGCAGCGCTTGGACTGCCGGGCTGGGCTTGGCAGGACGTGCTGCCGTGGTTCAAGCGCAGCGAGGACTACGTGCACGGCGCCGATGAATTCCATGGCGCCGGCGGCGAGCTGCGCGTCGAGGAGCGACGCGTAAGCTGGGACATCCTCGACGCCTGGCGCGCAGCGGCCGCCGAGAGCGGCATACCGCCCATCCAGGAATTCAATCGTGGCGACAACGACGGTTGTGCCTACTTCCAGATGAATCAACGGCGCGGCGTGCGTTGGAGCAATGCCAAGGCCTTCCTGCATCCGGTACGCCATCGCCCCAATCTGACCGTCATCACCCATGCCCTGGTGACGACGCTCGATATCGAAAATCGCGACGGCGCAAAGCGCGCGCGCGGCGTGCGCTACCGCGTCCAGGGCGCGGCCGAAACCCGCGCCGGCGCGCGCCGCGAAGTGATACTCGCGGCCGGCGCCATCGCCTCGCCGCAGATCCTGCAGCTGTCGGGCGTCGGCCCGGCCGCGCTGCTGCGCCAGCACGGCATCGAGGTGCTGCACGAGATGCCGGCGGTCGGCGCCAACCTGCACGACCATCTGCAGATTCGCATGATGTACAAGGTGCGCAACACCCGCACCTTGAACGAGCAGGCCAATTCACTGTGGGGGCGCGCCTTCATGGGCCTCGATTACCTGCTGCGCCGACGCGGCCCGCTGACCATGCCGCCCAGCCAGCTCGGCGCCTTCGCGCGCAGCGACCCGTCACGCGACGTGCCAAACATCGAATGGCATGTGCAGCCCCTGACGCTGGACAAGTTCGGCTCGCCGCTGCACCCCTTTCCGGCCATCACCCCCTCGGTCTGCAACTTGCGGCCCGAGAGTCGCGGCCACGTGCACATCGCCTCGCCAGAGCCCGGCGCCGAGCCGGTCATCGCACTCAACTATCTTTCCACCGAGGACGACCTCAAGGTCGCGGTCGATGCCATGCGCTTCACGCGTCGCATCATGCAGGCGCCGGCGCTGGCGCGCTTCGAACCCGAGGAGTTCCGCCCCGGCCCGTCCTGCGACAGCGATGAAGAACTGCGCCGCGCGGCTGGTGATCTCGGCACCACCATCTTCCACCCGGTCGGCACCTGCCGCATGGGCAGCGATGCGCAAGCGGTGGTGGACGGACGCCTGCGCGTGCGCGGCATAGCCGGCCTGCGCGTGATCGATGCCTCCATCATGCCGCGCATCACTTCCGGCAATACCAACGCGCCGGTCACCATGATCGCCGAGAAAGGCGCGGCCATGGTGCTGGAGGATCAGCGCTAGCGAACTCGCGCGTCGCGCCTGCGCGCGCCGCCCACCCCTTAGTTGGTCGGCGATGATGGCGCGAGATAGTAATACACCAGGCAATGCGGACACAGTCCATGGCTGCAGCGACGCGGCATGTGCGCGACCCACGCCGGTATCCAGTCCCAACTGTCGTGATTGGCGGCCGAGCGTATGCGGCGACAGTGTGCGCACTGATGTACCAGACCCGCGCCATCGCGGTAGTCCGATTCCGCGGGCTGCACCGATGTCGGCAGTTCCAGCCGCGGCCGCGCCACTCGTTTCGAGTTGACGACCATCACGCCCTCACCTTTCAACGGATAGACGAATTGGCGAAAACGTCGGTACTCATGGGCGCTCGAGCACTCGTAGTCGTGGCTCCACGGGCGCGCCTCGGCGCGACACTGGCGGTAATGGAATTGAAAGAATTCGCGCAGCGCGGGCGGCGAGAAGGCATCGAAGACCGGTGCACCGAGTGGGTAGCGCTGGCTGAGCGCGGGCTCGCCGCCATTGTCCTGCGCGAATCGGGACCAGCCATCATTGAAATAGCGCAGGCGCCAATCGTCGCTAAGCACGTAGATCGCGCCCTCGTGCCGATCGAGCTGCGTGAGATCGTAGTCCCTCAGCAGCTCGGCGTAGGCCGGGTCAAGAACCGCCATGGCCGCGGCGACCCACCGCTCTCGAGGCCGCGCGCTTGCAAGCCGCCAAGCTCATGACGCTCCGAACAGCCCGCCATCCACCGGCAGCACGGTGCCGGTGACATAGGCCGACGCGCGCGAGGCGAGAAAGATGGCGACGCCGGCGGCGTCCAGGGTGTCGCCCATGCGCCCCATCGGCACGTTGGAAGTCACACCGTCCAGCCCCATGGACTTGACCATGGGCCGCATCATGTCGGTATCGAAGGGGCCGGGCGCGATGCAATTGACATTGATGTGGCGCTTGGCGAGATGCGCGGCCAGCATGCGGGTCAGGTGATGCAAGGCGGCCTTGGACGGCGCATAGGAGAAATTCTCAAACAGCGGTGTATGCATGCCGTCGACCGAGCCGACGTTGATGACGCGCGCCGGATCGTCAGCGCGCGCGCCGCGCGCTCCAGGCCCGGCAACAGCTTCTGCAGCAGAAAGAACGGTGATTTGACGTTCAAGTCCATGACCTTGTCCCACCCCGCCTCCGGAAACGCGTCGATGGTGCTGCCCCAGGTCGCGCCGGCATTGTTGATGAGCACATGCACGCGCTCTTCGCGCGCCAGCAGTTCGGTCGCGACCCGTTCGACCTCGCTCATCTTGCCGAGATCGGCAGGCAGTGACACACAGGTGCCGAGCTTGCCGAGCTCGGCCGCCGCCGCGTCGCACACTTCCGGCTTGCGCGAGGAGATGTACACGCGCGCGCCGGCCGCCACGAAACCGTGGGCCATCATGTAGCCGATACCGCGCGAGCCGCCGGTGATCAGCACGGTCTTGCCGGCGACGGAGAACAGTTCATTGATCATGTAGTGCCTGCCCTGTAGGTGCGAATTCATTCGCACATTGACTATCTGAAGCGGGCGCTCGCGCACCCTTGAATGCGCGCCTACGGACTCTCGAAGTCCGATTCGAGCGGCACCACGCGTGGCGTGGCCTGCGGATTGAACATGAGACGCAACACGTCGGGACGCGAATAATGGCCCACCGGATCGGCCGCCGACTTGGCGTAGGTGATCGCCTCGAGGTCGATGTCAGCTACCAGCAGGCCTTCGGCGTCGGGCGCGAGCGGCGTCGCCAGCGGCGCGCCGTCCGGCCCGAAGATGCGCGCATGGCCGCCGCCGCTCTTGAGCAGCTCGCGCTTGGCCGGCGTGTCGCACATCATCTCGATCATGTCGTCGGACACCACCGCGCAGGCGGCGAGCACGAAACACTGGCCCTCGGCCGCATACAGCTGGCTGGCGGCGGTGTTCACTTCCGGCCCGAGTGCGTAGGCCGCGCCGACGTAGAGACTGAAGCTCGGCCACGCCGCGATATGGATCTGCTCGTGCTGCGCGTACATCGCGTACTTGGTGAGCGGCTGCAGATGTTCCCAGCAGCACAGCGCGCCGACCCGTCCGAGCGGCGTTTCGGTAACCAGCAGGTCACTGCCATCGCCTTCACCGAACAGCGTGCGCTCGACATGGGTCGGTTTCAGTTTGCGCCGCCGCGCCAGCACGCGGCCATCGGCGCCGTACAGCCATTGGCCCATGTACAGGCTGCCGCCGTCGCGCTCCGACACGCCCATCGCTACCATCACGCCGTTGCGCCGCGCCGCCTCGGCGATGGCCTGGTCTTCGGCGCCGCCCGCCTCCATCGAATTGTGGTGATAGCGTGCGACGAAGCGCATGCCCCAGGCCGGCGAATCGAGCCACATCCAGAATGGATAGCCCGGTATCCAGGTTTCGGGAAACGCCAACAGCTCGACGCCCTGGCGACCGGCCTCGTCGATGAGGGCAATGGCCTTGGCGACACTGCCGGGCAGGTCCAGAAATGCCGGCGCGGCCTGCACGGCGGCGACTTTGATGGTGGTCATGAATGCTCCTGGACGATCTGCGACGGCGCCTATTGTAGGTGCGAATTCATTCGCACGCTGCGCTCGTCAGGCTGGCGCCCGTTTCCAGGGGAGAGCGGTCTTCGTTGTGGGTCAGGCTGCAGCCTGACATCGATATCCTCAGAACTTGTCGCGCGGCCAGCCGCTTTCCTCGCTGCACTGGCCGGAGCAGAATGCGTCGCGCACCGGCTCCGATTGCATGCGCATCACGGCCTGCGCGTAGATCGGCACGCCGTAGCGTTCCGGCTCATGCGCGGCGGTACAGGCAGCGGCGAAGCTGCCGGCCGCCGCCGGACCGAAGTTCTCGGGCTCGAGGGCGCTGGGTGCGGTCGCCACCATGCGATTGATGAGCCTGTCGACCAAGGGCACCAGCAGTTCGAAGCAATAGCCGATGTGCACCTTGATGAGGTTGGCGTCCTGCACCGACTGCCCCGACAGCGCGTCGGGAAAGGCGCTGCGGTACATGAGGTTGTCGTTGGGAATGAAGGTGCGGCCATGCTCGGTGACGGCATTGTCGCCGTCGAAGGAATCCGGGCCGGGATTGACCAGCAGGATGCGCGCATTGCCCTCGGCCAGCATGTCGCGCACGTGCTCGCGCGCGCATTTGACGTTGCTGAGTTCGAGCGCGACGTTGGCGCCCTCGAAACGTCCGAGTTCGAACTCGCTCCTGCAGGTGCCGCCGCTCTCTTTCACATAGGGCGTGGTATAGAGCGGCGCCATGGCGCGCGCGAACGCGAGTTCCATGGCCCACATGCGCGCATTGTTCACCGAGCCGGCGCGCGCGGTCTCGAAGGCGGCATAGTTCAGCGTGATCTTGGCCTGGTAGATCATGGCGAACTGGATGGTGCCCATGATCAACAGCAGCAGCACCGACGCGATCACCACGAACTCGACCATCGCCTGGCCGCGCACCGCGCCGCGTGCGAACGCGGCGGTCATGCGTGTGTCAGTGGCTCGCGCCGCCGGCATCGTGGTCGCTGGCGGGCGGCGACGAAGGCGCGACCGGGCCCGGCTTGGCCTTGCCCATGGCGCCCGCCGGTTTGACGTTGCCATCGTCGCCGAGCAGGCGCGTGATGCCGGCATAGACTTGCTCGCCCTGGGCGCGCAGCGGGTCATCAGCGCTGATGTTGCTGCCCATGCGCGAAAAACTGTTGGCCGCCTGGCGCAGCTGCACGATACCCATGTTGAACCAGGCCTTGGAGTAATGCGCGTCGCGCACCAGCACTTCGCGGTAGGCGGTCACGGCCTTGTCGGGCTGGTCGGAGCGCGCCAGTGCGTTGGCATAGCGGAACCACAGGTGGGTGTCCTGCGGCATCTCTTCCACCAGCACGCCATAGGCATCGGCCGCCGCCGCCCATTCGCTGTTGGCATAACTCTGCTCGGCGCGCGCGGCGGTGGCCTTGACGTCGTCGGCGCTGCGCCCGCCGAACTTGTGCGGCGTCGAACTGCAAGCCGCCAATCCCACGCTGGCCGCCAGCAGCAGCACCCGAAAGAGCCTCGTCACATGCCCCCCTGGGCCATGAATTTCATCACGATGGGAAATGCGAGCACGATGAAGGTCACCGGGAAAATGAAAATGATGAGCGGACCGACCAGCTTGATGGGCGCTTCCATGGCGAGTTTCTCGGCACGTTGAAAGCGCTCGTTGCGGCGCTGCTCGGCCTGCACACGCAGCACCATGGCGAGGCTCGCGCCCATGCGTTCGGCCTGGATCACGGCGCTGACGAAGCTCGTGACCTCGGTAATGTCGAGCCGATCGGCCATGCGCCGTAGCGCGTCGGCGCGCGTCAGCCCCGAGCGCAGGTCGCGCAAGACCACCGCGAACTCGTTGCGCAACGGCCCGGGCGGCGCCTTCTCCATCGCCTGGCCGAGCGCGCCGGAAAGGTTCAGGCCCGCCTCCACGCACATGGTGATGAAATCGAGATAGACGGGCATGGAACGGATCACGCCGAGTTCGCGCCGCTTGCGCGTATCCGACAGCCACACGTTGGGAAACAGGAAGCCAAGCAGCGGCGCGACGATGATCGCGAGCGGAAACGATTTGTGCATGACCGCGAGGCACATCCACACCACCGGCGGCATGATCAGCGCCATGAAGATCTGCAGGGCCACGTACTGGTCGGCGGTCAGCAGGTAGGACACGCCGGTGCGCTGCAGGCGCTTCTCGACCATTTCCATGTAGTCGTAGGGCAGGAACACGCAGATGAAGTTGGCGATGACCTGGATGAACGGCCAGATCACTTTCAGCAGCGGCGGCAGCGGATCCATGTAGGCACGGTCTTCCTCTTCCATCTGCGCGTTCAGCCACAGGATGAACAACAGGAAGGACATCGCCGAGAGCCCCCAGGCGATGGAGATCAGCCACGGCATCGGGCCGCTCAGCTTATCCATGGCGGGCGGTCCTCATACATCGATCGAGGTGATTTTCTTGATCATGGCGTAGCCCATGAGTTCCATGACGATGATGACCGTCAGCACGATCCAGCCGACGCCGGTGGTCCACAGCTTGGCCATCGCCTCCGGTTCGAGAAAATTGAGCAGCACGCCGAGCAGCACAGGCAGACCGGTCATGACGATGCCCTGCAGCTTGCCCTGCGCGGTCAGGCTGCGGATCTTGCCTTCCATGGTCGACTTGCGCCGCAGGGTGTCGGCCAGCGATTCGACGGTCTCGGCAAGGTTGCCACCCACTTCACGGTTGATGCGCAGCGCGGTGGTCAGCATGCGAAAGTCCTGCAGCGGAATGCGCTTCTCCATGTTGGCCAGCGATACGTCGAAATCGACGCCGATGCGCTGCTCACGCGTCAGGATCTCGAACTCCTGGCTGATGGGCGCCGGCTGTTCGGCGACGAGGTTGTCGAGCGCGATGGAAAGACTCGCGCCGGCGCGCAGCGCGCCCGACACCATGGTCAGGGCGTCGGGCAGTTGCTGTTCGACGCGCGCCAGGCGCTTGGCGCGCATCGAGCGGTAGACGTAGGTCGGCAGCACCAGGATCAACACGAACATGCCGATGCTGGTGACCGGGTCGCGCAGCAGTATCCAGGTGAAGAGCGGCGCCACCACCAACGCGATGAGATTGATGCGGAACAGGCGCTGCGGATCGACGAACATGAACATGTCCGCCATGTTACTGCTCGCCTGGTTGGTGAAGTCCTCGCGGTAGCTGGCGAGCTTGGCCTGCGCACGGCTGATGAACAGCAACCACGCGCAGGTGGCCGACAGGAACACCAGCGCGATGGCGACCGGAAACGCCAGCTCGCCCAAGATTCCGTACAGAAAGCCCACCGCTCAGCGCCCGAAAATGCTCATGTCGACCTTCACGCCGCGGCTGCGCAGTTCCTCGTAGAACTCCGGCACGCGACCGGTGGCCTTGAACTCGCCGACCACGCGGCCGCGATCGTTGAAGCCGGTCTGGCTGAACACGAAGATGTCCTGCATCTGCACCGTGCCGCCTTCAACGCCGGTCACCTCCGAAATGTTGACCACGCGGCGCGAGCCGTCGGGAAAGCGCGTCTGCTGCACGACCAGGTCCACCGCCGACGCCACCTGCTCGCGAATGGCCTGGATCGGCAGGTCCATGCCCGACATCATCACCATCACTTCCAGGCGCGACACGAGGTCGCGCGGCGTGTTGGCGTGGGCGGTGGTGAGTGAGCCGTCATGGCCGGTGTTCATGGCCTGCAGCATGTCCAGCGCCTCACCGCCGCGGCATTCGCCGACCACGATGCGATCGGGGCGCATGCGCAGACAGTTCTTGACCAGGTCGCGGATCGTCACCGCGCCCTTGCCTTCGAGGTTCGGCGGGCGCGCTTCCAGCGACACCAGGTGCGGCTGGTCGAGTTTGAGTTCCGCGGCGTCTTCCACCGTCACGATGCGCTCGTCGGGCGGGATGAAGCTCGACAGCATGTTGAGCAGCGTGGTCTTGCCGGAACCGGTGCCGCCCGAGATCACGATGTTGCGCCGCTGCGCGACCGCGATCTTGAGGAAGTCGATCATCGGCTGGCTGATGGCGCCGAAGCCGATCAGGTCGTCGGCCGTCAATTTCTTCTTGGAGAACTTTCGGATCGTGACGCACGGCCCGCGCAGCGCCAACGGAGGAATGATGGCGTTGACGCGCGAGCCGTCCTTGAGGCGCGCGTCGACCATGGGCGAACTCTCGTCGATACGCCGGCCGAGCGGTGAGACGATGCGTTCGATGGCCGACATCACCGCGTCATCGCTGGAAAAGGTCACTTCCGACTTGGTCAGGCGGCCGGCGCGCTCGATGTAGATGTCATCGTACTTGTTGACCATGATCTCGGTGACGGTCTCGTCGGCCAGCAGGTCTTCCAGCGGCCCCAGGCCCACCGCTTCGTCCAGCACCTCCTTGGCCAGGCGCTCGTGATCGACATCGGCCGGCAACTTGCCGCCAAGACCGTTGATGATCTCCTTGATGAGGCCCTTGACGTGCTTGCGCAGGTCCTCCTCACTCATGGAGCTGATGTCGGTGCGACGCAGGTCCATCGCCGCCAGCAGTTCCTCGTGCACGCGGTTACGCCACTTGAACTTGTCCTTGTGGCGCAGCTCGAGCAAGGTCTTGGACAGTGCCTCCGACTCTTCCAGCACCGCGTGGCGCGGCACGCCGATCACGGTCTTGAGATGGTCCTCGTCGTCGTCATCGTCGTCCCGTACCGTGCTGGTGCGACTGAGCGCTTCGCGGGTGTCGGCGCTCGCGCGCCGGGCCAGTTCGCCGACCTGCAGGTAGTAGCCCGCGATGTAGATCTGATCGGAAGTGCGCAAGGGTCCGTAGTGATCGACCGCATTGCCGTTGACCTCGACGCTCGCTTTCTGCGAGACGCGCTCCAGGAACAGTCCTTCGGAAGTACGGTGGATCTCGGCGTGTTGGGGTGCGACCCGCCAGCCGCGCAGCTGCACGAGATTGCTGCGCGCCTTGCCGATGGAGCACACATCGACTGGACACTCGATGGTATCGAGGGTCTCGCCTTTGCCATTCTTGATGACGACGTTGAACATCTTCGGCTGCTCGCGCTCACTCCACCAGTTTGAACGTTGCGGTGCGCATGGATTCGAGGAAGGTGTCCTCGCGGGCCTTCTCGGCCGCCACCGCGTCGATGTTCTGCTTGTGCTCGGCGTCGTAGACCTGCGGCGTGACGAAAATCACGAGGTCGGTCTTCTTGTCGCGGAAATCGCGCGAGCGGAACAGGTGACCGAGGATGGGCAACGACGAGAGGCCCTTCAGGCCGGTCAGATCGCGGCCCAGCTCGCGGTCGACCAGCCCCGACATCACCAGCGTCTCGCCGGAGTGCAGCAGGATGTCGGCGTCGGTGCGGCGGGTCAGGAAGCCCGGCGTGTTGCCGACCGCGACCGATTTGTCGACCGCGCTGATCTCGGTTTCGACATGCGCGCGGATGTTGTCGTTGCGGTCGATGGTGGGCTTGATGTTGAGCAGGATACCGAACTGCTTGAACTCGATGGAGGCGCTGGTCGGCGTGACGATCTCAATCGGCACTTCGCCACCGGCGAGGAACTTCGCTTCACCGCCGCTGCGCGCCACCAGGCGCGGCTCGGCAAGAATCATGGCGTTGCCGGTGTTGATGGCGAGATTGATACGCGAGGTGATTTCGGTCGCGATGCCGAAATAGCCGAACGAGGTGTCGGCGGCGGGATCGACCGACGCCAGCGGTCCGGGCGCATTGCTGCCGCCGATCACCGAGACGCCCTGGTCGCGGGAGCCGCCGAAGGTGGTTTCCGAGGCTATGGCGGCGGCCGGGCCGGCGAAGTTGTTGCTCCAGTTGATGCCGAGACTGTCGGACGCGCTCTTGTTGAACTCGGTGATCTTGATGTTGACCAGCACCATCTTGTCGTCGGGCAGTTCGACCTCTTCCTTGCGGGTGAGATCCATGACATCGGGATAGGCGCCCATGATGGTGTTGATGGTCGCTTCGTAACCGTCGTCGATGGTGCCGGACAACACGATGCGGCTGCCGACCAGGCGCACGTCGATGCCCTTGATGTCCGCCACCAGCTGCTTGACCTCGGCGAGCTTGGTGGAAATGGAAAGATCGAGCGCTTCCGGGTAGGCCGCCTTGACGGCCGCGACCTGCGGCGCGTAGCGCCCGTCGTATTGCCCGGACAGCACGATCTTGTCACCGACCACCGCGGCCTCGAGGCCGGGAATGTCCATCACCAGCTTCTTCACCGCCGCGAGCTTCTGCTGCAGCACGCCGCTGTTGACGGCGGCCGAGTAGTCGGACTTGTCGACCGTGAACTCGACCTGGCTTTCCTGGCCGTTCTTCAGCCACAGGTGCAGGGTGGTGAGGCCGGGCGCCTCGCCGAACACCAGCAGCTGGCCGTTCTTCAGCAGCGAGGTACTGATGACGTTGGCATTGCCTACCGCAACGCGATCGATGTCGCCCGGGTTCATGATCTTGAGCTCGCCGACCTTGAGGTTGATGGCGAAGGCCTGTGTCATGCACAGCGCGAGCGCCACCGCGCTCAAACAGCGCCAGCCACGCGCCGCGCGTCCCTTAAGTCGTCGTGCAACCTGTGACCCCATCGTCATGTTCCCTGCCCCGTGATTTCGTCTTTGTTGTTCATTGCAGGACCGGCATGCGCCCGACCCGCGCGGCACCGGCCGAGCTGCCGCCGCCGGAAATGATCTCGACGCCGGCGCCCGCTTCACGCGGCGCGCTGCCACCGCTGCCGTCACTCACCGATGGCGCCGCGCTCGCGCCTTCGCTGCGCGCCGGCGTCGCGCCCGGCGCGGCCGCCGTCGCCGTCGCCGTCGGTGGCGCATAGGGCTGCGGCGTGGCCTCGTAGACCGTGCCCTGGCGCGAGCCGCCGTGGGCTTCGATGACCTTGCCCGCGGCGCTCGCATCGCCGGCGACGAGCAGCAGCCATGCGGCCGCCATGCCCGTCCAAGCCGCGTGACGCGCCCTGCCCATGGCTCAGTCGGTGACCTTGAGCGTGGTGCTCTTGGCCACGCCGGCGCTCGGCGAACCGCCGATGATGTAGCCGACGGCACGGCCACCGGCAGCCTGGCCGGCAATCGGCGTGGCCGCCGCCACCGCCGCCAGCTCCTTGCGGTTCAACACGCGGCCCTTGCTGTCCACCACTTCACCCTTGTCGTTGACCTTGAGCCCGGCGGCGGCCAGCTGCGCCTGGCTGACCAGGCCGCCGTCCTTGGTCGCGATGAGATCGGCGGGCGCCACCACCTGGCCGTCCTTGTCCACCACCTGGCCCGCTTCGTTGACCTTGAGGCCGGCCGCGGCGAGGGTCTTGCCGTCGATGACCTTGCCGTTGGCGTCGGTCACCAGCGTGGCGGCATCAACCACCTTGCCGCTGGCGTCCACCACCTCGCCTTTCTCGTTGACCTTGAGACCGGCGGCGGCGAGCTGCTCGTGGCTCAGGATCTGGCCGTTGCCCGACACCACCAGCGTGGCCGGGTCGACGACCTTGCCACTGGCGTCGACTATTTCGCCCTTGTCATTGACCGACAGGCCGGCAGCGGCCAGTTGCTCGGTGGTCAACACCTTGCCGTCCTTGGTCGTGATCATGCGCGCGGTGTCGACCACGCGGCCCTGGGCGTCGACCACTTCGCCGGCGTCGTTGACCGACAGGCGCGCGGCCTGCAGTTGCTCCTTGGTCATGACCTTGCCGTCGGCGGTGGTCACCACCGCGTCGGCGGCCACCACCTTGCCGCTCTTGTCGACCAGTTGTCCGCTGGCGTTGACCGTGAGTCCGGCCGCCGCCAGCGCGCTCTTCTCGAGCACGCGACCGTCGGCGGTCACCACCACGTCCTTGGGATCGATCACGCGGCCGTTCTTGTCGACCAGCTGCCCTTGCGCGTTGACCGTGAGGCCCGCGGCGGCCAGCTGCTCGCTGTTCATGATGGTCTTGCCCGCGGCATCCACCAGGTTGCCGGCGCGGTCCAGGCCACCCGCCACCGACACGCGCTGGCGACGCTCGCCTTCGGACTTGGCCAGCTTGAAGGCGTTGCCGAACAGGTCCTGCGCCGACACGGTGGAGAAATCCGCGCCGCTCTTGTCATTGCGATTGCGCAGTACCGCCAGCATGTCGCCCTTCTTGATGGCGGCGGTCACCAGCGCCGCTTCGCGCGGACTCAAGTCCAGGGTCACGGTGTTGAACGTGCGCTGCGCGCGCGGCTGCGGATAGGCCAGTTGATCGAGTTCTTCGCGGTACGGATCGCGCCCGGTGGCCAGCACCCGCACGTCCTGCAGCACCGGCAATATCAATTCCTTGGGCAGCGCGTTGGCGAGCAGGTCCTTGACCGTCGAGTCGCTGGTGTCGGCGCCGCGCGCGGCGTCCAGCAAGGCCGGCGGAATGGCGTTGCGCAGTTCCGAAGGGATCGAATCGATCATGTTGGCGGAGATGAAGCCGGCCGAGAAACCCGACAGCGCCGACGGGATGTTGACGAACAGGTCGATGTGATTGCCTGGCCGCAGGAAGCCCGCGATCGAGTTCAGGTCGTCGACCTGGATGGTCATGGCGCGCCTGCCGCTGGGCACGATATCGGAGAAGTCGACAGGGAAACGGTTGTCGAGATAGCTCGTCAACAGCGGCTTGCCGGCGCCGACATCGGCCTCGAGCACGCGACCGAGGTACTTCTCGTAATCGGCCGCGGCGATCGCATCGTTGGCGACGAAGCCCTGGGGAATGCGTCGTTGCGACAGCACCTCCTGGCGCACCACCGTGCCTTTGGGCAAGTCCTTGGCGGCCACCAGCACGGTGATCTCCTTGCGGTTGCTGCCGGCATATTTTTCCAGCAGCGCCGCCTTCTCGGACTTGAGGTAGATGAAGGACATCAGAGCGGCGGCGAGGCCGAATCCGATGGCACCGACTATCAAGGGAATGCCAAAGGCACTCCTGGTCTCACGCGCTTCCGCCATGAGCGTTCGTCCCCCACCTACGTGTGCAGTTATTCTTGTATTCGTTCTTCATTGCGCCGCGATCCACGGCGCGTCGTCCGCACGGACGATCCTCATCCCTGTCCTTTCCCGCGCACCGTCAAAACGGCGATATCGCGTCGGTGGCCATCTCCGTGACGATGTCCTGGATATCCGGCAGCGCGTTCAGCACATCGTCGACGCTGCTGAACTGGCTGGTCAGGTTGGTCAAGGGACTCAGGGCCGCGGTCACCGCGTCATCCACCGGGTCCACCGCCAGGCGGTCGAGGGTTTGTTCGTCGAGTTCGGGATCGAGGCCGAGACCCTCGACGTACTCGCGCAGCTCCGAGCCGGTGTCGAAATCCGGCAGCGGCGACATCGACATCGCGTAGCTGTAGCCGCGGTAGTTGTTCTTCAGGACGTCGGCCAGATCGCGCAGCACGTCGCCGCCGGGACCGAGCAGCATCATGAGACCGAAAGCGAGGATGACGGTGTATTCGACCATCGCCTGCCCACGCGCGTGGCGGGCGCTCGTTGCGGAGGGGCGTTGCTTGGTGAAATGACGCGTCACGCTGCTCACAGGAGGTCGTGTTTGACCGAGTTTAGCACTATATGGCTACCGTCTCGACCGCTCTGGATGGTGATCACCACCTGCTCGCGGCCGCGCGTGAACGCCAGCGCATGCAGCTTGCCACGACTGACTTCCTTGTCGGTGTCGACCCGCCAGTCCTGGTACTGGGCGCGATAGAAACTGACGTTGCTGGCGAGCGACTTGTCATTGTGGAGCATCGCGGTCTGTGCGCTCTGGCCGGGATCGTGACTGGTGATGTTGGACAGTACTTCACTGCCTTGCATCGAGGGTGGCGCGGGCGGCGCCTTGGGCGGCACGCCCGGTTCCGGCAGGCGACCGAGCGCGAGGAAGCCGAACGCGCCCTTGGGTTTGCGCTCCATGACCTGCGCGGTCATCACGTAGTCATCCTCGACGCGGGTGACGAGTGTCCATGGCGCCAGGGCTTCGGTCTCGATTGCGCAACCGGGCGCGCCGTCCACCGGCGGCTCCTTCCACACGTCCTTGTAGAAATCGACGACATCATCGACGCCGTCATCGGTGACGAACGCGCGCACCGCCATGCTGCGTCCGGCGACGGTCATCTCCTGCGCGACCGAACTGACCTGGGCGTCCTTGGGCGCGGGAAAATCCGGCGGCCGCGCCGCGGCCGTGGCGGCCATCGACAGCATCGACGCACACAGCAGCAGCTGGCGGCAACGCACGCCGATCATGGCTGGCATGGCGAATGCGACATCGGCGGATCGAGTGCTTCGACCGCGTCCTCCCACACGCAACGACCGCTGTCGTCGCACACGTGGGTACCGAGACGTTCGGTGGGATCTTCGCCTGGCACCGACAGTCGGTCGGGATGCACGACGTCGCCATCCACGTAGCCCAGCCACAAATGCCCCTGGGGCGCCGCCAGCGGCGACTTGACCAGCGGGTGCGGGCCATCGCCATCGGGGTGATCGCAGCGCGACAATTCCGGCGCGATGAAGCTGATCAAATCCCAGATCTGGGAAAGGCCGGGCAGGTTGAGCAACTCCTTGACCAGCGTCGAGGGCGTCGCACCGCCGACCTGCAGATAGGTGTGGGCAGTGCCGCCCGCATTCCAGCCGTCGGCCAGCACACCGGCATGGGCCTTGAAACCGAGGGTTTCGAACACGCCGGCCGGCCCGCCCTGGAGATCGGTGCGCAGATTGCTGCCCAGGGTGTTGACCAGCGCCATGGCGTCGAAGTCTACGTGCGAATAGCCATTGGTGTTGATGGCGGTGAACTCCGGCGAGCCCGCGAACACTTCGCCGGCGCCGGGTGGCGCACCGCCGCCATCGCCGGGCGTGACCGAGTCGATGACGCCGATGATGTCGCCAATGAATCCGAACGCGATATCGACGATGTCGAGAATGGTGTTGATCCAGCTGCCGACATTGACGCCGAAGATGGTGATGGTCGGCGTGTCGTCGTCGGTCTCGATTTCGTTCATTTCCAGGGTGCCGTCGAAGAACGCCAGCCCGCGGTGGTCCTTCCACAGCGGATTGGGCACGTAGCTGCGGGTCTGGTCATTTTCGGTGATGGGCGCGATGACCGACGGATCGGCGAGGTCATCACCCGGCGTGGTGCCCAGCGGCCCCATGATGCGGTTGCGCGATTCGAGCTCGGTGGTGGCGAGATCCTTGCGCGGCATGCGAAAGCCGGAATGACCGGAGTTGAAGTTATTGACGATGTCGCGATCGTCGAGATCGTTGTACCACACCGTGTACTCCCAGGCCTGGTAGCGGGCCGCCTGGATCGCCGCATGCTTGAAGTCGATGTACTTGGCGAGCATCGGCACGAACACGAACAGCGGCAACAGCACGAAGGTCGCCGCGATCACGAATTCGGTCATGGCCTGACCGCGTTGCGGGTGGGCGGGTGTGGTCGTCATGTCAGAAACCCAACGCATCCTGCAACCAATTCAACAGGCCTTCGACGTTGCCGTCCAGCGAAATGCCCTGCGCCAGCTCGCCGTGCTGCAGCAACAGCCCTATCACACGATCGGCATGGCTGGTCTCCGTCAGGTGCGCCTGCCAGTAGGGATTGAAGGCGCTGCCGTGTTCGACATAGCCGTCGCCGCGCGCAAAGTAATCGAGATCGAGCGGGCGTTTGAAATAGACCTCCGACTTCGACACCGCCGACATCGAGCCGTCGGCGAAATTTTCCTCGAGGGCGAAGCGGCCGGTCGGCGCCTTGCCGGGATTGAGCCGGTACAGCGAATCGGTGAAATCGTCCTCGTCCAGGGTCAGGCCCACCAGCAGGAACGGGCCGCCGGACTTGAACAAGGGCTCGGACTCGGTGGTGTCGATGTAGCGTGGCAGTCCCTTGTACGACTGCGTGACATTGTGATCGGGCAGCACCGAGGGTTGGAAGAAGATGCCCGAGGCCGGCAGGCTGGGCGGGTAATACCAGGCGATGAGGTGATTGGCGGCGCCGCCATAGGCTTCCGTCGGGATCGGCCCCGGCGCCGCGCCGCCGAAACTCGCGGCGGTGCCCATGTGTTGCGGCGTCGAGGTCAGGGCATTGGGCACCGGCCCGGTGGTCTTGCCGCTGTGCACGAAGGCCGCGCCCATCGGCGCCGAGGTCGGGAATGCGCCGTCATACAGCACCACGTCGGCGTCGCCCGAGGCGTCCTCGCACACCGGCTCATCGTCGTCGTTGTCGGGATCGTCGTCGGTGGTCGGGTCGCTGCAGCCGGTGCCGCTGCCGCCGAAACTGAAGCCTAGGAACATGTTGTCGTCCGCCACCACCATGTCGATGGAGGCGCTGATCAGGTTCACCTTGCCGATGAAGGGCAAACGGATGAAGGCGTCGAAGCTGCCGCCGCCGGCGAAACCGAGATCGAAATTGGTGGTGTCGGCGCTGGACCACGAGAACTCGTTGCCTGCCGCCTGGTTGGCGTTGCTGCCGGTCAGCGGCACCACCATGCGCAGTTCGCTGCCGCCTTCGCGCAGCATGCGCATGCGGATGTAGATGTGGTACTCGAGCGACGCGCCGACGATGCCGAAGTCCACGCCGCCATTCATGGAAAAGCCCAGCCAGCCGGGCCCCTTGGCGCGCGGCGGATCGGGATCGGTGAACACGCCGAACGACGCCCCGCCTTTGACTATGCCGGCATCGAAACTGATGGTCACCGGCGCCGGCATGAGTCCGGCCTGCTGCAGGAGATCGAAGAAATTGATGATCCAACCGCGCCCGGTCAAATTGGGATTGTCGCTGTCGGGTGGATTGACATGGCCCTTGGTGAACGGGTCGCCCGAGTTGTGGATGATGGCCGCCAGACGGCCGAAACCGCCGGCATCGGTATCGCCCGCCGTATCGGCCTGCCAGTCGGCGGTGGGAATGCCCG
Organism: Pseudomonadota bacterium; assembly: GCA_016719885.1. Classification (NCBI taxonomy): domain Bacteria; kingdom Pseudomonadati; phylum Pseudomonadota; species Pseudomonadota bacterium. Next base: position 83,196 of record JADJYF010000019.1, on the reverse strand, counting down.
CCGCCGACGGGTCGTAGGACTTGGTGAACGGTTTGAGCTGATCGGCCACCATGCTCGGCAGGTGATCGATGATGCCGCTGGTCGGCAGCCCGCCGTAGGTGGCGAGGTGCGAGAGCAGCATCAGCACGCCATAGCCCGACATGTGCGCCTGCTCCGGCGCGTTGTCCTTGATCGCGGCATCGAGCATGCCGAGCGTGTTGATGATGCTCGCGAGGTGATAGATCTGCTGGGCGATGCCATAGACCTTGTTGACGTTGTGATTGACCGCCGTCATGGCCTTGGCATAGGCGCGCATCATGGTCACGAACACGCCGCCCGAGACCTGGAAGGGCGTGGCCAGCGGCGGCAGGATGGAATTGGAGATGCCGAGCGTCGGCCCCGACAGGAACTTGTTGTACTCGAGCAGGAAGTCGCCGAGCGACTTCCAGTGGTAAGCCCACGAGGCCATGCCGATGGCCTGGCCGATGGCGACTTCGTTGGCGATGATGGCGCGGTTGGTGTAGGCGGTGAAATTGAGATCGCGCGCTTCCACCGTCGAGACGCCGAAGGCCATGGCGTCAGCGGCGTTCTGCAGTTCCATCTTGTCGGCCGTCATGCGACCGGCGCGATAGAGGGTCAGACCGCCGAGCACCAGCACGACGGTCAGGATGAGGGTCATGAAAGCGGCCTGCCCGCGCTGGAGGCGGGCGCGGCGGCTGCCTGGCGCGCGAGTATCGGGGCCAGCGCGCGCCATCAGTTCAGATCCCGGGCGCCGCGGCACGCAGCACCGCGGTCAGGGCTACTGCTTGGTGCCTTCCGAGAAGTCCTGCAGGCCGCGGGTGGAGGTGGCGTCCGTGGTGTTCGGATCGGCGACGCTGGCGGTGCCCTTCTGGCCCGCGAGTTCTTCGGTCATCACGCCCATCTGGCCACGTATGGTGTCGCCGAACAGGCCGTAGATGGCAATCGCGGCAATCGCGATCAGGGCCACGATGATGATGTACTCGGTCATGCCCTGGCCGAGCTGCTTGAGCTTCAACTTGATCATCTCAGTTCTCCTCCCCCTGTTCGCAAAGTCCCGACACCGGCACCCCGGCGGTTGCCAGCAAGATATACGATGTGTACATGACAGCCAAGATGCTGCGAAACTTTGGCGGGTGGCGCGCGCAATGCGTTTGCCGCGAACCGGCGGGAGACACGCCAACATGATCTCGGGCATCCTGCTCGACGACGTCAGCGAATCGGTGGTGGTCGGTCACGTGCGCCGCACGAGTTCGGCCTTCGAGCGCATGCGCGGCCTGTTGGGGCACGCGCCACTGTTCATCGACCACGGCCTGTGGATAGCCCCCTGCAACAGCGTGCATACCGCCTTCATGCGCTACCCCATCGACGTGGTGTTTCTCGATCGGGCGTTGACCATCGTCTACATCGAAGCGGCGCTGCCACCATGGCGCAGCGCATGGCGCGTGCGTGCGCGCTCGACCCTGGAACTGGCGGCTGGCGGCGCGGCCGCTGCCGAATTGGTGGTGGGACAAAGACTGCGTTGGCATGCCCACGCCTGATGCCGCAACGGTGCATGGTCAGCCCGCCCGCAATTGGCTAACCTTCCCGCCTCGATATTCATCTTCACAGGGGAGTGCATCCATGGCTGGCGTCGGTACCACCAAGGTTTTCGAAAACGACAAGATCATCGTCTGGGAATTCGTGCTGGAGCCGGGCGAGACCACGCCCATGCACACCCATGAGCACGACTACATTTTCTACGTGCTGGACGGCGCGCCGCTGCAGGTGTTCGACGTGGCCGGCAAGGATCTCGGCACGCTGGACGCCAAGACCGGCTCGGTGTTCGTGCTGCGCATGGACGGCGACGACCTGGTCGGTGTGCACGACCCGTCCATCCGTGTGCCGGCCGAACACGCGGCCAAGAACACCGGCACCAGCCGCTATCGTGAAATCCTGGTCGAGACCAAGTAGGCGGGCATGGCGCGCTTCGTGATCGTGCATGGCGCCTGGCATACCGGCGCCGAATTCGAGGCCACCGCCGCGCCGATGCGCGCGGCCGGTCACGACGTGCACCTGCCGACGCTGGCCGGCAATCGAGCGGGCGAGCCCAAGGACATCGGGCTCGAAGCAGCCATCGCCTCGCTCGTCGACTATCTCGATGCCGAGGCGCTCGACGACTTCGTGCTGGTCGGCCACAGCTATGGCGGCATGATCATCACCGCCGTCGCCGACCGTTTGCCGACGCGCGTACGCCGGCTGGTGTACTGGAATGCCTTCGTGCCGCTGGACGGCGAGGCCCTCACCGATCTCGTGCCGCCGCAATACGCGCAGTTGTTCGAAGCGCTGCGCGCGGCCGACGGCGGCACCATGATGCCGTTTCCAATCTGGCGCGAGGCGTTCATGAACGATGCCTCGCTGGCCGAGGCCGAGAGCGCCTATGCGCGCTTGAATCCGCACCCGTGGCGGACGCTGAGCGAGCCCCTGCGCCTGGCTCGCCCTCCGGCCGAACTGCCGATGGGCAAATCGTTTCTCAACGGCACCGAGGACATTGCCCTGCCCCACAGCCACGGCTGGCATCCGCGCCTGTCGGAGCGGCTGGGGCTGTTTCGCCTGGTGCAATGCGCCGGCGGCCATGAACTGTGCTTCACCAATCCCGCGCTGTTGGCGCGCAAGATCATCGAAGCGGGGCGCGACTGATGAGCTACGGTGTGGGCGACGCCTCGTTCCAGGCCGCCGGCGGCGAGGCCGGTCTGCGCAAGCTGGTGGATTTGTTCTACGAGCTCATGGACAGCCGTGAAGTGGCGCGCGTCATCCGCGCCATGCATCCGGCCGATCTCGAGGTCTCGCGCGACAAGCTCGCGACCTTCCTGTGCGGCTGGCTGGGCGGTCCCAAGCTCTACCAGGCGAAATACGGCGGCATCAGCATTCCCGGCGTGCATGCCCATCTCGCCGTCGATGCGGCCGCGCGCGATGCATGGCTCGCCGTCATGGCGGAAGCCGTTGCGGCGCAGGATTGGCAGGAAGATTTCAAGGTGTATCTCATGCGCCAGCTGGCGGTGCCGGCCGAGAGGGTGCGCGTGGTGTGCGAGCACATGCGTCAAACATGAATGTGCGAATGAATCCGCAGCGACAGGAACGCCGGCATGACAACCAAGACCGACAAGCTTGAACTGGCGCGCGCCGCCGGCGCCAACATGTATGCGCGCGATCGCGCCTCGCAGGAGCTCGGCATCAAGCTCCTCGAATGCGCGCCCGGCTACGCGCGCATGGAAATGAAAGTGGAAGACTGGATGCTGCAAGGCCATGACGTGTGTCACGGCGGCCTGCTGTTCGCGCTCGCCGATACCGCCATGGCCTTCGCCAGCAACTCGCACAACGAAGCGCACCTGGCCTTGAATGCCAACATCGACTTCCTGCGCCCCGCGCAGCTCGGTGAAACCCTGATTGCCGAAGCGCGCGAGAGCAACCGCTCGCGCCGCACCGGCATGTACGACGTCAGCATCGTCAACGACGCCGGCAAGGCGGTGTGTCATTTCCGCGGGCGCACCTTCGGCGTGGGCGGCGAAGTGATTCGATAGCTTGTTCGCTGTCATCCCTGTGGGTGCGAATTCATTCGCACCTTAGATTGCACGCGCCAGCCGCCCATTCGGGATTAATGTGCGAATGAATTCGCAGGGTCCTGCCGAGTTCAACGCCGCGCGCCTGCAGCGCGTGGTGTTCGCGCTGGTGTGCGCGGCCTTCCTCAACATCTATATCACGCAGCCCATCCTGTCGGTGCTGGAAGACGAATTCCACGCCTCGCTGCTCGAGGTCTCGTTCAGCGTGTCCGCGGTGTTGCTGGGCGTGGCCTTCGCCAACCTGCCTTTCGGTGCGCTGGCCGACCGTTGGCCGGTGGCGCGCCTGGTGATGCTGGGCGGCGTGGTCATCGCACTGGCGGGCCTGGTGTGCAGCGTCACCGACACGCTCGGCGTGCTGATTGCCGCGCGCTTCGTGCAGGGCGCCTTCATACCGGCACTCACCACCTGCCTGGCCGCCCATCTCGCCCGACAACTGCCCGCCGCGCGCTTGAACGTGGTGATGGGCGCCTACGTCGCCGCCACCGTGTTGGGCGGCATGCTGAGTCGTCTGCTCGGCGGCTTCGTGTTCCCCGCCAGCCATTGGCGCTGGGCCTTCGTCGCCGCTTCGCTGGCGGTGGTGCTGGCGATGATGTTCGCGTGGCGTGAACTGCGCGACGCGCCGCCGCCGGCGCGCGTGCATCGCGACGGCGTGAGTTTCCTCGCGCTGCTGTCGCGACCGGCCTTGTGGTTGTCGTGCCTGTGCGGCGCCGCCGGCCAGGCGGTGTTCGCGCCGGTCTTCAACACCATGCCCTACCGTCTCGCCGAAACGCCGTTCGCGCTCAGCACCGACCAGACATCACTGGTTTACCTCGTCTACCTGGTCGGCATCGTGATGGCGCCGGGCGCCGGACGCCTCGCCAATCGCCACGGCACCGGTCGCACGCTGATGGGCGGCGCGCTGACGCTGGCCGCCGCGCTGCTGCTGTTGATGGCGCCCTCGCTCATCGCCGTGGTGCTGGCGCTGGTACTGGTGTGCGGCGGCTTCTTCACCGTGCATGCGGCGGCGGTGGGCGCACTCAATCGCAAGCTCACGGTCGGCCAGGGCCGCGCCAATGCCCTGTACGTGCTCGGCTACTACGTCGGCGCGTGGTTCGGCATCACCTGGTCAGCATGGGTCTACCAGCACGCGGGCTGGAACGCGGTGATGGGCTGCGCGCTGACGCTGGTGGCGGTGCCGTTGACGGCCGGCATCATCGAACGGCGGAACGAGCGGCGCGGCGCCATGGCCAGCGCGGCCGGTTGACCATCATCAGGCTCGCGCACACCACCAGGCCGCCGAGCAGCACCGATGACGAGGCCTGCTCACCCAGGAACACGCTGGCCGCGATCACACCGAACACCGGTGTGAGGTTGATGTAGATGGCGGTGCCGACCGCGCCAATCTTGAGCATGGCCTGCGAATACCACAGGAAGCCGAGCGCCGATCCGACCAAGCCGAGGAAGAACATCAGGGCCAGCGCCTGGGGCGAGCCGAACACCGCGCGCGTCGCAGCGGGCTCGACGAACAGGAACGGCAACAGCATCGCGAGACCAGCCAGCGCCGCGTAGGTGGTGACGAGCAGCGGCGAATACTCATCGAGCAGCGAACGTCCGAGCAGTGAATACACCGCCCACGCCAGCGCCGACAGGAAGGCGAGGATCTCGCCCGGCCCGATGCCGATAGCGAACAACTGCGACAGGTGACCATCGGTCAACACGTAGGCGGTGCCGACGAAACTCGCGAGCACGCCGAACACCGTCACATGATCGGGCATGCGGCGATAGATGAGCGTGTCGAGGATCACGACCTGGATGGAAATCAGCGCCACCACGATCGACGCGGTGGTGGCGCTGGTGTATTCGAGACCTTTGTACAACAGGCCGTTGTGCAACAGGATGCCGCTCGCGCCCATGCCGGCGAAGCGCCACCAGTGCCGCGCCGGCACGCGCGCGAACTGCTGCGCGGCATGGCAGAACCACACCAGGAACACGCAGGCGACCATGAAGCGCCCGCACACCACCACGAACGGCGCCTTGAATTCCGACAGCACGCGCCCGATGGTGGGCGTCATTCCCCAGAACAGGCAGGCCAGCAGCAGTTTGAAGTGGACGGACACGATGCCGGCGATGATGCAGCATCGCGCCCTGCCCCGCCACTGCGCGAAGGATCAGGCGATGGTCCTGCGCCCCGCCGTGTTGGTGAGCGTGATGTCGGCAAAACGACACGCGCCCGTGCCGCGCTGAAACAGGCTGACCGCGATCAGCCACACGCGCAGCACGCGGTCCGGTTCCGGCGCATTGGCGGTCGGCGCGACCATCGCCTGGTAGTCGGCGAACACGTCGCGCTCTTCGTTGAGCCACTGGCCGAGTTCGCGCGTGCCGCTGCGCACCACCGCGTGGGTCTCGCGCTGATCCCAGTGCGGCAGCGGGCAGCGGAACACCGTGCCGACCGGCAAGCTCACGCTCCACAGGTAGGTGAGATCGAGACCATTGTCGAACTCGACGGCGATGCTCAAGTAGTCGTGGGTCGGCAGGCTGTCTTCCGCCAGCGCCGATGGCAGCGCATCGACACACCAGCGCCAGGCGAGACGCGTGCCGGGCAGCAGCGGCAGTTCGGCGTCGTGCTGCAGGATGGCGGCGTCGGCGGCCGTGCGGCAATCAATGCACGACTCGCCGGCGTGGCGATGATCGCGAAAGCTTTCCGATGGGCCGAGAAACCACAGGTATTGCCAGCCGGCGGGCGTGGCCGGCGCGGTGGCGAAGCGCGCCGTCTCGCTGGCGACGAGTTCATCGGCGATGCCGGCCAGCGCCGCCAGGCCGTCGCGCGCATCGACACCGGCGGCCCAGGCGATGACCAGCACGTCAATGTCGCCCTCGACCTGTTGATAGGCGGCGGCCGGCACCGCGTTGTCGCCGCCGCGGCTGCTCCACTCGCCGGGGAAATAGGCGCCGAGCTGCAAGGCGCCGTCGCACTCGGCGACGAAGCTGTGGCTGTCGCGCGTACCGCGCAGCACCTCGCCCGCGCCGACCCGCGCCCATAGCTGAAAACGCGCCGGCACGCTGACCGCGTGCAGCGCCTTCAAGCGCGTCGCGCCATGGGCGAAGTAGCTGACCGACTGGCCCGCCACCAGCGCGATGCCGGTATCGAGCCACGGCGCCTGGCTGCTGTCGACGCGCAGCCGTCGCCACGCGGCGACCTGCGCCGGCGGGCCCGCGGCCAGGCGCTCGGCGCTGCGCGTGAGATGGTCTGCATGCAAGGGACTGCGGATATCGGCCATGGCGTGACTCCTGTGTGGCGCCGCGAGCGACATGCCCGCCGGGCGTCAGCGCAGACTGGGGCAGGCGCGCGCGCCGCGCCACGGCAGCTTGCCCGACCGGTGGCGGGCAAAATGCCCGCGCTTCGCGGCGCCGACGGCGGCCCGCGGCGCGCTCGTTTACACTGCGGCCATCATCACCCGCGAGCGCCGAGGCGTGCGTCTCACCACCCACCTGCTCATCGTCACCACCGGCTGCGCGCTGCTCGCCTTCGCGCTGGCGATGGCGGTGCTGCTCGGCCTCGAACACCATGCCGCCATGCGTCAGCTGGAGCACATCGCCGACACCGGCGCGCGCATCCTGCGCGGGCAGCTGATGGGCCTCAACGAAGGCGTGACGCTCGATGCGCGCTTTCCCGATTGGAGCGCCTTGAGCGTGGTGACGCGCAGCGATGGCAGTTGCTTCAAGCTCGAACATCCCAATGGCCAACCGTGGCGCAGCGATTGTCGTGGCGGCGGCGCCGACGTCGGCGTGCCGAAGTGGTTTGCCGCCAGCTACAGCGTGCTGTTCGCGCCGGCGCGGCGCGTGACGCGTGAGATTGAGCGCGGTCGCGAACTCCATGCGCGCCTCGCCCTCAGCGTCGACGGTGAAGCGGAGATCGCGCGCAGCTGGCGCGAAAGCCAACGCATGGCGGCCCTCACCGCGGCCGTGGTGTCGATGCTGTGCGTGGTGCTGGCCGGTTTCATGACGCGCGCGCTGCGGCCGCTGCAGGCGGTCGTCGCGCACCTCGAAGCGCTGGCGGCGGGCGCGCGCGAGGCGCGTCTCGGCGCGCAGCGTCACACCGAGATGCAGCGCATCGCCGACGCCTGCGATTCGCTGGCGGCCACGCTCGCGACGCTGGAACAGCAGCGTGCGCACTTGAGTTTGCGCCTGCTCGAAGTGCAGGAGCACGAGCGGCGCCAGCTGGCGCGCGACCTGCACGACGAATTCGGTCAACACCTGACCGCGCTGGCCGCCACCACCGCCGCCTTGAAACGCCGAGTCGGTGATGAGGATGAGACCTTGCGACTGGCGCTGGAACGCGGCGCCGACAGCATCGCGCACCTGCACGCCCTGGTGCGCGACGTGCTGCTGCGTCTGCGGCCACCCGGCATCGATGAACTCGGCCTGTGCGCGGCGGTAGAAGCGCTGGTGGCGGACTGGAATCGCCGCTGCGCCGGCACGCCACGCTTGAGCGCACATTGCGAGCGACGCTTCGACAGCTTGCCGGCGCCGCTGGCGGCCGAGATCCTGCGTATCGTGCAGGAAGCGGTGACCAACGCCGTGCGCCACGCCGACGCGCGTCTCATCGTCGTCACCCTGTCGTGCACGGCGCACGGCTTCGAGGTCGAGATCAGCGACGACGGACGCGGTGTCGGCACCAGCGTCGCGGGCCATGGCCTGACCGGTCTCGCCGAACGCGCCGCCGCCTGCGCCGGCACGCTCACCATCGACCACGTCGCCAGCGGTGGCCTGCGTGTGCGCCTGCACATTCCGGCCGGCCACCTCGAGGCCGCGTCGTGAGCGAAGCAGCGCCGCTGCGCATCATGCTGGTCGACGATCACGCGGTGGTGCGCGCCGGCTACCGCGCACTGCTCGACACCGATGCGCGCTTCGTGGTGGTGGCCGAGACCGGCGACGGCGAGAGCGCCTATGCGCGTGCGCGCGACGGCGACATCGACGTGCTGGTGATGGACTTGAGCATGCCCGGCCAGGGTGGCCTCGCCGCCGCCGCCCATCTCGCCCAGCGCGGCGCGCGACCCCATGTGCTCGTCTTCACCATGCACGCGCACCCGAGTTACGCGGTGCAGGCGCTCACCGCCGGTGCGCTCGGCTACGTCACCAAGTCGAGCCCGCCGGAGACCTTGCTCGAAGCCATCGCCTGCGTGGCGCGCGGCCAGCGCTACCTGTCGGCCGACATCGCGCAGCTGCTGGCCTGGGAGCGCTTCGGCTCGGCCCATGGCCGGCTCGACAGCCTGTCGGTGCGCGAATTCGAAGTGCTGCGCCTGCTGCTCGCCGCGCGCGGCGTCGACGACATCGCGCGCGATCTGCACCTGTCGGTCAAGACCGTGCGCAACCTGCACTACGCCATCAAGCGCAAGCTCGAAGTGCGCGACGACATCGAGCTGGTGCGTCTCGCGCTGCGCCTGGAAGTGGTCGACCTGGTGGATTTTGCCGCGCCAGCGCCGCCGTCGTAGGTAGCAATTCATTGACCCATGGGATGGTTTTCATGGTGTCAGGCTGAAGCCTGACCCACGTGAAGATTGATCTCCTTTGTGGGTCAGGCTTTCAGCCTGACAACCTCGTCATGCGCAGCACTTCGCACCTACAGGGCGCGCGGCGGGCGTGGTAACCTCGCTGCTTGCCACGTCGACATGCCGAGGAGCCCCATGGGCAGCCCATTTCGTTTTTGCCATCCCCGTCTCGTCCCCACGCCCGGAGCGCTGCCGTCATGCTGATGAGCGCCGCCGATTACCGGGAGTCACTGCGCAGCTACCAGCCGCGCGTGTTCGTCGATGGCGACGCCATCGCTTCGGTGGCCGACGAGCCGCGCCTCGCGCCCGGCATCAACGCCATCGGCGTGACCTATGACTACGCGCTCGACCCGGCCCACGCCGCCGTCGCACTCGCGCCCCACGCCTCGCGCGCCGGGCAGGTCAATCGCTTCATCGCCTTGAATCGCGACAGCAACGACCTGCTCGCCAAGCTCGAATTCACGCGCCTCACCTGCCAGGAAACCGGCTGTGCGATGCGTTACCTGTCGATGGACGGCTTGAACGCCGCGTGGCAATTGACGCACCGCCTCGATGACGCGGTAGGCGGTGAATACCACGCGCGCCTGCGCGCCTACCTCGAGCGCGTGCAGAACGAAGACCTGACGGTCGGCATCGCCATGACCGATGCCAAGGGCGATCGCAGCCTGCGTCCCCATGAGCAGGACAACCCCAATGCCTACGTGCACGTGGTCGCACGGCGCGCGGATGGCGTCGTGATCTCGGGCACCAAGGCCATCGTCACCTCTGCGCCCTACGTGCACGAACTGCTGGTGCTGCCGGGGCGGGCCATGACCGCGGCCGATCGCGACTTCGCCATCGCCTGCGCGGTGCCCATCGACGCCAAGGGCCTCACCATCATCGCGCGACCCGCCGGCCGACCGGGCTCCGACAAGGCCATCTTCAGCAACAAGTACGGCCAGACCACCGCGGTGTGCGTGTTCGACCAGGTGTTCGTGCCATGGGACAAGGTGTTCCTGTGCGGCGAGTTCGAACACTCGGAATTCCTCACCAAGAGCTATGCCACCCATCATCGCCACACCTGCATCGCGGCCCGCGCCGGTTTTGGCGATCTCCTGATCGGCGCCGGCGCGATGATGGTCGAGGCCAACGGCCTCGACCTGCTGCGCAACTCGCACCTGCGCGACACCATGGTGGAACTGATCAAGACCGTCGAAGGCTTCTATGCCTGCGGCGTGGCGGCGTCGGTGTATCCGACCGAAGATCCGTCCGGCGTGGTCGAGCCCGAGCCGGTGTTCTCCAACATCGGCAAGCTGCTGCTGGCGACGCAGATCTACGACATGCATCGCCTCGCCCACGAGGTGTCGGGCGGTCTCATCGTCGCGCTGCCCGGGCCTGATGAAGACCACAATCCGGAAACGCGCGCCATGCTCAGCGACGTGCTGCGCGGTCGCGCCGACATTCCCTATGAGAAACGCGCGCAGGTCGCGCGTTTCATCGAAGACCTGACCGCGTCGGATGCGGCCGGCTGGATGTCGCTGATCAGCCTGCACGGCGGCGGTTCGCCGGCGGCCATGAAGGCGGAGATCTTCCGGCGTTACCCGGTCGACGACAGGAAGAAACTCGTCACCCGCCTCATGGAGCGCGGGGTGTTGAGCAAGGACAAGTCAGACTGCGCGCAGCCCGGGCAGTGTTGTGACGAGGGATGCAAGTAGGCGGCAACAATGACCTTGTGGGTCAGACTTCAGTCTGACACCCCGGGGCGCTGGGCAAAATGTCAGACTGAAGTCTGACCCACAATGATCGAATCGACAGATGCCTGGATTCGACGGGGAGTAAGCATGACCAAGGTAGCATTCGTCACCGGCGGTGCGAGCGGCATTGGCGCCGCCACCGCGCGCCTGTTCGCGCAACGGGACTACTTCGTCTACATCGGCGATGTGCAGGGCGACAAGGGTCGCGAGCTGGCCCACGAGCTCGGCGCGGCTGAATTCATCGATTTGAACGTGCGCGAGGAAGCGCAGTTCGAGCGCGCCTTCGCGCGCATCATGGAACGCCATGCTCGGCTCGACGCGATGGTCAACAACGCCGCCATCGTCGGCGTGATGGGCCCCATCGCCAGCCTGCCGCTCGAACAGTACGACTATTCGCAGGAAATCATCCAGCGCAGCGTGGTGCTCGGCACCAAGCATGCGGCGCGCATCATGCAAGCGCAAAAATCCGGCAGCATCGTCAATGTCGCGAGCGTGGCCGGTCTCACCGGCGGCTATTCGCCGCACGTGTACGCGGCGTGCAAGGCGGCGGTGGTGAATTTCACGCAGTCGGTCGCGTTGGAACTCGCCGAGGACGGCGTGCGCATCAACGCGGTGTGCCCGGGCAACATCGCCACCCCCATCCATACCGGCGTGAAGGACGCGCGCTGGCTCGAGCGCATCGCCAAGATCCGTGAAGGGGCGGTCGACGATCAACCCATGCCGCGCATGGGCGAGCCGGAGGAAATCGGCGAGGCGGTGGTGTGGCTGGCGAGCGACGCGGCGAGCTATGTCACCGGCCACGCGCTGGTGGTGGACGGCGGCCTCATGGCGGGCCGCATGTGGCGCAAGCAACCGCCCTTCATCCGCGAACTGCATCCGGCTCGGGTTTGAATACCAAGCCGCGTTTCGGCGTCTGCCTGCTGCCCACCGACCAGACGCTGCCGCCCCCGGCGCTGGCGCGGGCCGTCGAGGAGCGTGGCTTCGACATGCTGTTCTTCGCCGAGAACAGCCACGTACCGGTCAAGCATCGCAAGAACAGCTACCACCGCAGCGACATCGTCGAGCCGTTCGCGCGCATGCACGATTCGATCACGGCGCTGGCCGCCTGCGCCGCCGTCACCGAGCGCATCCAGCTCGGCACCGGCGTATGCCTGCTGACCGAGCGCGATCCGCTCATCACCGCCAAGGCCATCGCCACGCTCGACCACCTGTCGGGCGGCCGCGTGCTGTTCGGCATCGCCGGCGGCTGGATCAAGGAAGCCATCGAACATCACGGCTGTGCGTTCAAGGAACGCTGGGCCGTGGTGCGCGAACGCGCGCTGGCCATTCGCACCTTGTGGCGCAACGACCCGGCCGAGTTCCACGGCGACTACGTCAACTTCGACGCGGCGTGGTCGCAGCCCAAACCCTTGCAAGCCGGCGGACCACCCATCTACATCGGTTCCAATTCCGACGCGGTGCCGGCGCGTGTCGCCGATTACGCCGACGGCTGGATGCCGATCTACGACCGCTACGCCGGCGACCCGCTCACCGATCTCAAGTCCGCCTGTGATGCCGCCGGTCGCGATTACACCGAGATGACGGTATTGCTGTTCGGCGCGCCGATCGATGCGAAGGTGCTGGAGGATTTCATCGCGCGGGGCTGCGATGGCTTCGTGTTCCTGGTGCCGCCGACGCGCCAGCACGAGGTGCCGGTGGTGCTGGACGAGCTGGCGAGTCTGCGCGCGACGCTCGGCGTCTAGACCAGCGTAGAGCCGTCGTGCTCAGACGCCGCCGCGACACTGGCGGCAATGCCCTCGTCCCCCGCCGCCGCCCACGCACGCACCGTCATGGGTTGGAAGCAGATCAGGGTCGGCTCGCCCATGAACAAGGGCGTCGTTCGATACTGCGGGTACTTGTCGAGCAATGCCTCGACCGCCGCCTGCCAGTCGCGATGGTGGCCCACCGCGATACTGGCCATCGCCGCCATGCGTATCCACCACAGCTGTCGCCAATCGTCGTCGTAGCGATCGACCACCAGTGCCACGCGCGGGTGGGCTTCGATGTGACGCAGGCGCGCGAGGCGTGCATGACTCTTGGGTTTGCCGTCCACCGGTGAAAACAACGTGGTGCCGACGCGCGCGAATACTATCGGCATGACTTCGGGTGCACCGTCGTCGTCCAGCACCGCCAGGCGCGCCACCGGCTCGACGTCCAACACGCGCGCAAGCAACGCCGGTGCCAGCGTCGTCACGCGCCGCGCATCCTGCTAGACCGCCTCGAAACCGTTGGCGAAGGTGCCGCTGGCGCGCTTGCGCGGCGCATCGCCACCGACGTCGTCGCCGGCGGTGGTGACCTTGCGCAAGACCGCGAGATAACCGCGCTCGGTTTCAATCTTGTCGCCATGCCCGTTGTCGATGAGATAACGGCGCAGCAGCGCGAGCCGATAGCACGGCACCCACATCAGCAGATGATGCTCGAGGTGCAGGTTGACCCAGTAGGGCGCCACCAGCGCACGCTCGAGAACGTTGGCGAGCGTGGTTCGCGCGTTGCCGAACATGTCGTCCGGCGCGCGCACCACCGCGTGCTCGGCGATATTGCGTACCCGCAGCACGAGTTGCTGCCAGGTCAGCAAGGGCAGCAACCACAGCGCCAGGTACAGACCGCCGTGGCCGGCCCGATGGGCGAGCCACGCCATCGCGAGATTGGTGACGGTCTGCGGGCCCAGCGCCCGCCAGTAATGGCGCATGCGTTGCGCGATGGACAGCCCCGGCGGCCCCCACGCCTGCAGGAGCTGCGCGCGCCGCTGTGAATATCCGGTTTTGCCCAACAGGTCGCGCGTGAGCTTGCGCCTCAAGCTGGCGCGGCTGATCGGGTAATAGCCGGTCAGGATGATGTCGGGATCATCGCTCTGCTGCGTGCGGGTGTGATGCTTCAGGTGATAGGTGCGGTAGACATCGGTGTCGGCGAAGGTCGGCCACGCGCAGAACAGCTGGGCCAGCAGTCGATTCAACCACGGCGTGCGACACAGGGAACCGTGCGCGCCGTCGTGCATGAGGATCAGCAGACCGAGTTGGCGGCTGCCGATCAGGATCACCGCGAGCGCGAAGGTCAAGACGTTGGGCCACCACACGAACAAGGCGGCCGCGCCGATGATGACGACCCAGGCATGTCCCACCAGCGCCAGTCCCCAGGCATCGGAGCGCGTGCGCACGGCCTCGAGTTGGGCGGGTTCGAGCAGGCTGGCGGCGGACGGACTGTTACGCATGGCGGCGAATATCGGCGACTTGCTTGCAGTGTACAACCGGCACGCGGAGCCCGCGAGTTGCGCGGCTCGAAAGTGGCATTCGCCACGTGCCAGGCGAAAAAAATCTCCAGTCGTGCCGCGTCCGTGAGACCGTGCGCCACTCCTCGTGCGCGAGCGGGTCATGTGACGGGCGCCGGCATGTCGACGCACACACGAACGACAGGCGCGATGGCGGCACGCGATCGCGTCACCAAGGTGGCAAAACCCACAGCCCGCGCGTGCATGGCGGCCGCTATCGGCATGCAAGTGGGGATTCTCACAGCGTCTGGCGCGTGCCCGGTCCACGCTGACCATGACGCTCACATCTCGCCTCCCGGGCCAGCGATGGGCGCCACACCAATCTCAGAAACCAAGGAGAATACGATGCGTAATCCCACCATCGCTCACAAACCGCTGGCGCGTTTGGCGCTGGCCGCATTGCTCGGTACCGGTTCCATCGCCAGCCAGGCGGCCTGCACCCAGGCTGACCTGGCGGGCACCTGGATGGTGAGCGGTCTGTCGACCGTCACCTATGATGTGGTCAACCACGAGCAGGCGTCCTTCACCACCTTCTGCCGAGTGAAGGTCGACAAGAAGGGCGTCTTCACCAAGTCGACGACGAACTGCACCTCGTCGGTGGGTCCGAGCAACATCTCGGGCGTCATGAAGATCTCCGGCAAGTCCTGCACCGTCAGGGCGTTCTCCATGAAGGTGCACGCCGCCGGTCAGCCGGACCTGACCTTCACCGTGGACTCGATGGCGCTGGACAGGGGCAAGACCACCTTTACCGCCACCGGCAACAAGAATTCCGCCACCACCGGCATGGCGCAGTTCATCTGGCAGGGGGTGAAGCAGTAGCACTCCTCCCTCGCGCTCGGCGACCGTCCCTCCTCTGCGGTCGCCGAGCGCTCTTTTTCCGCATCAGCGACGGTGGCGACGGCCGTGCATGTCGTGCAGCTTGTCGCGCTGCGCGGGTGTCAACAGTTTGCGCAACTCGAAACCGCCGCGCGCGTGGATCACCGCCAGTTCGGTCATGGCCGCTACGCCCTGCGCGGCCTGCTGGCGTACCGCGTTCTCGTCGAAGCTGTCGCTCTCACTCAGCGCGCGCATGGCCTTGTGCTGCGCCATCAGCGTACGCACGTAGGGCCGCGCCTGTTTGCGTGTCTCGTCCATCAGTTGCTCGACTGCATCGCGCTGCGCGTCGGTCAGCTCGAGTTCGCTGGCAAGGCGCTCGGTCGAGAACAGGTCGTCGCCGAACGGGCCGCGAGGCCCGCCGCCGGCGCCGGCCCAGGCCGACACACCGAAGCCGAGCACGCCGACAATGCACAGGACCAGCAACAGGGGTTGGCGAAGTGTGGGGGTTTTCATGTCGTACTCCTCGTTGAGTGATGGGCTGGCGGCGCCCGGCATGGCCGCGGCCGCCGGCCGCGTGGTTGTGGACGCGAAGAGTGTCCGCGCGCATCGCGCAGTAAAGATGAAGGCGCTCGTCACGCTTTTCGGCGACATCGTGCAGGGATCGTGGAGAACCGCGCCAGAGTGTGCAGAATGCTTGCCGAGCGCGAGGCAGGTGACGCACCATCATCGACTACACCATGCGACTCAAACTCTTTCACAAGCTGTTCCTGGTACTGGTCGGCACCAGCGTGCTGAGCCTGGTGTTGTTCGCAAGCTTTGCCCACTGGTATGCCCAGCGCAGCTTCCTGCGGTATCTCAACGATGAGCGCGAAGCGCGCCTGGCGGTGCTCAGCGAGCAACTGTTGGCCGTTCATGCGCGCGACGGTGACTGGCATGCGCTGCGCGATGACCCGCGTGCATGGCGGCAATTGCTGCGCGAAGCCATACGCGCGCCGCGGCAAACTGAAGACAGGCCACCGCCGCCCGATGAACTCGGCGGCGAACGTCCGCCGCCGCGGCACGATCTGTCGCCGTTCCACGCGCATCGTGGCCCGCCGCCGCACGGCGCGCGGGACGGCAAACCACGGCCGCTGTTCGGCGCCGGGCCGCACGTCGACGCGACGCTCTACGATACCGATTACAAGATCATCGCCGGCCCACTGCCTTATCGTCGCGACCTGCGCCTGCATGCCGTCAGCCGGGACGGTCGCACGCTCGCCTATGTCGGTGTGCCGCCGCTGCGCAATCCGGCCGACGCACGCGACGTGCGCTTCGCCAGGCGCCTGGCGCGCATGGTGCTGGGCGGCGCGCTGGTGGCGGGGGTGTTGTCGCTGCTGGTGGCGGCGTGGCTCGCGCGCCGCCAGTCGCGTCCCATCATCGAACTCGGCGCCGGCGCACGTGCGCTGGCGTCCGGCCACTTCGGCACGCGCCTCGCGCCACAAGGCAGCGACGAGATTGGCGCGCTGGTCGATGACTTCAACGTGCTGGCGCGTACCCTCGAAGACAACGAGTCGGCGCGCCGGCGCTGGTTCGCCGACGTATCCCATGAGCTGCGCACACCGCTCGCGATCATGCGCGGCGAACTCGAAGCCGCCAGCGATGGCATACGCCCCATCAACGCCGCACTGGTGGAATCCCTCGGCCAGGAAACGGCGCGACTCGCGCACCTGGTTGACGATCTCTACCAGCTGGCCCGCGCCGACATCGGCGCGCTCGACTACGAATTCGCGCGTGCCTCGCTCGGCGCACTGCTGACCGAGTCCATCAGCCACTTCGCGCGTCGCTGGCAACAGTCCGGTATTCATTACGACTACGACATCGACGCCGACCTGTGCGCCCATGTCGACAGTCGCCGAATCCTGCAGCTGTTCGAAAACCTGTTCGAGAATTCGACGCGCTACACCGACGCGCCGGGCCATTTGGAAATCACCGCGCGGCGTGTGAATGGCGCTGCGCAGCTGATCATCGCCGACAGCGGTCCGGGCGTGGCGGACGACGAACTCGGCCAGCTATTCGAACCGCTCTACCGCGCCGAGAAATCCCGCGGCCGCGCGCACGGCGGCTCGGGCCTCGGGCTCGCCATCTGCAAGCGCATCGTCGCGGCGCATGGCGGACACATCGAAGCCAGACGGTCGGCCCTCGGTGGCGTGGCCATCCACGTTCAACTGCCGCTGGTGCAATGATGGACGCTCCCATGCAAGCCCATATCCTGGTCGCCGAAGACGAACCGAAGATTTCCGCCCTGGTCAGCGATTACCTCCGCGCCGCCGGCATGCAGGTCAGCGTGGTCAGCGACGGCGCGGAGGTATTGCCGGCGGTGGCGCGACTCGCGCCGGCGGCCTTGGTGCTGGACGTGATGCTGCCGCATCGCGACGGCATGAGCATCTGTCGTGAACTGCGTCAGACCAGCACGCTGCCGGTGATCATGCTGACCGCGCGCGCCGAGGAGATCGATCGCCTGCTGGGCCTGGAGCTCGGCGCCGATGACTACCTGTGCAAGCCCTTCAGTCCGCGTGAATTGGTGGCGCGGGTCAAGGCGGTGTTACGCCGCAGCACACCCCACGCCGCGCCGAGTGCCGGCCCGCCGCGCTTCGAAGTGGACGAACATCGCATGCGCGCCAGCATCAATGGCCAGCGCCTCGACCTGACACCGGTCGAATACCGCTTGCTGGCAACGCTGCTGCGCCATCCGGGCCGCGTCTATCGACGCGACGAGCTGCTCGATCTCGTGTACGACGACTATCGCGAGATCTCCGACCGCACCATCGACAGTCACGTCAAGAACCTGCGCCGCAAGATTGAAGCACTGCTACCCGGACGAGCGGTGATCCACGCGGTCTATGGCATCGGTTACCGGCTCGAGATCGACTGAATCCGCGCGCCGCACGGGCCGGCACGGCGGCTTCCCAAGCATGGCCTGAACCACGACAATACCGGCGGTTCACCGACAACACCGCTGGTCATGCTCGCCGTCATTTCGCCCGCCAAAACGCTCGATTTCACCTGCCCCGCGTGGAGCGCCAAGGCCACCGAACCCGAGTTCATGGCCGAGGCCGAGGCGCTCGCCGTGCTGATGGCGCGCAAGAAACCGGCACAGTTGAAATCCTTGATGTCCGTCAGTGACGAATTGGCGGCGCTCAACCATGAGCGCTTCCAGGACTGGTCCGCCACGCCGTCAGCGGACGCCGTGCGCCCGGCGCTGTTCGCGTTTCGCGGCGATGTCTACCAGGGCCTCGATGCCGACACGTTGAAAGCGCGCGACGTCGAGCATGCGCAATCGCACCTGCGCATCCTGTCGGGGCTTTATGGCCTGTTGCGGCCGCTGGACAACATCCAGCCCTATCGTCTGGAAATGGGCACGCGGCTCAGGAACCCCGCCGGCGGCAATCTCTATGCTTACTGGGCAGAGCGGCCTGCGCGCGCACTGGCAGCCCAGGCCCGCAGCGTGCGCTCGCGGGTGCTGGTCAATCTCGCCTCGCAGGAATATTTCCGGGCGGTCGATGAACGGGCGCTGGGCCTGACCGTCATCACCCCGGTGTTCAAGGACTGGTCGCGCGGCGAATACCGCGTGCTGAGTTTTTTCGCCAAGCGCGCGCGCGGCATGATGGTGCGCTACATTCTGGAGCGACGCTGTCGCAAGCCTGCCGAGCTGCTGGATTTCGACAGCGCCGGCTACGCCTACGACGAAGCGCGCTCGACACCGCAAGCGCCGGTGTTCCTGCGCCGCGCCGCGGACAGCTCGTGAGCGCGATGGGCGGTGCGGCGATTCTTTATCCGCGGCAGCGCACGGCGCGCCGGCGCGCTAGGTCTATTTCATTCACTTTTGCCTGGAGATAAGCGATGTTCGTTCGACTGATCGTGTTGATGGCCGCCCTCGTCTGCGGCGCGGTGCATGCCGCCGACAAAGGCGCCAATCCGCGCGTGGTGCTGGAAACCTCGGAAGGCAGCATTACCATCGAGTTGGCAGCCAAGGAAGCGCCGGTCTCGGTGGCCAATTTTCTCGACTACGTGAAAGCCGGCTTCTACAACGGCACGGTGTTCCACCGCGTGATCCCCAATTTCATGATCCAGGGCGGCGGCTTCACACCCACCCTCGAACAGAAGGAGACGCACGGCACGATCAAGAACGAAGCCGCCAACGGTCTCAAGAACGAGCGTGGCACGCTGGCCATGGCGCGCCGCGCCGAGCCCGACAGCGCCACCGCGCAGTTCTTCATCAATCTCACCGCCAATGACTTCCTCGATCACCAGGGCGAGGCGCCTGCCGCCTTCGGCTACGCGGTGTTCGGCCGAGTCACCGAGGGCATGGACGTGGTCGACAAGATCGCGGCCACCACCACCACCAGCGTCGGGCCGATGTCGGACGTGCCGGCCCAGCCCATCGTCATCAAGAGCGCGACCCTGCTCGCGCCCTAAGCCACGGAGCCATCGACCATGCCTTACATGATCCGCACCACCGACAAGCCCGACGTCGCCGAACTGCGCGCCGCGACACGCGACGCCCACCTGGTCTACCTGCGCGCCCATACCGCACGCATACTCGCCGCCGGCGGCTTCCTGAACGACGACGGCAGCGTCGGCAAGGGCGGCATGATCATCCTCGACACCGACGAGCGCGCCGAGGCCGAAAAGCTCATCGCCAACGACCCTTTCACGCTGGCCGGCGTGTTCGAGAAGGTCGAGATTCAACGCTGGCGCAAGGTGTTCTTCGACGGCGTCGATCTCAGCCTGTGATTTTCCATGCGTCGCGCTGCCAGCGTGGCGCATTCATTTCCAGCGCGCCGCGCGCCCGATAGACCCGCACCATGTCCCTGCTCACCCTTCACGACATCAATCTCGACTTCGGCGACCAGCTGATCTTCGACCACGCCGATTTCACGCTCGATGAAGGCGAAAGGGTGTGCCTGATCGGGCGCAATGGCGCCGGCAAATCGACACTGTTCAAGATCATCATGGGCGCGGTGATTCCCGACAGCGGCGCGGTTCGGCGCCACGGCGGCGCGCAGGTGGCGCAGCTCGAACAGACGCTGCCCGGCAATCTCGATATCTCGGTGCATGATTTCGTCGCCAGCGGTCTCGCCACCCATATCGGCCTCATCGAGCGCTATCGCGAGTTGACCGCGTCGGCACTGGACGACGATGGTCTGCGCGAAGTGGAGGAACTCCATCGCAGCATCGAGGCCCACGGCGGCTGGGACGTCGAATCGCAGATTGCCGCGGTGATCACCGCGCTCGAACTGCCCGACCAGCGCCTGCTGTCGGAGCTGTCGGGCGGATGGCAACGGCGCGTGTGCCTGGCACGCGCGCTGGTCAGCCAGCCGGACGTGCTGCTGCTCGACGAGCCGACCAACCATCTCGATCTGGCCGCCATCGAATGGCTGGAAAAGCGCATCCGCGCTTTCAAGGGCAGCGTGCTGTTCATCACCCATGACCGCGCTTTCCTGCAGGCGCTGGCCACGCGCATCGTCGATATCGATCGCGGCCAGCTGAAAAGCTGGCCGGGCGATTACCAGCGCTATCTCGAATTGAAAGAAGCGGCGCTGGAAGCGGAATCACGCCATAACGCGCTGTTCGACAAGAAGCTCGCCGAGGAAGAAGCCTGGATACGCCAGGGCATCAAGGCTCGACGCACGCGTAACGAAGGACGGGTGCGCGCGCTGGAACGCATGCGCGAGGAGTTCGCCGGCCGCAACCGACGCGAAGGGCGCGCGAAGATAGCCGTGCAGGAAGCCGAGCGTTCCAGCCGCCGCGTGGTGGAAGCGCGCAAGATTTCCTATGCCTATGGCGACACGCCCGTCATCAAGGAGCTGTCGGTCAAGATCATGCGCGGCGAACGCATCGGCATGATAGGTAACAACGGTGTGGGCAAGAGCACCCTGCTGCGCCTGCTGCTTGGCCAGCTCGAACCGAACGAGGGCTCGATCAAGTTCGGCGAGCACCTCGAGATTGGCTACTTCGACCAGCTGCGCCAACAGCTCGATCCCAACAAGACCGTTGCCGAGGTGGTGGGTGACGGCCGCGACCACGTCATCATCAACGGCCGCGAGGTGCACGTGGTCGGCTATCTGCGCGGCTTCCTGTTCAGCGCCAAGCGCGCCATGACGCCGGTCGGCTTCCTGTCGGGTGGCGAATGCAATCGCGTGATCCTGGCCAAGCTCTTCACGCGCCCGACCAATCTGATGATCCTCGACGAGCCGACCAACGACCTCGACGTCGAGACCCTGGAAGTGCTGGAAGAGCAGCTCGCCGACTACCAGGGCACCATCATCGTGGTAAGTCACGACCGCGCCTTCCTCGACAACGTCGTGACGAGCACCCTGGTGTTCGAGGAAAACGGCGAAGTGCTGCGCTATCCGGGCGGTTACTCCGACTGGTTGCGCCAGGGCAAACGCCTGGCCGCCAAGGACGAACCGCTACCGAGCAGCGTAACGGCGGGGAAACGGGAAGCGCCCGCGCCCAAGGTGGCGCCCGCCGCCACCAGCGAAGCGCCCAAGCGCGCGGGCAAGCTCAGCTACAAGCTGCAGTTGGAACTCGAACAGTTACCGGCTCGCATCGAGACCATGGAGAGCGAAATAGCCGCGCTGGAGAACGACAGCTCGGCCGAGGACTTCTACAGCCGGCCGTTCGAACAGATTCAACCAGTGCTGGATGCGCTGGCCGCCAGGCGTGAGGCGCTGGACGCGGCGATGATGCGCTGGGACGAGTTGGAGACCATGCAGCGTGAGGGCGGGTGAGTCACTTCCCCTGTGGGTCAGACTTCAGTCTGACATTCAAATCCGCATCCTTACCGCGCGTAATCCATGGGCATGTCAGACTGAAGTCTGACCCACACGGGAATCGCTTCCCTTGCTCGCTCATGTGCCCAGACGCCGCAGCGCCGCGACGGTCAGGTACTTGTCGTATACGTCCACGCCCTGGTTGACGAACATCTCGTAGCCGCCGGCGATGCGCTTGACCTGCTTCAGGCGCGTCATGCGGTTGGTCTGCACGTCGTGGGCGTGCACGTGGGTCCATGACCAGTAGGGGTTGGCGCCGTCCATCACCTGCTTACCCTTGTTGTCGTACAGCGAGTAGGCGCCATCGAAGGACTTGAACATCTCGCCACGACGGTCGTAGGTCACCATGCACACCGGCAGGCCGGTGCGGGCATCGAACCATACGCGTTTCTTGCTGATGGGCGCACGCGCGTAGCCGGTCGGTTCCGCCTCGACGATGATGGTTTCCGGGATCAGTTCGACCTTGGTATCCCAGAACGTCGAGCCCAGCGGCCCACCGTGGGTCTTGCCTTCCCAATTGTCGTCGTCCGAATCCCAGTTCTCGGTCAGGCCGGCCAGGAACGGCGCGCGGCCGACAATCTTGTAGTTGCCCCAGGTGAGATAGGGATCGCCGGCCGTCCAGGCGTCCGACAGGTACAGGCTGGACCCCGGGATCAGAGGCTCAAAACGCTGGTTGGTCGGGAACTTGCGCACGCGCTTGAACTGCGGCAGGTAGCCGTCGAGATCGGGGAATTTGCGCTGATCGTAGTACCAGCTGTTCAGGAACGAGGTGCCCTTGTAGTCCTGCGGGATGGTGAAGAACACCGATTGGTAACGCAGGCGGTCCTCGTGGCCCGGCCAGTAGGGCTTGGGGTCGACCACCACGCGCCCGGTAGGCGCGAATTCGCACCAGGCGAGTTCGTACTTGTAGAGCACCTTGCCGGTGACATCGAGCTCGAAGCTCTTGACCGGGTAGAACGACACGTCGTGGCGTCCCCAGCTCAGGGTGATGCCGGCGAAGATCTCGAGGCCGTTGCTCGGCTCGGGAAAGGGATTGCCACCTATCCACGGCTTGCCATCCTGGGTCACCACGTTGCCATCGGCATCGAACTTGGCCACGCCCTTGTTGCGCAAGGTGGCCTCGATGTATTCCACCGGGCTCAACTTGGTCATCTCGGTGGTGGACGGCACGAGCTCGATCTTGCGTCCCATCTGCTTGATCTGCATGTAGCGCACGCCGTCGATGAGATCCTGCACCAAGTCGACATTGTTGGCGTCGATGATGTCGCCGGCCTTGAGCGCACCCTTGGTGTAATCCTCGATGGACAAGAGTTCGGCGGGATAGGACTTCGTGAAGTCGCCGTTCTCGGCGGCGGTGCTCCACACCGGCGCCAGCACGCCGGCGCCGAACATGCCGGCGGCGGTGTGTTCCAGGAATTTGCGGCGACTGTAGTCGGCGGTGTATTTGCGGATGTGTGCCATGGCGTATTCCTTTGATGCCGCGTGACGGCGTTCAGATACACAGGCCCGCGAATAATTCGTCGATGCGCTGCGTATCGAGCTGGCGCCCGATGAAAACCAGGCGACTGGTGTGATCCTCGTCCGGCCATGCGTCGAGATAGGCGACCGGGTAGAACTTGTTTTGCACCCCGTGCACGATGGCCGGCTTGCCGCCTTTCTCGCGAAAGCCGGCGATACCCTTGATGCGCAGGATGTCGTCCTTCATTTCGTTGACGATGCGATTGAGAAACACGCTGGTGCCGGCCAGGCTCAAGGGTCCGTCATGCCGGATCACGTGGGCGGTGTATCGTGCGCCGTGGTCGTGATGTTCATGCGCATGCGCCATCCAGCGCGCGAGCGCCTCGTCGCGCGCGCCGGGCGCGAACAGGGCGCGACCAAAAAGCCGCGCGGCATCGATATCGCCGTTGGCGACTTCCACCACCTCCGCGCCGGCGTTGATGTCGGCGAGACGCGCGCGTAGCGCGGCCAGCGCCTCGCTGCTCGCGATGTCGATTTTGCTGATGACGAGAACATCGGCCATCGCCACCTGGTCCTGCGCGGTGTCGTGGGCGGCAAGCGTGGCCACACCATGTTCGCCGTCGACCACGCACACCACGGCGTCGAGCCGGTAGGCGCTCTGGATGGGCGCATTGGCCATCATGGTGTGCACCAAGGGCACGGGATCGGCGAGGCCGGTGGTTTCGACGATGACGCGGCTGAAATACGGGATCTCTTCGAGGTAGCGGCGGCGATTCAGATCGCGCAGCGTCATGGCGAGGTCGCCGCGGATGGTGCAGCACAGGCAGCCGTCACGCAGTTCGAGGATGTTCTCGGCGAGATCGGCCACCACCAGGTGGTCGATGCTCACTTCGCCGAATTCGTTGACGATGACCGCGGTGTCCTTGAAGCCGCCCTGGTTCAGCACCCGCGACAACAACGTGGTCTTGCCGCTGCCGAGGAAGCCGGTCAGCAGCGCCACCGGTGTCTTGCCCTTCACCACCGGGCGCTCAGTTCGCGGCCTGCGTCGTCGCGCATTGCGCACCGCCGCGCGCGACGTTGAACTCATCCTTGAATTCCGCCGGCACGTATTGCTGCTGCTTCACGAGTTGCTTGAGCAGGGGGCAGGCTTCGTCGGGGCGATTGGATTGGGTGCGAATGCGTACGCGACTCAGCATGCCTTCCCACCAGATTGGCATGGTGGGCACGGCCTTGTCGGTAATGACGTTCCACGCACGGTCCGCCTCGAATGGCTGCTGCACCGCCTCCGAGCTGCGTGCGACGAGACGCCAGGCGTCGCCCGACTTGGGGTATTGTTTCAGGAACGCGCGGGCTTGTTCATTGGCGCCGGTCGCGTCTTTCTTGGTCAGCAGGTCCTCGATGATCAGCATCGCAAAGCGGCGATCCATTTCGGGTTGGTCCTTGACCGCGGGGCGCACCAGCCGCGCGAGCTTCATGCGCTGGTCGATATCCTTGCGGTCGCGAATCCAGGGATAGAGGTATTCAACCTGCCACGCCGCGATGCCGGCGCCGGCCAGCTTGGCGACATAGGCTTCGCTCTTGCTCGGGTCCTTCATGCGATCGAACAGCTGCAGGCGCGACCACACCAGGGCGCGCTCTATGTCGTTGTTGAGTTTGCCCTTCTGTTCAATCTGATCGAGCGCCTTCAGTACGGCATCGGGATCAGGATCGACCAGCGAGCGCATCTCCAACAGCACCGCGAAGTTGAACTGATCCTTCTTGTCCTCGGGCGGCAAGGTCTGCCAGGCATCGATGCCTTGTCGCGCCAATCCCGCGCCCTGGGCCGTCTTGCCGCGCGCCACCGCGGCGCTGAAGTCGCGCGCGATGATGCCGAAAGCGGTGCGTCCGATCTGGGCCTTGGCTTCCGCCGAACTCACCTTGCCCAACTGTTGCAAGGCATCGCCGGCGCTGCGCGAGGTTTGGGCGATCATGAGGCGCGCGGCATCGGCGGCGGGGTCGTGCGGACTGCGCGACACGAACCGCGCCGCCGCCTCGCGCAGTTTCTGCTGGTTGGCTTCCGACGCGCCGCGCTGCGCTCGCGTGGCGTAGATCGCATAGAGCAGCTTGGAGCCCGCTTCATCGAGTTCACCGGACAGACGCGGGTTGGACAGCAGCTTGTTCAACACGTCGATGGCGGGCTCGAAGATGTCGCTCTTGTAGGCCGCCAGCGCCCAGCGATAACGATAGTTGCTGAGATCGAGATCCGCCGGCGGCTGCACGGCCTTGAAGAAGGCCGCGTATTTTTGCATCGCGTTGTACCAATGCTCGTTGGCCATCGCGAACTCGGCGCCGGCAAGATCGGTGTAAGGCCCGACATCGACGCCCGACAGTTCCTGCGCATAGGTCATCATGTTGCTGAGCAACTGGTCGTCAATCTTGCTCGCATCGATGACCGCCTTGAGGCGCGCCGCGGCTTCCAGCGGACGGCCGCCGGTCTTGCGGCTTTGTTGCAGCATGGCGAAGGCTTCGTTCTTGATCAGCGGCGCATCGTTGTCCGAATACTTGCCGCCCTTACCGGCAAACCTCGACACCGTGCCCTGCTTGGCATCAAGCATGCGCAATTCCATGCTGACAGCCTGGCGCACCGGCGAATCCGGCTCGCTGGCCAAGGCTTCTTCCAGCTTCTTGAAGATCTCCTTGGCGCGGTCCTTGCGCCCGCCTTCCAGTTCGACATAGCCAAGGCCCAACCAGCCGCCGTATACCAAGCCGGGCTTGAACAGCTGCACCGACGCGGCCTTGAAACCGCTCCGCGCCGGTTTCAAGGCCTGGCTCTTCTCGCCCTGGCCGGTGACCATGCGCGCGAGTTCGAGGTCAATCCATGCGCGCCAATAGGGAAACGCCGCGAGCGCGAAACTCATGTCGTCCCATATGCGCGAGCGATACATGCTCTCGAGCGCAGCCTCGTTTTCGTTGGTATCCGCTTCGTATCGATCGAGACGCTGCTCGGCGAGCGTGCGCATCTGCTCCAATTGACGCCTGACGGCGTCGAGCTGCTTGGCGTCCAGGCCGGCCTGGCGAAGTTCATCGATCACCGGGCCGACTTCGTTGGCGACCGCCGCGAAGTCCTCGGAACCGGCGCTGGCGGCCTGCAGTCGCGCTATCAGGTCAGCGAGTTTTGCCATGTCCTGGGCCGGATTGATGGCGCCATTGGCGGCCGGCGTGGCAGCGACTTTGCCGTTGTCCGCGGCATGGACAGGCATGCAGATACACAGCAGCGACGCCAGGACCCACAGCCCGCAGAGTGCATGGGTGAACTTGGGCCTCGTCATAGCACGTCCAGCAGCGCTTGCATTTCGTTGGCGAATTGGTCGCCCATGATGAGCTTGACCAGGCGCCGGGTGAGCTTGGTGTCGCCATCGAGGGTGGCGGTGTCGCCGCCGCCCGCCTCGCCCAGCACCAGCCAATCGGCCATGGGCGCGTTGCGGTACAACTCCCGCGGTACCGCGCGTCCGAGATTGGCCTCGAGCAGGTGCGGGTTGGCCTGGTCGCTGACGTCCAGGGCCGACAAGGTGCCACCGTTATGTTTGAAGTTGCCGACCAGGCGCGCGACTTTCTTGACCTGTCCCTCGCGCATCGGTGCGTCGCCGATGACGATGATGATCTTGCGTGCACCGGGCCGCCATCCCGATTCGTCGATGGCGGCGCGAATGCCTTCATCCACGGCCTCGTACCAGTCGCCGCCACCGTCGGCCTTGAGCGCGCCCAAGAAACGATTGAGCTTGGTGGTGCTGTAGGTGAGCGGCTGCACGCGGGTGGTGAATTCCGGGTTGTCCGTATCGCGGTAGGCGACGAAACCGAAGCGCGCTATGGGCACCAGCGTGCGCACGAACTTGGCGATGTCCTCGATGCGGTCTTTCACTTCCGACAGCACCCAGCCCATGGAGCCGGTGGCATCGACACAGAAGACGACATCGAGGCCGGCTTCGCGCAGGCCGGAGATATAGGCGGCGAAACGCGAAGTGCCATCGCCGAAGCCGTTGCCTATGCCGGACTTGAAGCCACCGAAACCGCTGCCCGCGGTGCCGGGAATCGCACCGAGACTCAAGCCGCCGGCAATCTGGATCTGCGGCGTGCCTTCCGCGTTCTCGTCACCGCCCGCGCCACCTGCCTGCGCCTTGAGGGCCACCGTCACGTTGGGCGGCGGCGGCGCCACCGCCTTGGGCGCGATCAGGACTTCCGGCGGTTCGAGTTCCAGTTCCTTTTCGAACTCGAGTTCGTCTTCCGGTGGCGGCTGGCGCTCGACCAGCTTCTGCGGCGGCGGGGGCACCTTGATTTCAATCTTCTCTTCGGGCGTCACCAAGCCCAGGTTGCGCTCGATCTGGTGACCGACACGGCCCGAGACGATGGCGTGGATGACGGCGGAAAACGCCAGGAAACACACCCACAGGATGACTCGGCGGCCGCGATCCATCAGCGGCACCAGGTGAACACAGGGGCGACTCGCTGATGCGCGGCTTGCCGGGTTGAACCAGCCCCCCGTGCCGAAGGCCAACCGGTAGCTACACAGAAATGGCGCGCTGAAAAGCTCATGGAAGCCTGCTGAGTCGTGTACCGCTCGGCTGTTGTTATAAGGTTGGACCGCGTCTGGCGGGCATGCATTCCATTTCCCCTGGCACGCCCAGCCCATCGGGTGTGTCCGGCATGATAGCAAAGAGTGGGCACTTGGGAAGTTGGTCGCGCCCGGTCACGGCGGCACCTCGAAAGCCCGGTCACCCGACTCGCGGTCGCCACCAAAAAAAGAGCCGGCACGAGGCCGGCTCTTCTCAAACTCGACTGACCTTCTTAGAAGAAGTAGGTCGCGCGGACGAACATTTCGTCAGCGAAATCGAGGGTCTCGGTGATGGTGTCGTTGTTACCACCCGGCGAAGCGATGACCGTCGCGTAGACGTCCCACTGCCACTTGGCGGACGGACGATAACGCACACCAGGCTGCACCAGGTAACCGCCCGCGGTATCGATCAGCACCGCCATGTCGAGGCGCCAGATCAGGTTCGGAAACGGCTGCTGGAAGGCGAACACCACGTAGTCCGCCATGGGGCTGCCCTTGGGATCCATCGCGCCCTTCTCGAAAGCCGCCGGCAGGAATTGGCCGGTCTTGCCGTCGATGAAGTTCTCGATGCCAGGCGTGTTGTTGTTGTCGAGATCGCGGCCGAACATGTCGGTCGCCGTACGATGCATCCACTGGAACACCATGTAGGTGGCCGGGAACGCATCGGAGAAGCGGTAGTACTTCTCCAAGATCATGGACGAGACGATGTCGTCCACTTCCTTGTACTTGAACTCGAGGTCATGGGTGAGGCGCTTGTTCGGGGTCACCGACACTTCACCGCGGATGATCAACTGGTCAAGCAACGGGTTTTCCGAGTTGACGACGTAGTTACCACCGGCCATGAACACGTTTTCACGCTTGAACTCGCGGCCCACCCACTGGATGAACGGACCAAACGAGGAGCGGAAACCTTCCACGGTACGCATGGTATCGACGAAGTTCTGCTCGTTACCAAAGTTGAAGACGTCACGCACGGCCCACTTGGCGGCCGGGAAATCGTCGATGACGTGACGCAGGTAGTTCTGGTTGTTCAGGCGAGCGCCCTGAATCGTCTTCCAGTACTGCAGCGACGGCGTACCCGACGGGTCCGGCGCGAAGGTCGAACCGCAACCGTTTTCCATGTTGCGAGCACGGGTGTCGAGGGTCGGGAAACCCACGGCCGCCGCCGCGCCAGCGCCACCCAGGAAGTTGAGGGTGTCGTTGTACTGGTTGACGCAACCGGTGTTGATACGACCGTTGTTGACGGCAGGAGCGTCAACGTTACGGAACACACCGTCCTGGTTACGACGATTCACCACACCAACGATGGCGGTCAGCTGTTCGGTGAGAGGCATGGTCATGCGCGCACCGAAGTTCATCGTGCCACGCGCATCGTGAAAACCTGCCTCGTCGTTGATACGCGCCCCGGAGGTCGCGACCAGGTTGTAGGCGGTATTCTGCGCGGGCAGGATGGTCGGCGAGAACATCTGCGCGAACGCGTCCAGCTCGTAGCCGTTGCTGAAGGTATAGGACAGACGCACGCCCGGCGAGGCGACGCGCTGGTCCTGGTACTCTTCGGCGCCCGGGCCCAAGGTCAGGTGACGACGCAGATCGAGACCGTTGGCCACGTCCATGGTGCGGAAGAAGTAGGCTTCACCCCAGGCGATGACCTGGTTACCCACGCGCACCCACAGCGGACCGCGGTTCCAGTCGAGGTAGAAGGCCGGCAGATCGAGGATCGCATCCGGCGTGTTGGCTTCGAGCAGGGTCTGGCGACGGCTGCTCCACATGCCACCACCCCAGCGGCCGGGACCAAAGCTGTCGCCGATCTTGCCATCGGTGAAGTGACGCGTACCGTCATAATAGATACGGGTCTTCATGTAGGCCGAGAACTCGTCGTTGATCTTGGCCTGGATGTCGAACTCGAGACGGGTGTTGAACAGGTTGAAGTCGAGGCTGTCCTCGTCGTTCAACGCGATGTCGCCCGGGGGCACGATGCTGCCCTTGGCGTTGTTCTTGGCACCCGGGATGAAGTTGGAACCGCCGCCGCCGGGGCACAGGGCGCCCGGGAAGATCGGGATGCCTGCCGGGTTGGGAATACCGTTGACGGCGCCGACGTTCGCACCGATACCGGGGGAACCGGCGGCCAGCGCGCGTTGTTGGCTGTAATGGCAGTCCACCGGCGAGTTGGTGTTGTTACCCGCGGTCATGAACTCCGTGTTCAGGCTGATACCCAGCGGGTTCGGGCCGGTGGGCGCTGGCACCAGTTCGGTACCGTCGGTCTTCTGACCTCAATAGGTATGCGCATGCGCACGCGAATTGGAGCCGGCGGACGGGCCGGCGAACGGCACGAGGCCCACGGCGTCGAGCGTCGGGAAGTAATCGCCCGGATTTGCGGTCGGCGTGGTGTGGCTGCCGAATTCGTGATGCGTGATGTTAGGCTGGATCCGATCGTTGAACGGGTTGTCCATGTCGTTGTTCGGATTGCCGTCCGAATTCAGGGGGCCTGTCAGGATTTTCGTGTGCGAGGCAGTCGGTTAAGTCGGGTTGGTAAAACGCTCGCCATAGGCAATGGCGAACTGGTTCATGGCTCGTCGCCATTCCAACACTGACCGGGTCCAGTCGGCCGTGATGTTGCGCATTGCGAGCCACAGCAGTTTGCTCGCCGCGTCGTCGCTGGGGAAGTGCCCTCGAGTCTTGATGATCTTCCGCAGCTGGCTATTGAGGCTCTCGATCGCATTGGTGGTGTAAATCACGCGCCGGATCTCGGGGGCGAAGGCGAAGAACGGGATGACCCGATCCCAGGCTCGGCGCCATGTCGCGACGACCGTCGGATGCTTCTGCCCCCAGGCGCTGGCCTCGAACGCGTTCAGGGCCGCCTCTGCCGCTTCCGCACTGGCCGCCGTGTAAATCGGCCGGAGGGCCGCCGCCAGCTGCTTGCGGTCTTTCCACGACGCGTAGTCGAGGCTGTTGCGGAGCAGGTGCACGATGCAGGTCTGCAGCGTCGTCGCCGGAAACACCGCGGACAAGGCCTCTGGCAGGCCCTTCAGGCCGTCCGTCACCGCGATCAGGAAGTCGCCCACGCCGCGGGTCTTCAGGTCGTTGAACACCTTCAGCCAGAACTTGGCGCCCTCGGTCTGTTCAATCCACAGGCCCAGGATGTCCCGCGTGCCGTCGGGCAGCACGGCGAGCGCCAGGTACACCGCCTTGTTGCGAACGACTGCATCTTCGCGGATCTTCACCCGCAGGGCGTCGAAGAACACCACCGGGTACATCGGCTCGAGCGGCCGGCTCTGCCAGGCGGTCACTTCGGCCATCACCGCGTCGGTCACCGAGCTGATGAACTCCGGGCTGACCTCCGTGCCGTACTGTTCGGCCAGGAAGCCTTGGATCTCGCGCACCGTCATGCCGCGCGCGTACATCGCCACAATCTTGTCGTCGAAGCCAGTGAAGCGGCGCTCGTACTGGGGATGAGCAGCGGCTCGAAGCTGCCTTCGCGGTCGCGAGGCACGTCAATCCGTACCGGCCCATCCTCGGTCAGGACGGTCTTGCCGCTCACCCCATTGCGGTGGTTGCTGCTATCGTCTGGCCGGGCCTCGCCGGGCGGGTAGCCCAGGTGGTGGGAAAGCTCGGCTCCTAGTGCGCGCTCGATCAGCGCCTTCTTGAACGCCATGGACGCGGCCTGCACCGCCTCCGCGCTCATCGGGCCCTTCACGAACTGGTCAACCAGCTCTTTCGGGATCTCCGGCAACACCGCTGACGCGGCCGCCTTGGTCGTCTTTCTGCTTGGCATAACGGATCCTCTCGGTCATGTTACGCCTCGCACACAAAATTCGGATTGCCGTCCGAATTCAGGCTATAGGCAATCTCTTGTCTGACGAAACCCGTGATATTCCAATCGATGGCGGACGCGGTGCCGGCGAACAGTACGCCGCCCACCATGCCTCCGGCCATCAGATATTGGGCGATTGTGTATTTCTTCACTCCCGCTCTCCTCTGTAAAACCATGTGTCTTTTTTGGAACCCCAGTCGTACCAAGACGACAATCTGACGTTGTCTATCTGGTACAGATGGAAAATTGTCTGCCGGAATCCCGGCCAGGGGGGCATTACGCCCCGCTTTTCATGGCCCTGTCAATCATTTTCGCCAAGCCCGGACCATAATCGCCGCCGCCCTTAGGACGACTCGTGTTGCACACGCACAACACGATTGGACAAATGAGGCCACAAAATCGGCCTCAAAAGCGCGCTTCCGATACGTCGAAAGACGTACTTCGGCGGCGCCAGATACGGCGGCGTAGGGCTGCTTCGTCCTGGCAGGTGAGACGGCAATTTGTTGTGCACTGCACCGGCAGTCGCTTAAGCGGCTGAGCGGATGGAGGATTGTAGGAGCGGCAAGTTGCTGCGTTGCCCGCAGCAGTATCGAAAGTGAGAAATTGGGAGGCCAGGGAGGGGCAAGTGCGGCGCAAGGAGAGGGGCCGCCCGGAGCGGGAGCCCTCGCTTGCCTTACCCCGGACAAAAAAGAGCCGGCACGGGGCCGGCTCTTTCAGGACTCGACGGACCTTCTTAGAAGAAGTAGGTCGCGCGGACGAACATTTCGTCAGCGAAATCGAGGGTCTCGGTGATGGTGTCGTTGGTACCACCCGGCGAGGCGATGACGGTCGCGTACACATCCCACTGCCAGTTGGCGGACGGACGGTAGCGCACGCCCGGCTGGATCAGATAACCGCCGGCGGTATCAATCAGCAGGGACATGTCAAAGCGCCAGATCAGGTTCGGGAACGGCTGCTGGAACGCAAACACCACGTAGTCGGCATTGTCGCTGCCGCGCGGCTTCAGCTCTTCAGGATCGAAAGCCGCGGGCTTGAAGGCGCCGGTCTTCGAGTCGATGAAGTGGCCGATAGTCGGCATGTTGTTCTTGTCCAGGTCGCGGCCGAACATGTCGGTCGAAGTGCGGTGCATCCACTGGAACACCATGTACGTCGCCGGGAAAGCTTCCGAGAAACGCATGTACTTCTCGAGAATCAAGGCAGAGACGACGTCGGTCACTTCCTTGTAATCCCACGACAGGTCAGTGGTCAGGCGCTTGTTCGGGGTCACCGAAACTTCGCCGCGGATGATCAACTGGTCGAGCAGTTCGTTCTCCGACTCCACGACATAGTTACCGCCGACCATGGCGATGGTCTCACGCTTGAACTCGCGTCCCACCCACTGGGTGAAGGGGCCGAAAGACGAGCGGAAGCCTTCCAGCGTGCGCATCGCGTCAACGAAGTTCACTTCGTCACCGAAGTTGAAGATGTTGCGGACCGCCCACTTGGAAGCCGGGAAGTCGTTGATGATGTGACGCAGGTAGTTGGCGTTGTCGATGCGACCGGACGCGATGTTCGACCAGTAGTTGATCGAAGTCGCGGCGTTGTGATCAGGCGAGAACGCCGAACCGCAACCGTTCTCCATCGTGCGTGCACGCTTGTCGAAGGTCGGGAAACCAAACGCCGCGGCGTTCTGCAGGCCGTTGCCACCGTTGAGCAGGTTCAAGGTGTCGTTGAACTGGTTCACGCAGCCGGTGTTGATGTGGCCGTCCCAATAAGTCGGTGCGTCCACGTTACGCAGCACGCCGTCAGGATTGCGACGATTCACCACGCCGACGATGGCGGTGAACTGCTCGGTGATCGGCATGGTCATGCGTGCACCGAAGTTCATCGAACCACGCGCATCCTTGAAACCAGCCGATTCGTTCAGGTAGACGTCGTCGTTCACGAGGTTGTACGGGGTGTTCTGGCCCGGCAGCAGGCTCGGCGAGAACATCTGCGCGAAAGCGTCGAGTTCAAAGCCGTTGCTGAAGGTGTAGGAAAGACGCACGCCCGGCGAGGCAATGCGCTGATCCTGGTATTCCTCGGCGCCCGGGCCCAAGGTCAGGTGACGACGCAGGTCGAGGCCGTTTGCCACGTCCATGGTGCGGAAGAAATAGGCTTCACCCCAGGCGATGACCTGGTTGCCGACGCGCAACCACAGCGGGCCACGGTTCCAGTCGAGGTAGAAGGCCGGCAGGTCAAGAATCGCGTCCGGCGTGTTGTACTCGAGCAGCGTATTGCGGCGATGGCTCCACACACCGCTGCCCGACTGGCCGGGACCGAAGCTGTCGCCGATCTTGCCGTCGGTGAAGTGACGGGTACCGTCGTAGTACACGCGTGCCTTCATGTAGGCCGAGAATTCGTCGTTGAACTTGGCCTGGATGTCGAACTCGAGGCGCGAGTTGAACATGTTGAAGTCGAGCGAATCGTCGTTCTTCAGCGAGAAATCGCCGCCCGGCACCGGGCCGGCCTTGGCGAACTGGTTGCCACCGGCTTGCGGGGAACCGCCACCGCCAGGGCACAGGGCGCCCGGGAACGTGACGAAACCACCGACGTTCGGTCCTTTGCCGGTGGAACCGGCCGCGATGGCGCGTTGCTGACTGAACTGGCAGTCGACTGGCGAGCTGGTCTCGCCACCGGCCAGGGCGAAGAGTTCGTTGCCGACCTGGGTCACGCCAGCACCGATGTGATCGGCATGGGCGCGGGCGCGGAAGTTGGCGAAGCCGGCACCAGGCAGGTACAGGCTGGGGTTTGCCCCGGTCACGGCGGCGGTGGTCGCGGCATCACCGTAGTTGGCATGCGTGACGTTGGGCGTGATGCGGTCGTTGAACACGTCGTCCATCGTGTTGTTGGGATTGCCATCCGAATTCAGGCTGTAGGCAATCTCTTGACGGACGAAGCCGGTGATATTCCAGTCGATGGCCGAGGCGGTCCCGGCGAACAGAACGCCGCCGACCATGCCTCCCGCCATCAACAGGCTGGCAAAATTATCTTTTTTCACTCCACTCTCCTCTGTAACACGATGACTCTGCTATGGAACCCCGCCGTGCTCGGAGTACACGTTGCCGTTGTAAGTGCGCAACGCAGCTAGGAAATAGAATAATTATTCAGAATTCGAATGACTATTCAGAAGGCTGATATTACGGGCTATTTAAAAATAGCTGTCAATGCTTATCGGCAGAAAAGTTGGATTGCCGCATCGCCGCGGCGACAAATTTGTGGCGGAATTCAGACAAAACACCCCGATACCGGGCCGAGGCCCACCTTCGGGGAGCTGTCGCATTGCCTGGAACGGGAGGGGTCAGACCCCGGAAACGACGACGCGGCCGGGGTAAGCGGCCGCGTCGCGTGAGGAAATGGAAGCGGAGCGGTTTACTTCACGACGCGCGCAATGGTGCCACGGTAGCCTGCCACGAACACGTTCTGCTGGCGCAGGAAGCCCTTCTCGCCTGCCTTGGTCTCGGACACGCCGGCGGCGATGCCTTGGAACCAGGTGCGAATAATGCCGACGTCGGAAGAGGTGCTGAAGGTCGCGCCGTCGTCGCTGCTGCGAAGCATCTGGCGGATACCCACGATCACGACTTCGCTGTTGCCCGACCACACGCCGAGCAGGTTGGCGTTGGTGTCGGCCTTGATGCGATTCCAGCTTGCGCCGCCGTCGGTGGTCTTGAGAATCAAGCCTTCCTGACCAACCGCGAAGCCGGAGTTGCTGCCATCGCGCGCCAGCGTCATCGAGAAGATCGACTCCTCACCCTTGTTGACAGCGTGCCAGGTGCCGCCACCGTCGTCCGAGCGCAGGATGAGACCGAATTCGCCGGCGACCATCACCGAGCCCTCGGCGGTCACCACGACGCCGTACAGATGCGGCTCGTAGCCTTCGTCGTTGAAGTCCGACCAGTTGATGGCGACCGGCTCCCAGGTGGCGCCGAAATCCTTGGAGCGCCCGACGAATCCGAATTCGCCGACCGTGATGGCAAGGCCCGCTTCGTTCATGTCGACATTGAGCAGGCGCTTGTCGAAGCCACTCTTCACTTCGGTCCACTCGCCGTCGCCATTGCGCGTCAGCACCAGTCCCTGCTGGCCGACCACCACCTGGTGATCGCCGGCGCGCTTGGCGCCCAACAGGCCAAGGGGAGTCTTGGCAGGCAAGGTCTCCCACTTCGCACCGGCATCCTTGGTTTCGAGCATCAGGCCGAAATTGCCCACCGCCAGGCCCCACGGGCCCTTCATGTCGAGCGCGAACAGCGCGTCATGGGGAATACCGCTGCGCACCACCTCGATGGACTGATCGGCGGCCGCTTGCTCCTGGGTTGCTTCCGGTGCGGCGGCAGCCGGCGCCTCTTCGGCCAGCACGGGCGCGGCCAGCATGGCAGAGCAGGAAAGAACAGCCGCCAGGGATGCGTAACGACGGCAAGAACGAATGAGCTTGTTCATTGTGTTTGGACTCGGCTGAAATAATTGGATTTATGAAGCGTGACGCACGCGCGTAGCGGCGACGGCGGAAACTCTATAGGTGGATTGCTCGCACCGGCAGCCGCTTCGAATGAAGCTCAGGCTTTGCATCTTGATTGACTCCCCTGGGCCCGACAGCCAGCAGTCCTGCAAGGACCAGCGACCGGGCGAAACCTTGTTATTCGAAATCTTCCACGACCATCGTGCGTCGTGTGCTCGCCTTCGCGACCATCCCCAGCACGGCATCGGAGCGGCTCGCGCCGCCATGCCCACCCGTCAGGATTATCACAGATTCAGCAGCCCCCGTCAGATACCGTAACGGATGTAAGGCCAACCCCACTGCGCAGTGACGGCCGGGCGAATATAGGGGTGAGGGCTACCCCTGTCAATCGAGTAATTTTCATAAAAAATTTAGGCACCTACCGTGTTTGGCGCGGCCCATTCCAGGCCTCGGCCGGGCGCCTCGACGAGCCCACGCCCCGGCGTGCGCAAGGACGTCGGCGCTGGGCGCGGCGCCGGGATGGGCTATCATCTGCGCCACGCACATCATTGCGAGCGACGGTGCCTACAACTCCGCTACCCACGAGCCCAAGGCTCGCTCCCAGCAAGCGCGGCTGCGAACTGCTCGACGCGCTCGAAGACATGGTATTGCGCGAGGGTTTCGCGAGCCTCGGCGTGTCCGAGATCGCCACTCGCCTGTGCTGTTCGAAACGGACGCTCTACGAGCTCGCGCCAAGCAAACGGGACCTGGTGCTGTTGGTGCTCGAGCGTTTCTTTGCACGAATTCGGTGCAACGCCGCTCAGGCCTGTGAGGCTGCGGGCGATGCCCAGCAACGCATCTACGCCTACCTACAGGCCGGTGTGCGCGCAGCCGAGCATCTCAGCCCGACGACCGTCGCCGACATTCATCGCTGGCCACCCGCCCGGGCCCTGTGGCAGGACCATGTGCGCCTGCGCGTCGAGGGCCTGAGCAAGCTCATCGACAGCGGTACACGCGCCGGCGTGTTCCGCAAGATCCCGCCCGCCTTCGTCGCCGAGGTGGTGTTCGCGAGCATCAATCGACTGCGCGAGCCGGACTTCTACGATTCGACGGACCTGACGATTTCCGCCGCGTTTGACGAGCTCTACAGCATGTTGCTGGCGGCCTTGACGCCCTACGGGGACGACGCCGGCGAAATGACCAGCGGCCGCGCGGGACGCGCGCTGTCAGCCCTGCAGCGCGCGCGTGATTGAGACGATGGTTTCCGGGGTGGCGGCAGCGGGTATCGCGCCGTAGAGGAGCGCGGAGCTGCCCTGGGGAGGGGCGGATAGCGCCGCCCACACGTCGTCATTCAAGCCACCGCCGTGTGCGGGCTTGCCGGCGGCGCTTGGAATTCGGGCTGCTTCCAGTTGCGGCCACAGCAGCAGGTCGAGATCCAGCGCAACCGAGGCAATGGCACCGTCGCGGTCGGCCGCCAATGCCATGGCGGTCGTCCAACCGTAGTGCCGCGCCGCACTGATCAACGGCTCATAGGCATCGATTTCATCCGCCGTCAGCGCTTCCGTGCGCGCGGTCTCCAGCAGCAAGCCGGCAATCGGCCGGTCCGAGAAACGGCGCATGCAGGCGGCCAGCGCCGTGCCCAAATCGTCCATCGCGTCAAACGAGGCGTCATCGCCGCCGCCGAGCAGGTCCCACGGCGCGGTTAATTTCAAAACCAGGTCGAGACGACTCTCGAAGCGATGCGCCAGCGCGTTCAAGGCTTCACTGACGAAATCGAGTGGCGCACTGGCGGCAAACGAAGCCGGCAGGTCGCCGCCCTCATGGGCCGCCATGAACGGCGACGTGATGTCGACACTGAGGCAATGACTGCCGACCACGCCCTGCGCCTGGATCAGGGTCGCGGCATAGCGCACCGGATCGCGATACCAGTCGGCCGGATCGTTGGCGAACACGCGACGCGCGTAGGCTTCGAATTCAATCCAGCGCAGCGTTGAGTCACGCTGCGCCAGCCAGGTTTTCAGCAGTGCAGTAGCCACAGCTCGTTCCGCCTTGCCGCCACGCCGGGCGGCTTCAGTGTCAGCTCTTGGACTGGGCGCGAGCCGCCGCGAGTTCGGCCTCGAGCTTCTCGATGCGCACGTCCTTCGGGTCCCGCATCATCACCGCCACGATGTTGTCCGCCGGGCAGGTATCGTCCTTGGAACCGCGGTAGATGAGACTGCGATCCTTCCACGAACCATAGTACGGCACACCTTCCGGCGGATGCTCGGTCTCCCAGGATTTCACGAAATCCTTATACGGCTTACCGAGCTTCTTGCGCTTGGCGCGCTCGGCGTCGCGCTTGGCGGTGGTGGCCGCGACATCCACCGCGCCGCTCTCGGCGTCAAGCACCACGTGGTAGATGTTGGTGACGGTGTACATGGAGATGAGGTCGTCGAGGTACTCGCGCGACACCGCTTCCGGCTCACGCTCGAGCACGTCGCCGTAGCCGCCGCCCGAACCCTGGGTGATCATGTACAGCTCGCCCGGCTGCGCGAACTCGAGCTGCAGACCCATGTGATGGGTCGAGTACTTGGCGCCCTTGAAGGGACGCTCGTTCATGATCTCCTCGACCGTGAAGCGCAGCAGGTCGCGATGGTCCTGCATCTCTTCGAAGACGTTCACGCCCTTGACCTTGCACAGCGGGTAGCAGCCCGGCGCATAACCACCGAAGATACCCATGGTGGACGGAAACTTCGAACCGATGGAGCAGCACATGTAGCCCCACATGGAGCTGTCCTTCATGGTCGCAATCTGCTGGTAGCCGTGACCGCCGCGGAACTTGCCGTAGCCGTTGGCGTCGCGCATCAGCTTGTGCGGCACGATTTTCATCAGCGGCACTTCTTCCTCGATCAGCTCCTGCTCACCGATGTCCGCCATCGGCGCGAAGATCGGCGCGATGGAATGTTCGCCGTCGCGGTTCCAGCGCGCCGCGCCGCCCATGCCATTGAGGTCGGCGCACACGTTGCCGACCAGTTCGCCATACTGGTTCACGCCACCGTAGAGGAAGGTGACGATCATGTTGTACCAGCCGGCGATGACGTCGGTGGCGCGATGCCCGGCGCTATACAGGAACTTCGGCACGCCGATTTGCACGGCGGTGAAGCTCGGGAAGAAGGTCATCATGCTCTGCGCATTCGGCGCGTCGGGCGAACAGTGCAGGGTCGAGCGCTTGTCGGTTCTCAAACTGATGGGTGCGAACACTGCTTGGTTGCGCGGCAGATCCGGCCACACGAAGCTCAGGAATTCCTGGGCCAGCATGCCCTTCAAGGACGCCAGCACGGTGTTGTTGGCGCGATTCAGGAATTCCGGCGACGAGCCGCGGAAATCGATGATCAGTTCATCGCCACGCTTCTCGAGTT
Source organism: Pseudomonadota bacterium (assembly GCA_016719885.1). NCBI lineage: Bacteria > Pseudomonadati > Pseudomonadota > Pseudomonadota bacterium. The sequence continues at coordinate 43,699 of JADJYF010000019.1, read as the reverse complement.
CGCAGCGGATCTTGATGAGACAATTCTCGCGCAGCGTGCCGTCGGCGAACAGGTTGGTGCGCACCGTGCCGTCTGGCCAGGTGGACAGGCGACGGCGGGTCTCCTGTTCGGTGTCGACCAGGGTCTTGCGCAGGGTCGCCACCACCGCGTCGACGCCGTACTCGGCAATCGCGTCACGCACGCGCACTTCCATGCGCATGGCCGCGAACAGCTTGGACTTCATGCCTTCCAGCTGCAGCTTGGGCTCACGCACCGAGTTCTGCAGGAAGGTCATGATGTCGCGGCGGAACTCGTAGTTCTCGCCGACCTTGAACGGCGACATCTTGAGACCTTCATCGAACGGCGATTCCGCCGCCGACGGCATGCCGCCCGGCTCGCAGGCGCCGTTCTCGCCTTCGTGCACGATGGCGCCGGTGAAGCAGATCAGTTCGCCCTCGTGGAAGACCGGGATGATCAGGCTCTGGTCGGTGTTGTGGATGTTGCCGTAGCGCGCATCGTTGTGCATGAAGATGTCGCCGGGACGGATGCCGACCGTCGGATCATCCTTCCAGTACTTCAGGATGAACTTCACCGGGTGCTGGGTCAGCACCGAGAAGATCAGCACGCCGCCCATGGAGGCCATGGCAAGGTCACCATGCATGGTCCACACGCCTGAAATCAAGTCGCCCCACTTGGCGCCGGGCGCCGCGCCCATCTGCTCGACCATGTCGAACGATTCGTTGCAGGCGGTCTGCAGCTTGTGTCGTACCAGGTTGATCTGGTCGGCATTGCTGAAGCTCGCCATCGCCTTTTCTTCACGTTCCGAGATTGGCGCCATCTTGTGGCTTTCCATGATCTCCGGATCGGGGCCGAGAAAAAGTACGTTGTCTTCGAGAAATTTCTCGATGACTGATTTTTCCTTATCGCCACCCATGTCAAATCCTCCCGCGCGGGACCTTCAGTTGTTTCAAGCGTTCTTGACCATGACCGCGGAGCCGAGCAGCCCCATGGTCAAGGTCCAGCCGGGTTCGACCAGGTAGGTCGTGCGCGGCGTTTCGATCAAGGCCGGGCCAGGCACCGTCATGCCGTCGGTGACCGCCGTGTGATCGTAGACCGGCGTCATCATCGGTTCGGCCAGCTGCGGGAAATGGCAGGGCCGCTCGCTGCGCGCCACCGGTTTGGTGGCGTCAGATGCGGTCGAGCGCTGCAAGCTCAGCTTGTCGTGTTCGACGTAGGACACCACGCGGATCACGTTGATGCGCACGCCCGCCTCCGGCGCCTGGCTGCCTTCGCCGAAGCGCTGGGCATAGTTGTTACTGAAGCGGTCGAGCAGCGTGATGATGTCGTGCTCAGTCGACAGACGCGCTATCGGGCTGGTGACGCTGATCTGCGCGAGCTGGTTGCCGTAGCGCATGTCCAGTTCGACGCGCGTCCGGATCTTGTCCACCGGCACGTTCTGGCGAATGAGATCCTCGCGGCCGCGCTCTTCGAGCTCGGTCACGGTTTCGTTGAACGTGGTGTAGTCCGACAGCACGGTGCGGAAAGTCGCGTCGTACAGCATCAGGTACAGCGACTTCTCGTGGATGTGCAACTGGTTCATGTTGCCGGCACCCAGCGCCGAGAACACCGAGCTGAACGGCGGAATCAGCACCTTGGCCACGCCGATCTCGGAAGCATAGCCGCAGGCATGGATCGGGCCGCCGCCGCCATAGGAAAGGATGACGAAGTCCTTGGGGTTGTAACCCTTGACCGCGACTTCCTTGAAAATCGCCGACGCCATGTTGGCATCGACCTTGCGCTTGATGGCCTTGGCCGCGTCGATCAAGGACAGCCCCGCGGGCTTGGCCACGTATTCTTCAATCGCGCGCTCGGCGCGTCGCCGGTTGAGCTTGATGGTGCCGCCCGCGTAGTTCTCTTCGTCGAGATAGCCGAGCACGAGATTCGCGTCGGTGGTGGTCGGCAGCTTGCCGCCCCGCGCGTAGCAGGCCGGGCCCGGGTCGGAGCCGGCGGAATCCGGCCCCACTTCGACCGCACCCCACAGCCGGTCGTAGCGCGCGATGGAACCGCCACCGGCGCCGAGCGTGTGCAAATAGGTCATCGGCGTCGACACCAGCCAGCGGTCGATGACCGGGTTGAAGTCGTAGAACTTCACGCCGTCGGACGTCACGAGACCGATGTCGAACGAGGTGCCGCCCATGTCGGTGGCGATGACGTTCGGTTCCTTGAACTGCCCGGCGAGATAGCCGGTGGCTTCGAGACCTGCGACCGGGCCGGAATGGATGGTCTGCAGCGAGTGGGTGGAATTCAACTGCGCCATGCCCGAGGTGTTGTGCACCAGCAGCATGGGCCGCGCATAACCGTTGGCGCGCAGTGCGACTTCCAAGGTCGACATGCCGTGATACATCTGGTCGTGCAGGTAGGCATCCAGGATCGCCGACATGGTGCGCGAGTATTCGGCCTTGCGACCGGCCACGCGATGCGACAGCACGATCGGCAGCGCGCCCAGCACGTGGGTCGGGTACTCGCTGAGAATGATGCGCTCGACTTCCTTTTCGTGGGACGGGTTGACCACCGCGTTGACCAGCGCCACCACGAACGCCTGGCAACCCTGGTCGACCAGCTTGCGCACCGCCTTGCGCACGTCCTCGTCGTCGACCGTCATGCACACCGCGCCCTTGTAATCGATGCGCTCCTTGATGCCGACGATCATCGGGATCGGCACCAGCGGCACCGGCCGATCGGCGCCCGGCAGGTCGGTCTGGCCCGCATGGTCGAGACCATCGCCATAACCGCGGGCACGCATCAACGGCACCGAGGATTCGTAGCCGGCGGTCGTCACCAGGCCGACGCGCGGACCGTTGCGCTCGATCAGCGCGTTGGTGCCGAGGGTGGTGGCGTAGCGCACGGCGTCCACCGACGACAGCACGTCGCGCACCGACAGGTTCAATTCACCACAGGCATTGCCCAGCGCTTCCATGAAGCCCGAGGCGAGGTTGTGATGGGTGGTAAGCGCCTTCGCTTCGATGTACTTGCCGTCGTAGGCGAGAAAGCAATCGGTAAACGTTCCGCCGATATCAACACTAACCCGCCGCATCGCTCTTCCCCTCCCCTTGTGCGTGACGTTGCTTCAACTTGTCGATGTCGAGTTCGATATCGTTGGTCAAAGGATGGCCCGGTGGCAGATATTCGTTTTCCATCATCGTGCCGCAGCTCGGGCAGTAGAACTCGATGATGCGGCACCAGCTCGGATCGGGCGCGTAGGTAAACTCGTATTTTTCCGGGTCGAGTATCGGCCGATGGATCTCGCGCGGGTCGCGCTCGTAGACCAGCAAGCCTTCTTTATAAGGTGAACGGGCCGAGCCGATGTCATGGCCGCAGCGCCGGCAGTGCCAGCGCTCGGCGTCCAGGTCGATCTCGAGATATTCGGTGATTGCGACGGAGTGCTTGGCCATGATTACTTGCTCTCGACGAAGAGATCGCCATTGCTCGAAACACGCAGGCGCCAGTCGGCGGCGACCACGCAGGTCAGGTAACTGCCGCGGACCAGCGCCGGCCCGGTCACTTCATCACCCGGCTTGAGCGCCGTGTCCTCGACCAGCGCGAGTTTCACCGCGCCTTTGCCATCGAGGTTGATGTCGACCGTGGCGCCGCCCTTGACCGCGTTGTAGCTCTTCACGGTGTCGGCCAGCAGTTGGGTGGTGGGCAATTCGAAGATCGCGCGCACCGTCAGACGCGGGTCGCTTTCACCGGCGCCGACGCTGGCCGTGTCGCCACTCTGGGGACGCTCGACCGCGAACTCGCCGGCCGCCGCCCACAGCGTCACGTCGTAACGGCACTTGGCCGGGTCCACGCCTTCGCCGTACATGTCGCGTTCGACGCGCCGGCGCAGGTCGCTGCGCACCGCCGAGATATCGCCATTGGCTGCAACCGGCGCCTGGTATTCATGGGCGAGATGGCTGAAACCGATGCCGAAAGCCGAAAACACCGACGACAGGCGCGGAATGAGCACGCGCTTCATGCCCGCCGCGCTGGCGATACCCGACGCGATGATCGGACCGCCGCCGCCGAAAGCGAGCAATACGGCCTTGGCCGGGTCGCGCCCCGAGGCCTTGACGGCATCGCTGACGTGGCGACCGGCGGTCGCCTGGAACGCGCTGATGATGGCCGCCACCGCCTGCTCGAGCTCGACCTTGAGCGGTTCGGCGATGTGGGTGCGGATGGCCTGTTCGGCGCGCGCGCGGTCCAGCACCAGTTCGCCGCCGAGGTACTTGTTGGGGTCGAGCACACCGGCCACCAGCAGGGCGTCGGTCAGCGTCGCCGAAGTGCCGCCACGGCCGAAACAGGCCGGCCCGGGCGCGGCGCCGACCGAGTCGGGGCCGATGGTGATGGCGCCATTGGCGACACGCAGCACCGAGCTGCCGCCAACGCCGAAACTGTGGATGGTGGGCAGCGCGAAGGAGGTCGCCGCGCCTTCGATTTCGCCGTAGGCGAGCTGCTTGACGGTCTTGTCCAGCACCACCGAGATATCGGTGGTGGTACCGCCCACGTCCATCGCCACCACCGCGTCCAGGTCGTAATGACGGGCGTAGGCCAGCGAACCTTCCAGGCCGCCGCGCGGGCCGGAGCCCCAGGTCTTGATGGCGGTGGTCTTGGCCACGCGCGCCGAATCGCCATCGTTACGGAAAATCAGCAGCGGACGGCGCAGATGCTGCTCCTTGCAGATGTTTTCCGCGCCGTACAGAAAGTGCTCCATGCCGGGATGCAGGTAGGAATTGACCACCGCCGTGACGGTGCGCCGGGCAAGGTTGGAATCCTGCGCCAGTTCCGACGAGATCAGGAACGGGATGGCGCCCAACAGGTGGCGCGGATAGCGATCGAGCAGCGCCGACTTGATGTTCTGTTCCGCGGCCTCCGAGGACAGGGCCACCACCAGGCGCAGCGCGCCCTGGGCCAGCAGCTGGTTGATGATGGAAGTCAGCTCGCCGGCGTCGATGGCGCCATCCTTGCCGACTTTGATGCCGACCGGCGCCTGCGGCACCATCGCGTTCCACAGCGAGTTGTCACCAAGGCTGGAGATGGCGCCGTACACGCTCTGTTCCTGCCCGGCATCGACCAGCAGCGCCACCGCCGTGCCCTTGTGCTCGACCACGGCATTGGTGCCGGAGGTGGTCGAATAGCGCAGGCAATCGGCTTCGCGGATCAGGCGCGCCGCGTCGTCCTCGCCGAACAATTCGCGCGAGCCGCGCTTCAGTACTTCCAGAAAACACTGCGTCAGATCGTGGGGCGTGGTCGGCGACTTCGCGTGCACGACCTTGTTTCCGTCACTGATACAGACATCGGTGAAAGTGCCACCGTTGTCGATGTTGACCAAGATGCCCATGGCGTGCGCATTCCTCCCCAAAAAAAGCGATGCAGTGTCGTGCTGCCAGGCCGTCGATAAGGCGATAAGCAGGTGTGAGGCAACACACCCGATCAATGTAGGCAGATGCTTATTCGGTACCAATTAGACTTTATAGTTACCGGGCGCGCAACCGCTCCAAGGCGTGTGCGGAGCCGCTTCGAATCATCGGCGCGCGAGGCATCGCGCGACAAGTGATCAGCATCAATTGTGCAGTGCCATATCGCGCGACTCGGGCCGCCGCGGAGCGCTGCGCTCGCGCCTGTTGGGCGAGATCAATAGGTCGGCGGTTCGACGTCGGGCGGCTGGGTATCGGCGAGATCGATCAGGCCGCGCTTGCCCTGCATGGCGCGTTCGGCGGCGCTCAGGCGATCGAAGCGCGCGAGGTGGAACAAGGCGTCACCTTCGTTGATCAGCGGCAGGCTGGTCTGGCCGATGACGATGCCATCGAGTTCCGAGCGCACCTCGTCTTCGACCGCGCCGAAAGGATCGGAGATCACGCCCAGGCGGTCGCCGCGCCGCACGCGCTGGCCGAGCTTCACTTCGATACGATGTATGCCGCTGCGCGCGGCGCGCAACCAGCGCGTATGGCGCGCCACCACCGGCTTGGCCAGCGCTTCGCGCGCGGCGCGCGCCGGCAACATGCCGAGCGTGCGCAGTGCATTGATGACGCCGTCGAGACCGATGCGGATCACGTGTTCGTTGAAGCGCAGGCGCTCGCCGCCCTCGAACAGCACCACCTTGACCCCCAGTTCGCCGGCCGCCTGGCGCAGCGAACCGTCGCGCGTGTTGGAATTGAGCAGCACCGGCACCTGGAAGCTGCGCGCGATGCGCAGCGTCTCCTTGTCGTCGAGATTGGCGCGTATGTGCGGCAGGTTGTTGCGATGCGCCGCGGCGGTGTGCAGATCGATGCCGTAGTCGCAGCGCGCGGCAATCTCGCGCAGGAACAGGTGCGCGACCCGCGAGGTCAGGGAGCCGCGCTCGGAGCCGGGAAAAGACCGGTTCAGATCGCGGCCGTCGGGCAGGTAACGGGTCTGGTTGATGAAGCCGAACACGTTGACTATCGGTATGCAGATCAAGGTGCCGCGCAGCTGGCGCAAGGTGGTGTGCTGGCGCAGCAGGCGATGGATGATCTCGATGCCGTTGATCTCGTCGCCGTGGATGGCGGCGGACACGAACACGGTGGGGCCGTCCTGGCGTCCACGCACCACTTCGATGGGCATCGAGAGCGGGCCGTAGGTATACAGGTCAGCGAGCGGAAACTCGATTTTGACGCGCGTGCCGGCGCTGACATGGGTGCCGGCGATCAACAGCGGCGCGGCCGTCATGGACTCAGCCCCGTCCACGCGTACGGGTGGTGGAGCCGGCGCCCTGCCCTTCGAGGAAGCCGATGATCATGCCGGCGATGTCCTTGCCCGACACCTGCTCGATGCCCTTCAGGCCGGGCGAGGAATTGACCTCCATGATCACCGGCCCGTGATTGGAGCGCAGCAGATCCACGCCGCACACGTTGAGGCCGAGGGTATTGGCGGCGCGCTCGGCGGTGGAGCGCTCGTCGGGCGTGATCTCGACCGCGCTTGCTGCGCCGCCGCGATGCAGGTTGGAGCGGAATTCGCCGGGCGCCCCCGAGCGCTGCATGGCCGCCACCACCTCGCCGCCGACCACCAGGCAACGAATGTCGCAGCCGGCGGATTCCTTGATGAACTCCTGCACGAGGATGTTGGCGTCGAGGCCCATGAAGGCCTCGATCACGCTCTTCGCCGCGTTCTTGGTCTCGGCCAGCACCACGCCCAGGCCCTGGGTGCCTTCCAGCACCTTGATCACCAGCGGCGCGCCGCCGACCTCGTCGATGAGGCCGTCGACGTCGTCCAGCGAGTGCGCGAAGGTCGTGATCGGCAGGCCGAGCCCCTCGCGCGACAGTAATTGCAGCGAGCGCAGCTTGTCGCGCGAGCGGCTGATGGCCACCGACTCGTTGACCGAAAAAGTGCCCATCATCTCGAACTGCCGCACCACCGCCGTGCCGTAATAGGTGACCGAGGCGCCGATACGCGGGATCACGGCGTCGAACTCGGTGAGTTCTTCGTCCTTGTAATGGATGGTCGGGTTGTGGGAGGTGATGTCCATGTAACAACGCAGCACGTCGATGACCCGCACCGAGTGGCCGCGCGCACGTGCCGCTTCCACCAGCCGTCGCGTGGAATAGAGCTTGGGATTGCGCGAGAGAATGCCGATTTTCATGAGTGTGCCGGTCGCGCGCGGCGCGCGACCTTGAGTTTTGCCTTGTCCGGTTTGCCCAGCACGTAGGAACGGTCCGGGTCGATGATGAGATGGCCTTGCATGGCGCTGCGCCCGAGCAGCATGCGAAACCGCAGGGAGTCACGATTGGTGATGGTCAATTCTATCGGCCAGCGCGCGCCGCCCAAAGCGAGTTCGGAGGCGACCACGATGCGCCGCTCGCGGTGCCCGCTCGAATCGGACACCGTGCGCTCATCGATGATGGCGGTCTCGACCACCAGCACGCGGCCGCCGTCGCGCTGGCGCGGTTGGACGTGCAGACGCACATGGGGCACGCCGCCCTCGATGTAACGCTCGGTGCGCAGCGCATGCAGCGCCGAGGTGCGCGCGCCGGTATCGAGCTTGGCCTTGATGCGCGCGATGCCGAGTGTCGGCAAGGACACCCATTCGCGCCAGCCGGCCAGCGCCGATTCAGTCACGCGCACACCGCGCGCGGGGATAAGCTGGGTTTCATTGCGTGGGAACCTGCCGACATGACAGCCCTGACGTTAGCACAGCGCGGTCCTGCGACCCATCGCGCCGCGCTCGCGACTCACACCACCTGGTCCCAGCCTCGTGACAGGCGCACCGCGCCATTGATGATGCCGACCATGGAATAGGTCTGGGGAAAGTTGCCCCACAGTTCGCCGGTCTGGGGCGCGAGATCCTCGGACAGCAGGCCGGCGGCGTTGGCGTGACTCAGCATCACCTCGAAGATCTCGCGCGCTTCGTCGAGCCGTCCCTGGCGCGCCAGCCCGTCGACGCGCCAGAACGTGCAGACATTGAAGGCCGTCTCGGGCAGGCCGAAATCGTCCGCCGCCTCGTAGCGGCGCATGAAAGGCCCATCGCACAGCGTGCGTTCCAGGCAGGCGAAGGTCTTGCGAAACCGCTCATCGCGCGCGTCGAGAAAGCCCACTTCCGGCATCAACAACACGCTGGCATCGAGGTATTCGCCGCCGAAGCTCTCGACAAACGCCTGGCGCTTGTCATTCCAGCTCTCGTTCAACACGCGCGTCTTGATCGCATCGGCGCGCTCGCGCCAATGGCTGACGCGGGCCTCGGCCTTGAGACTGGCCGCGACCTTGGCCAGGCGATCGCAGGCCGCCCAGCACATGATGGCGGACGAGGTATGCACCCGAGCCCGGGTGCGCAATTCCCACATGCCCGCGTCGGGCTGATCGTGCAGACGCCAGGCTTGCTCGCCGATGCTCTCCAGCAGTTTGAAGTCGTCGAGGTTGCCGCGCCGGAAACAGGCGATGATCGTGGAACGCCTGGGCCGCGCCGAGCACGATGTTGCCGTACACGTCGTGCTGGAAATGCTGCTGCGCCTGGTTGCCGACACGCACCGGCCCCATGCCGCGGTAGCCGGCGAGGTGGTCGATGCTGCGCTCCGGCAGTTCCTTTTCGAGTCCGATGCCGAACAGCGGCTGGATGTGGCCGCCGGCGCTGTCCTGCGCGACGTCGTACAGCCAGCCGAGATAGGTTTCCATGGTACCGACTTCCGACAGGCTGTTGAGCGCGCGCACCACGAAGAACGCATCGCGCAGCCAGCAGTAGCGGTAATCCCAGGTGCGCATGGTGTGGGGCGCCTCGGGAATGCTGGTGGTCATGGCCGCGACGATCGCGCCGGTATCCTCGTACTGGCAGAGCTTCAAGGTGATGGCCGCGCGGATCACCGCGTCCTGCCAGTCGAGCGGCACGGCCAGGCGTCGCGTCCAACGCCGCCAGTAGCGACAGGTCTGCTCCTCGAACGCGCGCGCGGTCGCTTCCAGGCCGCCTTCCAGGGTTTCATCCTGGCCCAGCACCATGCTCACGCCGTCACGCAGCGCGAACCAGGTTTCGCCGACCACATAGGTCAGGGGCAGGTTGGTGGTCACGCGCAGCGTGCCATGCGGCATCACGAAACGCAGGTGGTTGCTGCCGCGCGTCACGGTGGGCACGCCCGCGCCCCAGTCATGGCGCGGCCGCAGGATCACCCGTATGCGGGGCGCGCCATGCAGCGGCCGGATGCGCCTGACCAGTTGCGACGGACGAAACGTGCGCCCGTGATCGGAAAAGCGCGGCGCGAAATCCGTGACCTCGACGCCCTGTCCGTTCGAATCGAACAGGCGCGTGCGCAATACCGCGGTGCCCGCATCGTAGTCCTGCTCACTGCGCTGATGATCGAGCAGTTCCACCGCGAAACTGCCATCGCGCGGCAGTTCGTCGCGCGAATCGAGCAAGGCGTGAAACACCGGATCGGCATCGAAGCGTGGCAGACAACACCACACCAGGCGCGCACAGCGGTCGATCAAGGCGCTGATGGTGCAATTGCCGATCAGCGCAAGATCGAGCGTCGCACGCCGATGTGAGCAGGCCTGCTGCGTTTGCGTATGCATGAAACCGATGCTAGCTGCACGCTTTGCATATTCAAGTCGCCGTGTTTCATCTTGCCCGCCACATTCGCAACATTGCATTGACCGGCTTGCAGGTGTTCTGTCATGGCGCTAAGGTCGAGAAGATGCGACGCCAGAAACGACCGTGCGACCTCGCATGACGAAATTACGGCTGCAACTGCGCTTCATCACGCCCTTGCTGGTGATGCTGATCGGCGTGGCCTATCTCACGTTGCCCTTGATGGACAGGCTGACGCTGCGCTGGTTCGTGCGCGATCTAAACCTGCGCGACGAATTGATTGCCAACTCGATGGCCGATTCGATTGCCGATGCGCTGGACGTCGACGATCTGCCACGTTTGCATGCCGCCTTCGAGCGGGTATTGCATGACGAGCGCCTGGTCGCCATCGGCCTGTGTTCGTTGGACGGGCGATTGCTGGTCGCCACCGAGCTCTATCCCCGCGACCTGTCCTGCGACCGCGCCAAGGCGCTGAACGTCGAGCCCCATGCGCGCATCAAGGTGGCCGGCGGCCGCGTGCATGTCGGTCATCATGAAGTCAGCAGCGACAACCGGCGGCTGGCGGCCATCGTCACGCTGCACGATCTGAGTTTTGTCACGAACCGCAGCAAGACCACCAAGCGCTACCTGCTCGGCATGTTGGTGGCGCTCGGCGTGCTGACCTCGCTGATCACCATCATCGTGGCACGCGCCAGTTGGGACGACTGGCTGAAGGGCACGCGTGCCCTCTTGGGCGGCGATTTGCGCGCGCCGGTGTCCGACGAAGTGGTGCCGGAACTCGCGCCGCTCGCCGACGATCTGCGCGCGCGGCTGCGCGACCTCGAGGATGAATTCCGCCGTGCGCTCGGCCCGGAAGCGGAGTGGACGCCCGAACGCCTGCGCTCCTTGCTCAACACCCAGCTGCGCGGCGAGCAGGTGATCGTGGTGTCGAACCGCGAACCCTACATCCACGAATACGCAGACGACAGCATCGTCGTGCGTCGCCCGGCCAGTGGTCTCGTCACCGCCATCGAGCCCGTCATGCGCGCCTGTTCCGGCACCTGGATCGCCCACGGCAGCGGCACTGCCGATCGCGCGGTGGTCGACGCGCACGATTGCCTGCGCGTACCGCCCGGCACTGACGACTACAGCCTGCGCCGGTTATGGCTGACGCCGGAGCAGGAGCAGGGCTATTACTATGGCTTTGCCAACGAGGGGCTGTGGCCCTTGTGTCACGTCGCGCACGTGCGGCCGGTGTTCCGCGAAGACGACTGGGCACGCTATCGCGAAGTCAATCAACGGTTCGCCGATGCGGTGGTGAGCGAGGCGCGCGACGACAATCCGCTGGTGCTGGTGCAGGATTATCACTTCGCGCTGCTGCCGGCCATGATCCGCGAACGCCTGCCGCGCGCCACCATCCTCATCTTCTGGCACATTCCGTGGCCGAATCCCGAGTCCTTCGGCATCTGCCCATGGCGCCGCGAACTGTTGCAGGGCATGTTGGGCAGCACCATCGTCGGCTTCCACACCCGTTATCACTGCCGCAATTTCCTCGAGACCGTCGACCGCTATCTCGAGGCGCGCATCGAACACGAGCACTCGGTCATTTCCCATCAGAACGACGAAACCCGCGTCGAGAGTTATCCGATCTCGATCGCCTGGCCGCTGCTGGAGCAGGGTGTCGCGCAGGCCAGCGCCGAGGACTGCCGCGCCGCGGTGGTGACGCGCCTCGGCCTGCCGCCCACCGCGCGCATCGCGCTCGGCATCGACAGGCTCGACTACACCAAGGGCATACTCGAGCGCCTCAACGCGGTCGAGCGCCTGCTGGAAAAGCATCCACAGTGGCGCGGACAGTTCGTGCTGGTGCAGGTCGCCGCGCCGTCACGCAGTTCGCTGGAGGAATACCGCAGTTTCGAAACGCGACTGCGCGAACAGACCGCCAGCATCAATGCGCGCTTCGGCGAAGGCAGCTATCAACCGGTGGTGCTGGTCACGCGCCATCATGATCAAGAGGCCGTGGTGGAACTCTACCGCGCGGCCGATGTGTGCCTGGTGACGAGCCTGCACGATGGCATGAACCTGGTGTGCAAGGAATATGTCGCGGCACGCGACGACGAGCGCGGCGTGCTGATCCTGAGCCGCTTCGCCGGCGCCGCGCGCGAGATGACCGAGGCCCTGATCGTCAATCCCTATCACATCGAGGAGACCGCCGACGCACTGGCCCGCGCCCTCACCATGCCGGATGGCGAGCAGCGCGAACGCATGCTCAGCCTGCGCACCATCGTGCGCGAATACAACGTGTTTCGCTGGGCCGGCCGCATGTTGACCGACGCCAGCCGGGCACGCGTACGGCAGCGCGTCGAAGCGCGCGTACAACGCCAGACCGGCGTGTCGTGAAACATATCTTCAGCGCGGACGGCAAGGCGGCGCTGCGTACGGTGATGGCGCGTTCGCCGCTATTGGCCTTCGATTTCGACGGTACGCTGGCGCCGCTGGTGACCAATCCGCAGGACGCCGCCATGCCGCTCAGCGTGATGCGGCGCATCTCGCGCCTCGGCGCGCTGCTGCCGGTCGCCATCATCACCGGCCGCTCGGTCAGCGACGTCAGCACGCGCCTCGGCTTCGAGCCGCGCTACGTGATTGGCAACCACGGCGCCGAAGGCTTCGATGAGCGGTCACTCGACCTGTATCGCCAGATCCTCGATGCGCCGCGCGCCCTGCTCGATCTCCATCAGCAGCAACTGCGCGAGCACGGCGTCCAGGTCGAAGACAAGGGCTTGTCGATTGCGCTGCATTACCGCATGGCGCGCAACCGCGAGGCCGCGGCGACCTGGATCCGTTCGCTGCTGACGCGCCTCGAGGCGCCGCTGACCTTGACCTACGGCAAGTGCGTGGTGAACGTGACCGCGGCCCATGCGCCGGACAAGGGTGCTGCGCTCAAGCGCCTGGTGGACATGGAAGGCGTCGAGGCCGCGGTGTTTCTCGGTGACGACGTCAACGACGAATCCGCATTCGCCATCGCCGCCAGCCACTGGCTGACGGTGCGGGTCGGCAACGGCGGGGTGCGTTCGGCGGCGCGCTATTTTCTCGATGACCACGCGCAGGTCGCGGTGCTGCTGCAGGACATGATCGATCTGCGGTCGGCGTGAGTCACAGGAAACCCGTCACCACTTCGTACAGCTGCTGACGCTGACGCTCGAGCAGCATGAGGTGGGTGGCGCCGCCTATCATCACGAAGCGTCGCGTGTCGGCGGCGGTCAGGCGCGCGAATACTTCACGGCCTTGCGCGGGCGTGGTCTCGTGGTCCCATTCACCAACCACCACCAGGGCCGGGCAGCGCACCGCCGCGGGGTCCCAGGTCGGCCGGCCCTGCATCCAATACTCGCTGACGTCCTTGACGACGCCGGTCGGCGCGCGCAGGCGTGGCGGCGTATGGCGCGCCGCTTGCGGGTCGGACGCCACCGCCGCGCGCGCCCATTGCTCGCGGCTGGCGGCCGAACCGATGGCGTTCTTCTGCGCATCGTCGAGACCGACGGTCCAGCGTTTGACGGTAGCCTCTTCGCTCACCAGCCGATAGGCGCCGAGCGGCCCGTCGACCGCCACCTGCATCGGCCCTTCCGGCACCCACAGCGCGCCCGCCAGCACCAGGCGACGCACGCGCGCGGGGCAGTCCGTCGCGACCTGGCCGCCGATGGCGGTACCCCACGAGTAACCAATCAGGTCGAGCGTCGCTCGGTCGCGCGCGGCGAGGATGAAGTCGATGGCGCGCTTCACATCGGCCACCGCGTCGGCGGTGTCGACTATCGGGCCATGCGCGTCGGCGGCCACCGCCATTTCCGGCGGGCGGTCCGCGGCGCCGTAGCCCAGCAGATCGATACACCAGGCGTCGAAGCCGGCCTTGGCCATGACGTCCATCCACGACACGCCGTCGACCGGGTAATCGAAGGTCACGCTGGACGGATAGGTGGCGCCGTGCACGAACAACACCGGTGGCGCATCGAGGCCACCGCACTTGTTGCGCAGCATCACCGACAAGCCGGCGCGGCTGCTTGCTACGCGATGATCGATGGTCGTGGTCATGTTGGTGGTCTCTCGCCTCGCGCGCCCGTCGGCACCATGTTGCTCGCCATTGCAGCACGACGCGCCGCGCGCTCCAAGTAACCGCGGCCCGTGCATGACATTGCCGGGCGCCGCTCCATTGCCCATCATGGTCACGGGCGACTTTCCCGGTCGCCGAGAATCGGCGGGGAGACATGATGATCGCGAACGACGAGACCGGTGTACCGGCCGCATGGTGTTGGGCCTTGATCGGTGCGTGGCTGCTGGTCACGCTCACCAGCCTGTTCGCGCCCAACCTGCTCGGCGCGGTGACGGCGCGCTACATCAACGTCGCCTTGATGACCGCCTTCACCTTGGCTCACGGCGCGCCGCGTTATGGCTGGCGTGGCATCGGCCAGTATTTCCTCATCGCGATGCTGGTGAGCTACCTCGCCGAGAACAGCAGCGTCGCCACCGGCTTTCCTTTCGGTGATTACGAACACACCGCGCGCATGGGACCGCAGCTCGGCAAGGCGCCGCTGCTGGTCGGCCCGATATTCGCGGTGGCGGGTTACATCGGCTGGGTGCTGGCGGGCGTGTTGCTGGGCGACGCCTTCAGCGCGCGCCGCGTGACGCCCTTCATCGCGCGGCCGCTGATCGCGGCATTCATCACCACCGCCTGGGATCTGTGCGTGGACCCCATCGGCGGCACCCTCAACCGCGACTGGGTCTGGGCCGAGGGCGGCGGCTACTTCGGCGTGGGTTGGATGAATTTCTTTGGCTGGATGCTGACCATGCTGATCATCTACGTCGGCTTCTCGGCGACGCTGGCGCGCGCCGCGGCCACGGTGCGCGTGATTGACGACTTCAGCTATTGGCTGCAGCCCATCGTGTTCTGGCTGCTGATCGCGCTGCAGTTTCCGTTGCTGTTCGCCATCGTGCCCGACTTCAGCGTGAGTGACCCCAGCGGTCAGGCCTGGCAGGCGGCGGACCTGCTCGAAACCATGATGCTGGCCAGCGTCTTCACCATGCTCTTCACCGCCCTGCTCGCCTGGTTCCAGCTGCTGCGCTGGCGTGACGAGCAGCGCGGTGCCTAGCGCGTCGGGCTCACAGTCCGACGATATCGAAGAAGCGGAACTTCGCTTCGCCGTCGACGAATCGGGCAAGTTCGGTCAACACGCCCTCGCTCTCGCGCCACGCGAAATAGCGCTCGTAATGCTGACGGCTGTCCCACAGCTCAACGAAAGCAAAGTTGTTCGGGTCATCCTGGTTGCGCGTGACCGACACCGACACACAGCCTTCACGGCAGCGCGTGTCCGGCAGGATCTGGCGCAGCCAGCCGAGCAGTGTATCGACGGTTTCGGGCTTGGCGCGGAATTCGATATGCACGAGACAGGTCATGGAGCACCTCTTGGCTTGCGTTGATGGTTGAGCGGACGCGGCCTGTCAGGCCGTCGCCGAATGCAGTACCTGGCCGGCGCGCGCGCCGCTGTCAACGCCGTGTTGGAACAGCACCTGGCCATTGACGATGGTGTATTCGACGCCGCGCGCCGTCATCACCAGGCGCCGGCCGCCGCCCGGCAGGTCACGGCGCATGGTGCCGGTCACATCGGAGCCGACGGTGGCGAGGTCGAACACCGCGAAGTCCGCCGCCATGCCGGGCGCGATGCGGCCGCGTTTGCGAATGCCGAAAAAATCCGCCGGTTCGGACGTGATGCGTTTGACCGCATGCTCGAGACTCATGGCCTGGCGCTCACGCACCCAGGTGCCGAGCAGGTAGGTGGCGTAGCCGGCATCGCAGATGCTGTCGACGTGGGCGCCGCCGTCGGACAGGCCAATCATGGTGCGGCTGTCGGTGATGAGTTCGGGAATGCGGCTCTCGTCGGCATTGAACAGGATGTAGTTGAACTGCATGGCGAGGTTGTCCTCGATCGCGAGATCGAGAAAGGTGTCGAGCGGATCGGCGCCGCGCTCCTGGGCAATCTCGGCGATATGGCGGCCAAGATACTTTTCCAGGTGCGGGCTGTGGGTTTCCAGCACCGTCATCACTTCCCAGCGCCCGGTGAAGATCAACGGACGCTTCAGGGCCTCGCGGAATTCGGCGCGGAACTGCGGCGAACGCAGGATTTCGATCTGGCGCTCGAGCGGTTGATTCAAGACCGGCACCCAGCACGCCATGCTGGCGAGGATGAAGGGCTTGGAACAATCGATCTGGAAAATGAACGGCCGGCAGGTGCATTGCGGAATCGCGCCGCGCGCGATGAGATCGGCGGTCTCGACCAGGGTGTTCTGCACCGCGTCCGGATCATCGTCGCGGTTGAGCAAGGCCAGCCACGTCACCGGGCGGCCCGATTCGGTCAGGAACAATTCCAGCAGCGCGCGCTCTTCCGCGTTGACCTTGGAGGCCTGGCTGGTGAGCGCGATTTCAATCGAGCCGCGACCGAGATCGCGCAGCACGCGCGAATAGCTGCGCAGTTCATCGTGGCTGGCGAGACGGCAGGCCAGCGGCCGGCCCTTGTAGCCGAGGTGCTGGGGCGCGCTGGTGGTGGTGAAACCGAAGGCGCCGGCTTCCATCGCCTCGCGCAGCAAACCCGTCACCTCGTTCATTTCCGCGACGCTGGCGGCGCGCTCCATCGACGCCTCGCCCATCACGTAATGACGAAACGGCGTCAACGCGCACAGGAAGCCCATGTTGAGTCCGCTGCCGCGCCGCGCGGCCGCCGCCATGTACTCGGGAAAGCTTTCCCAGTCCCAGGTCACGCCCTGCTTCAACACGTCGAAGGGAATGGCCTCGACGTTGACGAGATCCCAGGCCGCCATTTCGCGCGCTTCAGGGCGGCACGGCGCGAGACCCACGCCGCAGTTGCCGAGCATGATGGTGGTGACGCCGTGCCAGCAGGACGGCGAGGTGACATCGTCCCAGCAGATCTGCGCGTCGTAATGGGTATGGGGATCGACGAAACCCGGCGCGACGATGAGATCGCCGGCGTCGACGACCCGCGCGGCGGCGCCGTCGAGCTTGCCGACTTCGACGATGACGCCGTCCTTGACGCCGACGTCGGCCCGCACGGGCGCCGCGCCCGTGCCGTCCACGACGGTACCGTTCTTGATCAACAAGTCGTAGGACATGCGCGCGCTCCCCGTGATTTCGTCATGACGTCCGGCGCCGCCAGCATAACGAATCGCGGCCGGGCGTGTGCATTCCCGATCGCGAAGCACGGCTTCGCCATCGACTGATCACTCCCCGATAGTGGGGGCGCATTCCACCGCAGGTCAGGCTTCAGCCCGACCAAGACGAGCGCACCCTATTGTGGGTCGGGCTTCAGCCTGAGATCAAAGGTTTCAGCTGCGATTAGAAGCCCTTGCAACTACAGCGCCGGCGCACGCGTCGCGAAGTCCGTCACCTCTTGATAGGCACGCGCAACGTTGAACAACAACTGTTCATCGAACGGCCGACCGATGATCTGCATGCCTATCGGCATGCCGTCGCCGTCGAAGCCACAGGGCACGCTCAAGGCCGGCAGGCCGGTCAGGCTCGGGATGCCGGTGAAACGCATGATGGCGCCCAGCATGTCTTCGGGCGTGTCGTTTTCAATCACCACTTCCGTCGCGCCCAGCGGCGTGGCGGTGAACGGCAAGGTCGGACAGATGAACACGTCGACCTTGCGGAACGCGGCAAGGAAATCGCGACGCAAGGTGCTGCGATAGCGCTGCGCCTGCAGGTAGTGGGTGGCGGGCAGCAGTTCACCAACTTCCAGCAAGGTGCGCACGTCCTCGCCATAATCCTCGGGCCGCTCGCGCAACCATTGTTGGTGATAAGTGCTGGGCTCACTGGCCTCGATGGTCAACTGCGCGGAGATGTTGGCGTCGATGTTGGGAATCGCGACGTCGACCACATGCGCGCCGAGGCTGGCCAGTTGCGCAAGTGCGCGCGACACCGCGTCGTGCACCGGCTTTTGCAGATGCGCGTCGAAGTAGCCGGGGATGACGCCGATGCGCAGGCCGTCCAGCACGTCTTCGCGCAGCGCGCAGTAATCGCTGACCGCGCAGGCATCGGTGGTGGGGTCGCGGGGATCATGGCCAGCCATCACCTGGAACATCAGCGCGCAGTCCGCCGCGTCACGCGCCATCGGCCCGGCGGTATCCATGCTCCAGGCCAGCGGTACGATGCCGTGGTTGCTCACCCGACCGTAGGTCGGACGAATGCCGACCACGCCATTGATGGCGGCGGGCAGACGAATCGAGCCGCCGGTATCGGTGCCCAAAGTGCCGTAACACATGCGCGCGGCCAGTGCGGCGCCGGAACCGCCACTCGAACCGCCGGCGAAGCGCGCGGTGTTCCACGGATTGGCGACGGTGCCGTAATGCGGATTGGCGGACGTGCCGCCCCACGCGAACTCATGCATGTTGAGCTTGCCGATGAAGACAGCGCCGGCCTGGCGCAACCGCCGCGCGACGGTGGCGTCTTCCATCGACACCGCATCGGCCAGGATCTTGCTGCCGGCGGTGGTCGGAAAGCCTTGCACGGCGATGTTGTCCTTGAGCGCTATCGGCACGCCGTGCAAAGGCCCGAGCAGGTGGCCGGCGCGCGCCATGATCTCCATCGCCTTGGCGACTTCCAGCGCCTGGTCCGCGAATACGCTGATGAAGGCATGCAGGCGACTGTCGAGCGCGCCGATGCGCGCGAGCGACGCTTCAACGAGTTCCACCGGCGACACCCGGCCATCGCGCACCTGGCGTGCGGCCTCGGCCAGCGACAGGTTCGACAACGCGTCGTCGGCCGCCATGTCAGCCCCCTTCCGCGTCGTGCGGTGCATGGCGCAAGACCGTGATCGGCACGACCTCGCGATGCGTATCGGCTTGCATGAGTGCATTCAGGGCCGCGCTGTCGGCGAGCCACGCGGCGAGAATGGGTTGCACCACCGCGATGCGTTGCGGCGTCAGGGACAGGCCGGTCGCGCCGGCCAGGGCCGCGACGCCGTGCGTCGTCACGCTTGGTGGCGTGGCGGTCGCCCGGCGATCATGAGTGGGCTGCTTGTTGGCCATCGTGCGCTCCATGGTCACTGCGGATGATGGCGAGAATTGCACAGATGGGCCATCGCGCCCACCCCAGGCGCGGCCCGGCATGTCGCGCCGTTGGCAGGTGCGCTAGCCTAGGCGCATGGATGCCTCCATCGATGCCGCCGCGCGTGCGCTCGCCGCCGGCGATTCGCTGACGGCGTTGCGGCACATCGCGCTGCGCGACGAACCGGCCGCCCTGGCGCTGCGTGGCATCGCCATGGCGCAACTCGGTGAGTACCCGCGAGCACGCGAACTGTTGCGGCGCGCGGCGCGCCGTTTCGGACATCGCGCGCCGGCGGCGCACGCACGCTGCGTGGTGGCGGAAGCCGAAGTGGCCTTGGCAATGCGCGAATTCACCACGCGGCCGCGCACCTTGGTGGCCGCCGCGCAAGCGCTGGCTCACCAGGGCGATCATGCCAATGCCATGCAGGCGCGCCTCATCGCCGCGCGCGGCGTGCTGTTGCTGGGGCGTCTCGACGCTGCGAGCGGGATGCTGCACGACATCGATGCGCAGGGTTTGCCTCCGGCCCTGCGCGCGGTCGCGGCCTTGCTCGAATGCGAGCTGGCCTTGCGCATGCTGCGCGTTGCCGCCGCGCAGGCGGCCCTCGCCAGCGCGGAATCAGCCGCGCGCGCGGCCGCCGTGCCGCAGCTCGTGGCCGAAGTCGCGGAGATGCGCACCAACTTCGCACGGCCGGCGGCGCGCCTCCTCACCGCCACGAGTGAACAGAGCGTGCGCCTGGACGAGGTTGCGGCACTGATGACGTCCGAGGCCTGGGTGCTGGACGCCTGCCGCCACGGTGTACGCCGTGGCGGCCAGTGGACGGCGTTGACGCGGCGCCCGGTGTTGTTCGCCATCGCGCGCGCCTTGGCCACGGCCTGGCCGCGCGAAGTGCCACGCGGCGTGCTGATTGCGACGGTCTTCAATACGCGCCGACCGGACGACAGTCATCGCGCGCGACTGCGCGTCGAAGTCGGTCGATTGCGCGCGCTGCTGGCGCCGGCCGCGCGCATCACCGCCACCGCCGGCGGCTTTGCCTTGGAGCTCGCGGCACCCGCCACGGTGGTGGTGCTGGCGCCGCCCATGGAAGGCCAACGCGCGTCGCTGCTGGCCTTGCTTGCCGACGGCGCGGCGTGGTCGACCTCGGCGCTGGCGCTGGCGCTCAACGCCAGTCAGCGCACCGTGCAGCGCGCGCTCGTCGAACTGCTGGCTGAAGGACGCGTGCGCACCATCGGCCGTGCCCGCACCCAGCGCTGGCTGGCACCACCGCTCGCCGGATTCACGCCAATCTTGTTACTCCCGGCCGTGTCGCCGGCGGCATAAAGTGACTCCACGGCGCCAACCCCGCGGCGCACGAGCGAGGCCCCATGAAGCAATCCATCGACGAGCAACCCGTGAATGCCATGCCGCTGCCGGCCGAGATCGTGCGCGAGTACGGTCCCTTCCCCGACGCGCCCCATATCCATGGCGTGACCCATGACGGGCGCCACGTGTGGGCCGCCACCGACGAGCGCCTGCTGGCCTTCGACCCGCACAGCGGCGAGCAGGTGCGCACCTTCGAGCGCGCCAACGATGCCGGCACCGCCTTCGACGGCGCACATCTCTACCAACTGGTGGGCGGACGCATCGACAAGATCCGGCTTGCCGATGGCGCAGTGCTGGGCTCGATACCGGCGCCGGGCAAGGACGGCAATTCCGGCCTGACCTGGGCCGAGGGCAGCCTGTGGGTGGGCGCCTACCGCGGCCGCCGCATCTACCAGGTCGATCCGGACAGCGGCGCCGTGCTGCGCACCATCGAATCAAACCGCTTCGTCACCGGCGTGACCTGGGTGGACGGCGAGCTCTGGCATGGCACCTGGGAAAACGACGAGAGCGAGATCCGCCGCGTCAATCCCGACAGCGGCGCCGTGCTCGAACAGCTGCAAATGCCTGCCGGCACCGGCGTCAGCGGCCTGGAATCGGACGGCGCGGAGCTCTTCTTCGCCGGCGGCGGCGCCAGCGGCAAGGTGCGCGCCATTCGGCGCCCGAAGCGCACGCCAGCCTAGGTACGAATTCATTCGCACATTCCATTGGCATCGCAAAGCAACACATCGCCCCGCAGCAAGGAGACCGCCATGACCTCATCGAACGCTTCGGCAACCATCGAAAACCACGCCGTCGTCACGCCCGACCAGTGGCTCGCCGAACGCAGGAAACTGCTGGCGCGTGAAAAAGAATTGACGCGCCTGCGCGACGAAGTCGCGGCCCAGCGACGCGCCTTGCCGTGGGTGCGCGTCGACAAGGACTACGTGTTCGACAGCGTCGACGGCAAGCGCCGCCTGGCCGAGTTGTTCGACGGCCGCAGCCAGCTCATCGTGCAGCACTTCATGCTCGGGCCGGGCTGGGAACAGGGTTGCCCGAGTTGTTCGTTCATGGCCGATCATGTCGACGGCATGGCCGTCCATCTCGCTAACCGCGACGTGAACTTCGTGGCGGTGTCGCGCGCGCCGCTCGCCGAGATCCAGCGCTTTCACCGGCGCATGGGCTGGCGCTTCAACTGGGTGTCGTCGAACGACAGCACCTTCAACTACGACATGCACGTCAGCTTCACGGCCGAGGAACGCGCTGCGGGCGAGGTCTATTACAACTACCAGATGATGAATTTCCCGAGCGAGGAAGCGCCCGGCATCAGCCTGTTCTACAAGAATGACGCGGATGAAGTGTTCCATACCTACTCGACTTTCGGTCGTGGCCTGGAAGTCATGATCGGCGCCTACCAGGCGCTGGATCTCGCGCCCAAGGGTCGCGGCGAGCGCGACGTGCCACACAAGATGGAATGGGTGCGCCATCACGATCGTTACGAAGCCGCGCCGGCGGCGCATGGCTGCTGCGCGGGCAAGTCATGAGCGCCGGGCATCCGCGGCGGCGGGGCGGATGCTAAGCTCGCGCCAGGCAATCACTGCCATTCATGAGCCGAAGGAGCAAGCCATGGCCACCCGCCGCAGCGCCGCCAAATTGACGCCCCAGGATTTCGAAGCCATGCGCCAATTGCTGAGCCGTTATTGCATGCTCATCGACAAGGGCGATCTCGCGGGCCTGGCGGCGCTCTACCATCGCAAGGCGGTGTTCTCGGTGTCCTTCGACACCGAGAAATCCCACACCGGTCGCGATGCGATCCTGGCCTGGTATACGCGCTTCTTCTTTGAACCGCCGCGCAAGGTCGGATTCCCACGCCACAAGCTCTTCGAGCCCTGCATCATCGAGCAGGACGGTCGCGTCACCGCCACCAGCTACTTCGATTCGGATTTCGTCGAAGCCGACGGCAAGGTGCGCATCCTCGCCGGCCGTTACGATGACGTGCTGGTGAAGGAACGGGGACGCTGGTACTTCAAGGAACGCAGCATCCTCATTCACCACCACTACTCACCCGGCAAGGCGCAGCGTGGCATGGCGCCGTAGGTGCGAATTCATTTGCACCTTGCGTGGAGGTCGGAACGCGGCGCTGATTTCGAATGTCAGGCTGAAGCCTGACCCACAAACCCTGCAGCCGACCTGGCCTCGGGCGTCCTGACCAACCACCCCTGCAGGATGCACCAGACAGCCTGGCCAGGATTACACCCCGTAGAAGCGCGCGGCGGTACCGCGGAACATCGCATCCTGCTCGGCCTCGCCATAACGCGCCGCCATCTTCTTGTACGCGTTCCACAGCGACGCGTAGGTGACCGCGCACTTGTCGACCGGGAAATTGCTTTCGAACATGCAGCGCTCGGGGCCGAAGTGCTCGATGGCGTGGTGGAAGTAGCGCGCCCACTTCGCGACCAGCATGTCCGAGGTAGGCGGCACGGCCGCATCTTCGAAGTGAAAACCGTTCCACGGCATGGCCATGCCGCCGAGCTTGATGCAGACGTTCGGGCAAGTGGCGAGCTCCGCCAGATCGCGCGCCCAGATCTTGAACACCTCTTCCTCGTGGCCCGCGTACTGGCCGATGCCGACCGGCGTGCCGAGGTGGTCGAGCACGATGGGCGTAGCGGGAAAATCGCGCGCCAGCGCGGTGAGATGCGGAGTCTGCGGATGGTAGTGCCAAGCGTCGACCGCACTTCAGGTGCTCGGGTCCGTCCTTGCGATAGCCCTCCCAGCATTGCAGGTAGACGGTCTTCTCAACCTTGTGGGTGGCGGTGTCGGCCCACAGCATGTCGAGATCGTAATCGGGGAAATGCTCGGTGTTGTCGAAGAAATGATGATGCGGGTCGATGATGCGTCGCGTGGTATCAATGGCCTGTTCGGTCGATTGCGCCAGCCAGTCCCCGCGCAGAGTCACTATCGCCATGAATTCGTCTCCCCTGATGCCATTGGATGAAGCCCGACGGAGCATCGCGCAAACGTCGGTACCACGCCAACCCACTTTTGGTGGTGCGCGCACGCGGCCCGCGGCGCCGTGTTTGTGATGGGGGTGGCTGCGCAAGCCCGCCGCCGCCGCTAGAATGCACGCCCGGCTTGGAAGCCACTGACGCCTACGAAAGGGATGACAGCATGTGAAATTTCTTGTATGCCCAGGAAACGACCCCAGCATTCTCCTCTTGAAATCAGCGGCCACTGGCCCGGCATCAGCTACCCCGACGACCATGGCCTGCAGGCCCGCGCGGCGGTCAACGGCGTGCGCCATTCCAAGTATTTTGCCTACAGCGATTTCGACGGCGACGTGATGGCCGCCCACGAGGCCGCGGCCAAGTGGCGCATGAGCACCAAGGCCGCACGCCGCTTCAAGCTGCGTGGTCGCGGCCCCTACGAGCGCAAGCAGAAACGTCGCGCCGACGGCGTCATCGAGCATGCCATCATCTGTCGCGGCCAATGTCCCGACGGCAAACCGGTGGAAGTGAAGTTCTACATCGGCACCGAGAACACCATCACCGAGCAGCGCCGCCGCCGCGCGCAGCTGCGCGCCGAAATGTGGTGGGGCCAGTATCGACGCTGGTACGAAGACGGTGGCCGCCATCCCATGGAACCGCGCGAGCGTTAAACGACCGTCATCACGCCCGCGCGCCTTGCCGCCACCGGACGTTCTGGAAGCGCGCACTCGTCCGGCGCGCAGCCGTTATCATCACGTGCTCGGCCACAGGATTGATACGCCGCCCATGCCCGCCAGATACATGAACAACGTGCTGCCAACCCTCGCCGCCTGGCGGCGCGACGGGCATCGCGCCGCCCTCGCCACCCTGGTGTTCGTCGACGGTTCCGCGCCGCGCCCGCGCGGCAGCCAGATGGCCATCCGCGCCGACGGCATGGCGGTCGGCAACCTCACCGGCGGCTGTGCGGAAGCCGCCATCATCGCCGAAGCGCAGGACTGTCTCGCCAAGGGCGCGAACCGCATCGTGCGCTACGGCAAGGATTCGCCCTACATCGACATTCGTCTGCCTTGCGGCTCCGGCATCGACGTGTTTTTCGATGTCACGCTCGGCGACCAGGATCTGCAACAGGTATTGGACGCCAACGACGCGCGCCAGCCGGCCTCGCTGGTATTCGACCTCGAGCAGCGCAGCTGTCGCGTAGAGGCCGGTGAAGTCGCGCCGGATGGCGGCAGCACTTGGGCGCGGCTATGCGAACCGACGATCCGCATCTGGGCGGTAGGCAAGGGACCGCTGGTGCCACTCATCGCCGAGCTCGGGCGCGCCGCGGAATTCGAAGTCATCGCCTGCTCTTCGGAAACCGAAACCCTGGACATGGCGCGACCCCACGCCCACCAAGCCCATGCGCTGACCACCGCCGACGGCTTCGAGTGCGGCCCGCTCGATCGCTGGACGGCGTTCGTGTCGCTGTTCCATGAGCACGAATGGGATCCACCGATACTGCACAAGGCACTGGCCAGTCGTGCCTTTTACGTGGGCGCCCTCGGCAGCAAGCGCACCGCCGCGGCGCGGCGCGAAACCTTGCAAGACATGGGCATTCCAGCCGCCGTCATCGCGCGCCTGCACGGGCCGGTGGGCCTCGACCTCGGCGCGCGCAGTCCGCCGGAGATCGCCCTGGCAATCCTCGCGCAGATAGTGAAAGTCAGGCGCCGCGGCGCGGACTGAGCGGCGCTCGAGGCTTGCGTGCGGAATACAGCCGGCCGCCGGTTTCGGCGACGATGAGATCCCGCACGGCGCATGTCAGCGCTCGAATCGTCGTCATCCCGGCATTCGCCGCGATGACGTGTAGAGCCTAGCCGCCCGCTTCCGATTCGCGCAGCTTGAAACGCTGCACCTTGCCGGTGGCGGTCTTGGGCAGTTCGTCGACGAACGCTATCTGGCGCGGGTACTTGTAGGGCGCGAGCTTGTCCTTCACGAAGGCTTTGAGTTCGGCTTCGCTGACCGTGGCGCCGGGCTTCAACACCACGAAAGCCTTGGTCTTGGTGAGGCCTTCAGCATCGGCGACGCCGATCACCGCCGCTTCCAGCACCGCGCCGTGCTCGACCAGGGTTGCTTCGACTTCAAACGGACTGACGTAGATACCGCTGACTTTCAGCATGTCGTCGCTGCGACCGCTGTAGGTATAGCTGCCGTCGGCGTTGCGCACGTACTTGTCGCCGGCGCGCGTCCAGCCGCCCTGGAAGGTCTCGCGCGTCTTCTGGCGATTGCCCCAGTACATCATCGCGGCGCTCGGCCCGTGGATGTACAGATCGCCCGGCTCGCCGTCCGGCACCGGCCCGCCGTCCTCGCCACGCAGTTCGATGTCGTAGCCCGGCACCGGCCAACCGGTGGTGCCGTAACGCACGCGCCCCGGGCGGTTGGACATGAAGATGTGCAGCATCTCGGTCGAGCCGATGCCGTCGATGATCTCGACGCCGAAATGCGCGGTGAAACGCTGACCGATGTCGGCCGGCAGCGCTTCACCGGCCGACGAGGCAAGACGCAGCGCGACTGCCTCGCGAGGTGGCAACGCAGCATGCGCGAGCATGCCGGCATAACCGGTAGGCGCGCCGAAGAACACCGTCGGTCGCGGCCCGCCGGCCTCGCCTGTCCAGCGTGCGAACACCGCTTCGGGCGTGGCGCGCTCCGGCATCAAGAGCGTGGTGGCGCCGACACTCAGGGGAAAGCTCAGCGCATTGCCGAGGCCATAGGCGAAGAACAGCTTGGCGGCCGAGAAGCACACGTCCTCCGCGCGGAGGTCGAGGATGCGTTTGCCATAGAGTTCGGCGGTCCAGTAGGGGTTGGCGTGGGAATGCACCGCGCCCTTGGGGCGGCCGGTGGAGCCCGAGGAATAGAGCCAGAAGCCCGGATCGTCGGCGCCGGTGGCGGCGGGCTTGGCGAGCGGCGACTGCGCGGCCAGGAATTGCTCGAATTCCACTTCCGCCGGATGCAGCGGCGCGGTGGGACGCGACACCACCACCTTGTGCACTTCGTGATCGGCTTTCACCAGTGCGCTGTTCAGTGCCGGCAACAGCGCGCCCGACACCAGTACCGCCTGGGCGCGGCTGTGCTCGAGCATGTAGGCGTAATCGTCGGCGGTCAGCAGGGTGTTGACCGCCACCGGCACGATGCCTGCGTACATCGCGCCGAGGAAGGCCAGCGGCCAGTGCACGGTGTCCTGCATCAAGAGCAGCACGCGCTCCTCGCGCTTGAGACCGGCGGCGCGCAGACCCGCCGCGATACGTCGCACGCCGTCCGCGAGTTCGGCATAGCTGAGCGTGGTGAGATCGTCGATATAAGCGCAGCGCTCGCCGTGCGCGGCATTGGCGGCGAGCAGGTGGGCGGCGAAGTTGAAGACCTCGCCCGGTGGCGTCACGTCGGGCGTGGCGTCGTGCTGGGCGACCGGCATGGGCAGATTCCTCGGCTCGTTGACGTTGCCCCGGGCAGCAACCGTCTATCAATGGACAGCGCCGAGGTGCATGCATTATCGTGCGTGCAGCGAATGTAGGGGGCACCCCTGCCCATGTCAAGCACTATACTGCACCCGGCCGACGAGCCGAGCGCCAACGGCGACGAGCCCCGCGATCCCTTCCTCGCGGTGTTGGGCGAGCGAACCCGCGCCCTGCGCGCGCGACGTGGCATGACGCGCAAGCACTTGGCACAGGCGGCCTCGGTCTCCGAGCGCCATCTTGCCAATCTCGAATACGGGGTTGGCAATCCGTCGATCCTGGTCTTGCAGCAGGTTGCCAACGCGCTGCAATGTCCGCTCGCCGAACTGCTCGGCGACATCACCACCCGTTCGCCGGAATGGCTGCTGCTGCGCGAACTGCTCGAACACCGCGACGAGGCCACCTTGCGCCGCGTGCGCATCGCGGTCGGAGAGTTGCTCGGTACCGGCGGCGCCAGCACGGCAGCGGGCCAGACGGCGTCGCCGCATGTGGCGCTCATCGGTTTGCGCGGCGCCGGCAAGTCCACCCTAGGGTCGATGCTGGCCGAGGATCTCGGCTTCGCCTACGTGGAGCTCAGCCGCGAAATCGAGAAGTTCGCCGGCTGCACGGTGGGCGAAATCCAGGCGCTCTATGGCCAGAATGCCTACCGTCGCTACGAACGCCGCGCCCTGGAAGAGACCTTGCAGATCTATCCCGAGGCCGTAATCGCCACACCCGGCGGCCTGGTCTCGGACCCGGCGACCTTCAACCTGCTGCTCAAGCACTGCACGACGGTGTGGCTGAAAGCCGAACCCGCCGATCACATGAAACGCGTGCTGGCCCAGGGCGATTTGCGGCCGATGGCCGGCAACAGCGAAGCGATGGCCGATCTGAAGTCCATCCTCGCCGGCCGCGAGGCGTTCTATTCCAAGGCCGACCTGCAACTGGACACCAGTGCCCAGTCACTGGACGAGACCTTCAGCCGCCTGCGCCTCGTGGTGCGCGGCGCCCTGGGCATGGCACCGTGACGCACCCTGCTGCATTCCAGTTCATGCTTGACGCCCCACGGGGCATGCACTATTTTGCCGGTCGCCTTGCCAAACCCCGGCAACCCAGACGCCAACGACCCGGAGATCGCCCGTGAGCGCCAACGACATCGTCGACTACCAGACCAACCCATCCCAGTACCGCCACTGGCGACTGTCCTGCGAGGGGCCGGTCGCCACCCTGCTGTTCGACGTCAACGAAGATGCCGGCCTGCGCCCGGGCTACAAGTTGAAACTGAACAGCTACGACCTCGGCGTCGACATCGAGCTCAGCGACGCTTTGAATCGCATCCGCTTCGAACATCCCGAGGTGCGCACGGTGGTGATCACCAGCGCCAAGGACAAGGTGTTCTGCTCCGGCGCCAACATCTTCATGCTCGGTTCTTCCACTCACGCCTGGAAGGTCAATTTCTGCAAGTTCACCAACGAGACCCGCAACGGCGTCGAGGACGCTTCGCAGCACTCGGGCCTCAAGTTCATCGCGGCGGTGAACGGTTCCTGCGCCGGCGGCGGCTACGAACTCGCGCTGTGCTGCGACGAGATCATCCTGGTCGACGATCGCTCGAGCGCCGTGAGCCTGCCCGAGGTGCCGCTGCTCGGCGTGCTGCCCGGCACCGGCGGCCTGACGCGCCTGACCGACAAGCGCCACGTGCGCCACGACCTCGCCGACGTGTTCTGCACCACCAACGAAGGCGTGCGCGGCCAGAAGGCCAAGGACTGGCGGCTGGTGGACGACATCGCCAAGCCCGCACAGTTCGCCGCCAAGGTCCAGGCCCGCGCGCTGGAACTCGCGGCCGGCTCCGATCGCCCGGCCGATGCACGCGGCGTGACGCTGTCGCCGATCACGCGCCGCGTCGAAGCGGACGCATTGCATTACACCCACGTCACGGTCGAAATGGATCGCGCCCGCCGCGTCGCGACGTTCACCGTGCGCGCACCGAGCGGCGAGCAGCCGCGCGATATCGCCGCCATCGAAGCGGCCGGCGCAGGCTGGTATCCGCTCGCCATGGCGCGTGAACTCGACGACGCGCTGTTGTGGATGCGCAGCAACGAACTCGAACTCGGCACATGGCTCATCAAGACCAGCGGCGATGCCGCCGCGGTGCTGGCCCTCGACGAAGTGCTGCTGGCCAATGCCGACCATTGGTTGGTGCGCGAGACCATCGGTTTCCTGCGCCGTACGCTGGCCCGCCTCGACGTCAGCTCGCGCAGCCTGTTCGCGCTCATCGAACCCGGTTCGTGTTTTGCCGGCACTCTGCTCGAACTCGCGCTGGCCTGCGATCGCAGCTACATGCTGGTGTTGCCCGACGAGCCGGCACGCGCGCCGCACATCGCGCTGTCGCCGATGAATTTCGGACCGTTGCCGCTGGTCACCGGCGAGTCCCGCATCGGCCGGCGCTTCTACAACGAAACCGCGCCGGTGGCCGCCGCGCGCGATGCCATCGGCACGCAGTTGGATGGCGACGCCGCCTTTGCGCTTGGCCTCGTGACCAGCAACCCCGATGACATCGACTGGCCGGACGAAACGCGCATCGCCATCGAGGAACGCGTGGCCATGAGCCCCGACGCGCTCACCGGCATGGAAGCGAACCTGCGTTTCAACGGCCGCGAGAACATGCTGACGCGTGTATTCAGCCGCCTCACCGCCTGGCAGAACTGGATCTTCCAGCGCCCCAACGCGGTGGGCGACAAGGGCGCGCTCAAGGTCTACGGCAAGGGCGAGAAAGCCGCCTTCGACTGGCAGCGCGTGTAGCGCGCCAGCGGTTTTTCGTTGTGCGGCGCGTGCCCGGGCGCGCCGCAACCGCACCCGTCTCCCGGTCTCAACGCACCCTCGGAGTACGCCATGTCCAGCATCGACTACAGCCAGAAGATCCCCAACAACGTCGACCTGTCCGCCGACCGCACCCTGCAGCGCGCGCTCGAACAATGGCAGCCCAATTATCTTTCCTGGTGGAAGGACATGGGACCGGATGGCAGCCTCGACTACGACGTCTACCTGCGCACCGCCACCAGCGTCGACCCGCAGGGCTGGGCGCACTTCGACTACGTCAAGATGCCCGATTATCGCTGGGGTATCTTCCTCAACCCCGCCGAGCAGGATCGCAAGATTCATTTCGGCGATCACAAGGGCGAAGCGGCGTGGCAGGACGTGCCCGGCGAATACCGCGCCAACCTGCGTCGCATCATCGTCACGCAGGGCGATACCGAGCCGGCCTCGGTCGAGCAGCAGCGTCACCTCGGTCTCACCTGCCCCAGCCAGTACGACCTGCGCAACCTGTTCCAGGTCAACGTCGAGGAAGGCCGGCACCTGTGGGCGATGGTCTACCTGCTGCACAAGTACTTCGGCCGCGACGGGCGCGAGGAGGCGGAGGACCTGCTCGAGCGTCGCAGCGGCGAAGCCGACAATCCGCGCATCCTGCAGGCTTTCAACGAGCCGACGCCGGACTGGCTGTCGTTCTTCATGTTCACCTACTTCACCGACCGCGACGGCAAGTTCCAGCTATGCGCGCTGGCCGAATCGAGCTTCGACCCGCTGGCGCGCACCTCCAAGTTCATGCTGACCGAGGAAGCGCACCACATGTTCGTCGGTGAGTCAGGCATCTCGCGCATCATTCAGCGCACCTGCCAGGTCATGAACGAATTGAAGACCGACGACCCGGCGCGCCTGCGCGCGGCAGGCGTCGTCGACCTGCCGACCCTGCAGCGCTATCTCAATTTCCATTTCAGCGTGACCATCGACCTGTTCGGCGCGGACGAATCGAGCAATGCCGCGATCTTCTACTCGAGCGGCTTGAAGGGCCGCTTCGAAGAAGGCAAGCGCAGCGACGATCACCAGTTGAAAGGCCTCACCTACACGGTGCTGAAAGCCGACAACGGCCGGCTGATCGAGAAAGACGTGCCGATGCTGAACGCCCTGAACGAAGTGCTGCGCGACGATTACATCAAGGATTCCGTGGCCGGCGTCGAGCGCTGGAACAAGGTCATCGAGAAGGCCGGCATCCCGTTCCGCCTGAAGACGCCGCACAAGGCCTTTCACCGCAACATCGGCAGCCAGGCCACGCTCAAGGTCTCGCCCGAGGGCAAGGTGTTGAGCGAAGCCGAGTGGGCGGCGCGGGTCGACGAGTGGCTGCCGAGCGCCAGCGACCGCGCCTACGTGCAGAGCCTGATGGGCCGCGTGGTGGAGCCCGGCAAGTTCGCCAACTGGATTGCGCCGCCGATGATCGGCATCAATCGCCAGCCGGTGGACTTCGAATACGTGCGCTTCAACTGAGCCACGAGACCTCGCCTTGCCAATGCCAGTGGGTCAGACTTCAGTCTGACTCCATGCGTTTGTGCGGCAGGAAACCCCTGCCGCGAAGGATTGCCCCATGACCGACCCCGCCGCCGGCCTCATCAAGCAGCACCTCATCGACCCCGAGATCTGCATCCGCTGCAACACCTGCGAGGCGACCTGTCCGCTTGGCGCCATCACCCACGACAGCCGCAACTACGTGGTGGATGCCGCCAAGTGCAACCTGTGCATGGACTGCGTGCCGCCCTGCCCGACCGGCAGCATCGACAACTGGCGCACCATGCCGCGCGCCGAGGCCTATTCGGTGGAGGCGCAACTGGGCTGGGATGAACTGCCGGCAGAATGGTCGGCGGAAGCGCTGGCTGCTGCCTCGGGCGCAGCGGGGGTCGAGACCAGCGAACCCGAAGCGCCGGCCGCCATCGCGGTGGAAAGCACCGTGCACGAGTTCAACAGCGCGCAGTTCAACGCCACGCTGCCGCCGTGGAGCGCCGCCCATGCCTACATCAATCTCTACGGCCCGCGTTGCGCACAGCATTCGATCAGCGCGACGGTGGTCGGCAACGTGCGCGTGACCGAAGTCGGCACCGACTACGACACCCACCACGTGGTGCTCGATTTCGGCAGCCTGCCGTTGCCGGTGCTGGAAGGCCAGAGCATCGGCATCCTGCCGCCGGGTGTGGACGCCGACGGTCGCCCCCATCACGCCCGCCAGTACAGCATCGCCAGCCCGCGCAATGGCGAGCGCCCGGGCTACAACAATGTCTCGCTCACCATCAAGCGCGTGCTGGAGGACTACCAGGGACGCCCGGTGCGCGGCGTGGCGAGCAATTACATGTGCGACCTCGAGGTCGGCGACCGCGTGGAGGTGATCGGGCCGTTCGGCGCGAGCTTCCTCATGCCCAACCATCCGCGCAGCCACATCGTGATGATCTGCACCGGCACCGGCAGCGCGCCGATGCGCGCCATGACCGAGTGGCGCCGGCGGCTGCGCGCCAGCGGCAAGTTCGAAGGCGGCAAGCTCATGCTGTTCTTCGGCGCACGCAGCCAGCAGGAGCTGCCGTATTTCGGCCCCCTCACCAAGCTGCCCAAGGATTTCATCGACATCAATTTCGCCTTCAGCCGCACGCCCGGCCAGCCCAAGCGTCACGTGCAGGACGTGATGCGCGAGCGCGCCGCGGATCTCGCCGTGCTGCTCGCCGATTCGAATGCCTACTTCTACGTGTGCGGCTTGAAGGCCATGGAGGAAGGCGTGGTGCTCGCGCTGCGCGACATCGCCACGCAGGCGGGCATGGATTGGGAACGCCTCGGCGCGACCTTGAAACAGGAAGGTCGCCTGCACCTGGAAACCTACTGAGCCGCGGCCCGGGCTCAGCGCCCGGACCGCGTTCGCACATCAATCAATCTTCACGTATTCGAACTCACCGCTCTGCTGGTTGATGCCGACGCGCGGCGGCGCAATCCAGCTCGCGTAGCCACCGGCTTCGTGGCAAGGCTTCATCAGCGTGCCGATGAACGCCATGTCGTCGTCGTTCGGCAGCCACTGGCCATGGCTGGCCTGCCATTCCTGCTCGGACAGCAGGCGGCCGTCGGGACTGATTCGATGGCCGCGGAATTCGCCGATGCGACGGTTGAAGCCCTTGTAGGGCTGGCTGAGCTTGAAGTCGATGCCGGCCTTCTCGATGACCTTGTTCCAGCGGTCGATGCCGCCCTGGCAGTCGGCCATGTAGTCGTCCAGCAAGCGGCAGTTGATGGCGCGCAGCGCGGGCACCTGTTCATCGACCAGCTTGCCGTCCTGCACGCGGGTGACGGAGTAGAAGGCATCGAGCAGTTGGTGATCGTCGCCTTCGAGCTGCGCCTCGTTGAAACGCCCCTTGAGTCCCGAGCTGAACGCTTCGGCGCCATTGCTGGAAATCTCGCTGCCGAACAGATCGCGCGTCACGCTCATGTGGAAGTTGGCCTTGCGCTGCAAGAGCGGCAGGTCGACCACGCCCAGCGCGCGTATGCGTTCGACGTCGTAAGGGTCCTTGATGCCGGCCTTGTTCATCGCCGCGCAGGTCGCTTCGATGGTGCGCCCGACGCCGGTCTCGCCGACGAACAGGTGATGCGCTTCCTCGGTCAGCATGAATCGGCAGGAGCGCGACAGGGGATCGAATCCGCTCTCGGCCAGTGCCGCGAGCTGCATCTTGCCGTCGCGGTCGGTGAAGTAGGTGAACATGAAGAACGACAGCCAGTCCGGCGTGCGCTCGTTGAAGGCGCCGAGGATGCGCGGGTTGTCGGCCTGGCCGCTGCGACGTTCGAGCAGGGCCTGGGCTTCCTCGCGGCCGTCCTTGCCGAAGTATTTCACCAGCAGGTAGACCATCGCCCACAGGTGGCGGCCTTCCTCGACGTTCACCTGGAACAGGTTGCGCATGTCGTAGAGGCTGGGCGCGGTCTTGCCGAGATAGCGCTGCTGTTCGACCGAGGCCGGTTCGGTGTCGCCCTGCACGACGATCAGGCGCTTCAGGAGCGCGCGGTATTCACCGGGCACTTCCTGCCAGGCGGGCTCGCCCTTGTGCTTGCCGCAGGGAATGGTGCGGCCCTCGACCTTGGGCGCGAGCAGGATGCCCCAGCGGTAGTCGGGCATCTTCACGTAGCCGAACTTGGCCCAACCGGTCGGGTCGACGCCGACCGCGGTGCGCAGGTACACCTCGGCGTTCTGAAAGCCATCCGGCCCCATTTCCTGCCACCAATTGAGATAGTTGGGGTGCCAGGTCTCGAGCGCGCGCTGCAGCTGCTTATCCGATTCCAGGTCAACGTTGTTCGGAATCGAGGCGTCGCTGCGTACTTCGACGAAGGCATCGCCGCGAATGGACTCGGGGACTTCGGTCAGGACATCGGATGCGGTGACGGACATGGCTCCTCCCAGGCATTATCGTGCAGGTTAAAAATCGAAGGCGCAGTATCCTGCGCCAGGGCTCCGGGGCCTTGATCTTGATCACGTGGGTGCCAGCCACGGGGCGCGAACGCCGCCCGTGTGCCGCGCGGGGAATAGGGAATCCTGAGTTCGCGGTCTAGACTCGCGCGATGAGCCAAACCCCATCGCGACCGTCACCGGTCATCCGCCCGCTGTCGGTCGACCAACCGCTGGCGTGGCTTGCGGCCGGCTGGCGCGACTTCCGCCGCGCGCCCCTGGTCGGCGTGTTGCACGGCCTCGCGCTGGCACTGTTCGGCGCCGCGCTGCTGGCCGTGGCCGGCAACCATTTCTGGCTGCTGGCCGGCGCGTTCTCCGGCTTCCTGCTGGTGGCGCCGGTGCTCGCGGTCGGGCTCTACGCCACCAGCCGCGCGCTGGAACGTGGTGAGCCCGTCGGCCTCGCTCTCGTATGGCGCACCTGGCTGAGCTGGCGCGGACGCGAGCGCCACGACTGGCGCCTGGTGTGTTTCGGCCTGCTGCTGGCGCTGGCCGGCACCGGCTGGGTGATGACCTCCGCCTCGCTCATCACCCTGTTCGCGCCGGCGCCCGTCAATACCCCGCTCGACTTCCTCAGCCACGTGGTGCTGGCGCGTGAGGGCTTCCTGTTCGAAGGCTGGCTGGCGCTCGGCGGCGCGCTCGCCGCACCGGTGTTCGCGTCGAGCGTGATCACGCTGCCGCTGCTGCTCGACCGTCAGCTCACGGTGCTCGACGCGGTGCTCGCAAGCTGGCGCGCGGTGCTCGACAACCCCGCGCCGCTGGCGCTATGGGCGGCGCTGCTGATGAGTCTCACGTTCTGTGCCTTACTGCCCGCGCTGCTCGGCCTCATCGTGGTGGTGCCGGTGCTGGGACATGCCAGCTGGCACGCCTATCGCGCCACCATCGATGCGCGGGACCTGCCGCCGCGACGCAACGACCCGCGGCCATGAACGGCACCATCTTCGGCTTCACCGAGCAACAGATCGCAAGCTTCGGCCTGACCTTCGGCCTCGCCGCGTTCATGGCCTACATCCTGTTCATCATCGGCCACCTGGCGTGGGAATCGAAGGCCGGCAAGTTCGGCACCTTCGTGCTGTTCCTGGGGCTCGCATTCGGCATGGTGGGGTTCGTGGCCAAGTTCGTGATCCAGTGGTTTCTGGAGCGCTGAGGGCGAGCGCCATGGTCGGCGTGTTGAACTGCGCTCGCGCATTTGGAGCGAGTAACCCACCGGGCAATTGGTCGAGAGTCAGCGCATGGAGCTAGCACTCATTGCTTGCGCAGCGGCGGCAACCGGGGCCGGATTCATTGCACTCAAGCTGCATGCAGCCAGAAAGCGGCGACTCCTGGTCGGAGCCCTGGCCAAGGCAGGTGCCATCCGACACGCCGCTCGCGCGCTCGAGACTTTTGCCGCGAACGAATATTTTTCAGCCTGGCTGCTTCGACAGTTCGAACGGCAATTCGCGTCGGCGCTTGACGCTCCGCTCACGACCAATGAGCTGGCCTTGCTTGCTGCGTCGGAGCGACGCGCCTACGACGACGACTACAAGATGCTGCACGGTCGTGAAAGCTTTCGCGCGAGCTACAACCAGCGGTTCGTCGACCAACGCGTTTCCGAACTCATGGCATCACATCCTGGTGGGCAGCAAAATGCGATGACGGCCGGCCAGTGGCGGGCCATCGTCACCGAGGAGGACAGCACCCTGGTGGTCGCCGCCGCAGGCAGTGGCAAGACCACGACCATCCTTGCCAAGATTGAATACCTCGTAGCGCGCGGCTTCGCGCGCCCCGGTGAGATTTGCGTGCTGGCCTACAACAAGGACGCCGCCAACACCGTGCGCGAAGGTCTCGAGGCACGCAACATTCACGGCGTCACCGCCAGCACGTTTCATGCGCTGGGCTACGCCATCACCGGCGAAGCGCTGGGCTTCAAGCCGCCCGTCTCGCCCTTGGAGGCAAACGGAGAAATCGATTTCGACTCAATGCTGGCCGATTCGATCTCGTGCCTCGATCGCACCCGGAGTTTTCGCTATCGATACGTCTTCGTTGACGAATTTCAGGACACCTCGCGCTCGCGGCTGACGCTCGCGCGCAGCCTGCGGGACGCGGTCGACGGGGCTCGGCTGTTCCTGGTTGGCGACGACTGGCAGTCAATCAACCGCTTCGCGGGCAGCGACGTCGGAATATTTGTGGACGCCGAGAAGCACGTTGGAGTCACGGCACGTGTCGACCTGGACGTGACCTTTCGTCTGCCGGAAGACGTACTTCGCGTCAGCTCCACGTTTATCACACGCAATCCACGGCAATTGACCAAGACCTTGTCTCCCTTCCGCGACGCGACCACGACGCGCAACCTGCGCCTGGTGCCTTTTCCGACCAACAAGTTCCAGGAATCCCTCGAAGCCGTTCTTCGCCGCATCGCGGATGACGACGCGAATGGTCGCCGAGTATTGTTGCTGGCGCGGTACAACCGCGAAATCGACCAGCCGGCCGTTAGACGAATCATCGCTCGATATGCCAAGACCGGCCTCGCGATGGACGTTCGAACCATCCATCGCGCAAAGGGCTTGGAAGCCGACCATGTGATCGTTATCGGCTTGAGTTCGGTCGCGCCCGGCTTCCCAAGCATGGTGCTCGATGATCCTGTTCTACAACTGGTGTCGTCTGTGCCCGAGGACTTTCCCTTCGCGGAGGAACGCCGCCTCATGTACGTGGCACTGACTCGCAGCCTGGGCGGTACCTATCTGCTCTTTCCCGAGGAGACGCCGTCGCCGTTCATCGAAGAACTGCGCGAACACGAAAGCGCGAACATCGAGATCCTCGGTGAGACCCCGCGTCGATTCCCCTGCCCGGCTTGCGGGGGAAACACCGTGCTAAGACGTGACGGCAAGCACGGCGCCTTTTGGGCGTGCAGCAACTTTCCTCTGTGCGACGGGCGATTGTTGACCTGCCCGCATTGCGCCGAGGGTGCCTTGCTGGCGCGACACGCGAGGTCGATTTTTGAATGTTCGGATTGCGGGAAAGAGACCGAACGCTGCCCGCGCTGCGACAAGGGCATGTTGGTCCAACGGCAAGGCCCCCGCGCAAGCTTTTGGGGATGTTCGTCGTGGCGCGCCGATGGCGGCGGCTGTACTTACACGAGAAATTCAACGGCCAGTGAGTCCGCGGGGACTCAGGCGCGCTGATTACCCGGTTCGCGGCCGCCACTCGCATGAGATACTCCAGTCGGACCGCGGCCGATGCCGGCGCAGCGCGGCGCGCCTCGACTCACGAAGCCGTCTGCTGTTCCGCAAATTTCATGGCCAGGAACGCTCCATTCTCGATAGGCGGGTAGCGAGCCGGGCGGTCAGGGCCCTGGCAGGTGGGAATGCACTTGATGACGGTGTCGTAATTCGGCTGGCAGAAATACACCAGCGACAGCCGATCGCTCTCGCGTGCTATCTCGAATGGTGGATTGGCCACCCTGTGCATGGTCGATACCCAGGTGTCGTTGGTCCAACGCGCGAGCGAATCGCCAATGTTGACAACGAAGCAACCGGCAAGCGCAGGCACATCGTTCCACTGTCCGTCGCGGTCGCGTATCTGCAGGCCACCGCCGGTCACGGCCTCCTGCCACAGGATGGTGAACGCCGTGTAATCCGTGTGTCCTCCGGCGCGCATCTGGCGCGCCTGGGGCGCGACGTCCTGTCGGGGATAGTAGTTCGCGCGCAGGATCGAGATGTGCCGCGCGAGCCCTTCGTCGAAGTAATGCTCGTCGAGTTCGAGCGCGCACGCGAATATGTGCGCCAATGTCCCGGCAAGCCGCTCCATGGCGCGAAAGTAATCCTGCATGGCCGGACGCAGTGCCGGCGCTTGCGCGGGCCAGACATTGGGCGCGAAACTCGCGCCGGCGCGCGTCGGTGAGTAATACGGGTCATCGGGCAGGTCGAAAGGCCCGACGTCGAACAGTTCCTTCAGATCCGGCGGCACGACGTCCTGCTCGAGTTGCGCCAGCGCCTCGCCGCCTACACCGCAGTACCCACGAATGTGGCTGGGATGGGGCCGCCGCACTGCCTGCTTGGCCGTGGTCCCCAATGCAAAAAAGGCCCGGCACTCCCGCGCGGCACGCTCGATGACCGCTGCCGGTACACCGGTGCCACGGATGATGAGAAAACCGGTGTCGCGGCACGCCTGGCTGACGGCGCTGACGATGCGTTCGCGCACCATCTCGGTGCCGTCGGTAAAGCCGGCAATGTCGATGACGGGAACCTGTGGTGAAGTCATGGTGCCGTCCTCGCGGAGCGCCAACTTCGATTGAGCATAGCAAGCACTTCCATGGCCCGCACGTCGGGCTGCAGTTGACTATGCTGAGATCCAGTCAATGGGAGTCGAGCCACGTGGACCTCATCCTCGCGAATGCCTGTGTCGACGATGCGCCCGGCGCCCCCCTGCTCGACATCGGCATCGAGGACGGCCGCATCGTCGCGCTCGTGCCGCAGCTGCGTGCGGACGCGCGGCGCTTCGACGTCGGCGGGCGGCTGGTTACCACGGGATTGGTCGAGAGCCACATTCATCTCGACAAGTCCTGCATCCTCGAGCGCTGTCGCGCCCAGCGCGGCGACTTGGAGGAAGCCATCGGCGAGGTTGCACGGGCCAAGGCGACCTTCACCGCCGAGGATGTCTACGCGCGCGGCAAGCGCACCCTGGAAAAGGCCTTGGTGAACGGCACCATGCTGATGCGCACCCAGGTCGAAGTCGACCCCGGCATTGGATTGCGCGGCTTCGAGGGCGTGCAGTCACTGATCCGGGAATACCGCTGGGCGATCGACATCGAGATCTGTGTTTTTCCGCAGGAAGGCTTGCTCAACAATCCGGGCACCGAGGACCTCATGGTCGCCGCGCTCGAGAATGGCGCGACCATGGTCGGCGCGGCGCCCTACACGGACACCGACCCTGCCGGTCAGATCGATCGGGTGTTCGCACTCGCCCAGCGGTTCGACGTCGACGTCGACATGCACCTGGATTTCGGCGCGGATGCCGCGGCGCTGGACCTGGATTACGTGTGTGAGAAGACAGAACGTCATCGCTGGGGAGGGCGGGTAACCGTCGGTCACGTCACCAAGCTGTCGACCGTGCCGCCGGCGCGCTTGCGCGAAGTCGGACGGCGAATGGCAAATGCCGGCGTGGCGCTCACGGTGTTGCCGTCGACCGACCTGTTCCTCATGGGTCGGCATCAGGATCACGCGGTGATACGCGGCGTGACGCCAGCTCACTTGCTGTTGCGTGAAGGCGTGAACTGCTCGCTGTCCACCAATAATGTCTTGAACCCGTTTACACCGTTTGGTGACTGTTCGCTGGTGCGCATGGCGAACCTCTACGCCAACATCTGCCAGGTGGGCAGCCGCGACGACATGATCGAATGCTACGAAATGATCAGCCGGCGCGCCGCCGCGCTCATGCGCCGCGGCGACAGGCCAGTCGCCGTCGGCAGTCCCGCCGATCTGCTGGTGCATGACTGTACGTCCCGCGCCCAGGCCGTGAGCGAGATAGCTCAACCGCTGTGGGGATTCAAGCGAGGCCGGCTGAGCTTCACGCGTCCCGTCGCCGAACTTCATCGGCCATCGGAAGCTAACGACGCGTGACGTGAACGCTTACGAGGGATGGGGTTAATCTGCTTATCACCGGAGCACCGACAATGAATGATGCCAGCTTTCGTACATGGCTCGACCGCTACGGCGCGGCTTGGGAAGCTCAGGATCCCGCCGCCGCGGCCGCACTGTTCACGCCCGACGGAACCTATGCCTGGGGACCGTTCAGCCCACCCATCGAGGGACGCGAGGCCATCCGCGACGCGTGGGACTACGCCACGCGCGGCCAGCAATCCGATATCCATTTCGGCTACGAGGTGTTGACGGTGGCGGACGGCAGGGGCATCGCGCGCTGGTGGGCATCGATGAAAGTCAATGCCACCGCCCAGCCAGTGCGCATGGAAGGCATATTCCTGGTGACACTGGCGAGCGACGGCCTGTGCCAGGTGTTCCGCGAATGGTGGAACGAAGATCCGCCAGCGACCGGCGCCTCGCAATACCAGTGAATTCACTCGGGACGCGCAGCTCGTCGGACTTATTGCCGGCCGACGGGGCATCGCTGCAAACTCGGGTTGCCGTCATCAATCAATGCCTGGCCCAGGGCCCCTGTTCATCTTCATTCGGGTGAAATCGACATGAAAAAATTCATATTTTCGGTATTCCTGGCCTCGGTCTCTGCTTCGGTTTGCGCGGTGGATGTTGGCGTTTCCGTCTCTATCGGACAGCCCGGCTTCTACGGTCAAATCAATCTCGGCCCGGACATGGTGCCTCGGCTGGTGCTTCCGCAGCCTGTGATCATTGCGCCCGCGCCCGCCGCGGCCGTTCTCGCGCCCATCTACCTGCACGTGCCGATTGCCCATACGCGCGAGTGGCATCGATATTGTGGTCGATATGATGCCTGCGGGCGCCAGGTCTATTTCGTTCAGGATGAATGGTACGAACGTGAATACGTGCCTCGATATAAAGCGCACCCGGAAAAATTTCACCATGACCGCCATGAAGGGAAAGACAATCGGCGCGGCGATGGCGACCATGATCGCGGCCGCGGTCGCGGCCACGGAAAGGGGCATGACAAATAGCGAATGACGCTATCGCCGCGGCGCGCTGGGCCACTGCTTGGGACAGCGCGGCGTCCTCGATGATTGCCTGCGGGACCGCGTGCCAGTCAGTCTGCCGCGGCCAGGGCCGAAACCTTCACCCCCGCTCCAGCCGTTCAATCTCGTTCAGAAAGCTGCGGCGCACCGCCATGAGTCCCAACACTCGCCAGGTCGGTATCAGCCGGCGTACACGGTGCTTGAAGGAGTCCTCGTACGACTCCGCGTCCAGGTAGCCGTGCTGATATTGGAAGTACATGTTGTCCCAGTGGGTCTGCTGGGCAATCTGCCACAGGCGAAACCGCGCGCGTTCGTCTCCGCTCAACTGCTCGATCACCGTCGGGTCTTCCGGGTAGCCCAGGGTTGTCAACTTGGCGATGACCGCGCCGAGGTATTGCGAATCTGCCGCGTGCACCAGCATTTCCTGCAGGGCATCGGATCGCATCTGGTAGGTTTGCGCGAGCGCCAGCTTGCGCGCGTCTTCCAAGGCATGCGTGTTCAAACGGATCTGCTTTGCGAGGTAGATGACGGTGGCGCCGACGGCGAGCGCGCCAAGCAATGAGCCGATGGCGCCGAGGTCCTGGAATGTCATGGCCTTCTCCAACAGGGGCGGGCGAATGTGGGTGTGAACTTGAACCTGCAGTGTAGGACGGCCGGTGCTTGCGCACGCTCCGAAGCTTGCGCTGCAATCGGCGACCTTCGAAATGATTCACAGGGCATTTGCTCCTGGCCTGTCTGCGTAACCCGCCGGAGCAGGTAGCATGGCACCCAGCCGTGCGCTAGCCTGTGCCTGCTCAGAACAGGCGCCTTCCCGACTCATCGGTCACCAGCGGCGTCCATCCTCCCTGCTGCGCGGGCGCGATGCGATGCCGCTTCGGAGTAATGTGCATGGCCTACGAGATCAAGCGCTTTCCCTATGACGGCACCGTCGACGCCGACGGCCATGTGCTGGAACCGCCGGATCTGTGGGAGCGCTATCTCGAGACTCGCTACCGCGCCCGAGCGCTGCGCATTCGTGTCGACGACGAAGGCTACGAGTATCTCGAGATCGACGGCCGCCCCTCGGCGCGCTCGAACCGCGGCTCGCTGGGCCTGCTCGGCGCGATGGGCGCGGACGACATGCGGCCGCGGCCGGAGCGCCGCTACGCCGACAACATTCCCTACGGCGCGGGCGATGCCGGCGAGCGGCTCGCCTTGCTGGCGCGTGAGAACCTCGACTGCAGCCTGCTCTATCCCACGCTTGGACTTTTGTGGGAGTGCGAGCTGACCGACCCGGAACTCAGCCTCGCCTACGTACGCGCCTACAATCGCTGGATTGCCGATTTCTGTCGCGACAGCGCGGGCCGGCTCGTGCCCATCGCCATGCTGACCCTGCTCGACCCGGCCGGCTCCGCGGCCGAACTCGAACGCGCTGTGAAAGACGGCTGCAAGGGCGCGTGGGTGAATCCATTCAATCACCAGCGCATCCTCCACGGCGACGAGCGCCACGACGTGCTGTTTGCCAAGTGCTGCGAACTCGACGTGCCGTTCGCGATCCATCCGACCTTCATTCCCCAGCCGCCCGCCTACGGCGTGTTCGACTGGCCGGCGCGCGGCCAGGCGTGGGCGGAATTGACGTGGCTGCGCGCCGTCGTGCAGCAGGCGCTGATCTCGTTCTTCGCGCTCGGCACGCTCGAGCGCTTTCCGGCGTTACGTCTCGGCATCCTCGAAGTCGGTGCGGGTTGGTTGGGCGCCTTCC
This sequence comes from Pseudomonadota bacterium, assembly GCA_016719885.1. NCBI lineage: Bacteria > Pseudomonadati > Pseudomonadota > Pseudomonadota bacterium. Next base: position 1,129 of record JADJYF010000019.1, on the reverse strand, counting down.
TCGACAGGCTCGACGCGGTGACCAATTCACTGCGCGCCAAACGTGCCTCGGCCACCGAGCTCTTCCGTCGTCAGTGCTTCATTTCCGCCGACCCGGACGAGACCGCCGCGCCGCTCACCGTCGACCATGTCGGCGCCGAGTGTTTCCTGTGGGCCACCGACTATCCCCACCCCGATCATCCCCATACCTGGGTTGACGACCTCACGCGTTTTGCCGAGCAACTCGCGCCGGCGACGCGGGCGCAGCTCTTGGGCGGCAACGTGCGCAGGATCTATCGGCTGGGGAACTGAGGTCGCCGCCAACGGACCTGCGGACCGCGAGCCTGCGCCCCAAGGCTCAGCGGAACAGCCAGCGCAGCCCGTGGCTCACCGCGGCCGGCATCGTCGAGTGATGTATCTCGCCGGGCAGAACGCGAAAGACCGTCTCGAACGACGGCGAATGTCGCATCGCGAGCCGCGCATGAAACTCCTCGGTATTGGCCAGCATAGGGATCTCGCCGCCGATGCACTGCTCGAATTCACCGGCCGACATGAACACGCGCCCCTCGGGCACTGGCCCGTGCGCGAAATTTTGTTGTTCGAGATCAAATACCACGCGCTTGTCCCACCACGACGACGGGCTCGCGATGAGCCAGCGCGAGAACGCCGCCGGCCGCGTGAGTAGCGTATAGAGCGAAAACAGGCCGGAGAGCGAATGGCCGATCAGCGTGCGCTGCGCGCGGTCGATGTTATAGCTTGCTTCCAGCGCGGGCAGCCCCTCGTCCAGCAACCAACCCTGAAACGCCTGCGCGCCGCCGAACACCGGCGCACCCGCCATGTTGCGCACGACGGCGGCAGGCAGCGCGCCGACGGTAGGGGTGAAATCCCGTGCCCGCGCATGCACGACTTCGCGCGCGGTGTGCGCCGACCAACCGACGCCCACCACCATCACCCGCGGCAGCAGTCGCGCGAGCCCGAGGTTCAAGGCCGCATCGCATACCGTGCCGAAAGTCCATTGAGCATCGAGGCACACCAGCACCGGGTAGGGCTCGGCGCGGCTGCCATAGCCTTCCGGAAGCGCCACGTGAAGCACCTCTTGCCCCATCGGCGTGGTGGTGAATTTCCCGTTGCCACAGCATTCGCCATCGACC
>JADJYF010000018.1 GCA_016719885.1 Pseudomonadota bacterium | reverse complement strand
ACGGCCGAGCCCCAGTCACCACCCTGGGCCACCCACTTCTTGTAGCCGAGGCGCGCCATCAACTGGCCCCAGGCGCGCGCGATGCGTTCGATGCCCCAGCCCGGCTGGTCCGGCTTGCCCGACCAGCCGAAGCCCGGCAGGGTCGGAATGACGAGGTGGAAGGCGTCCTCGCCGCGTCCGCCAAACGCTTCCGGATCGGTGAGCGGACCGATGACCTTCATGAATTCGAGTATCGAGCCCGGCCAGCCATGGGTCATGACCATCGGCATGGCGTTCTTGTGCGGCGACCTGATGTGCAGGAAATGGATGTCCAGCCCGTCGATCTCGGTCATGAACTGCGGCAGCGCGTTCAACTGTTCCTGGCAGCGGTTCCAGTCGTACTCGTCACGCCAGTAGTCGACCAGCTCGCGCATGTACGACAGCGGTATGCCCTGGCTCCAGCCGCCCACGGTCTCGCGTTCCGGCCAGCGCACATTGCTCAAGCGACGCTTGAGATCGGTCAGCGCGCTCTTGTGCACCTTGATGCGGTACTTCTTCACTTTGCTCATGGCGGACTCCTGTAGTGGCCGTAGGGGCGTGGGCGGGACGGCCCAAGGTGCCTTGGCCGCATCATTTTTTCAACAAGGGCTCGAAGCGTTGGTCGGTGAGGGTGGCGAGGAACGCGACGATGAGCGCGATGCGTTCGTCGTCCAGCGGCTGGCCGAGCGCGAGCTGGTCGTGCTCGACGGTGGCCGGCACTTCGGGCGGACCCCAGGGCTGGCCGGTCTCGGGGTTGATGGCGTTGTGGGCGTTCTTCACCAGGTGCTGGTTGTAGAAGAAGATCGCGGTCGACAATTGCTTGAACACGCCGTTGTGCATGTAGGGCGCGCTGACCGCGACGTTGCGCAGGGTCGGTACGCGGAACTTGCCGTCCTGCCCGTGCCCGGCAACCGCCGGGTTGGCGGCGAGGCCATGGTCGATGCTGCCCGCCTTGCCGTTGGCGGCGCGCGCGGCGGCATTGGCCGGCAGGCCGATGTTGAAATAGCGGTGGTTGGTGAAGGTTTCGCGCGCGGCGAGATGGGTGGTCTCGAGGAGATGGCAGCTCGTGCAGTTGGTCAGCGAGGAGAAGAACAGCACGCGGCCCTGGTCTTCTTCGGCCGTGAGCTTCACTTCACCGCGCAGGTAGCGGTCGTAGCGTGAATCGAAGGCGACCAGCGCCGGCGAACGCTCGAAGCTGGCAATGGCCTGGCTGACCGCCTTGAACGCGGCGGCATCGTCTTCGAACAACGCGGCGCCGAAATGGCGGGTGAGGGCGGCCACGTAGGCGGGATTCTCGCGCACCCGTGCCACCACCGCCGCGGCGTCGGGCATCTGCATTTCCAGCGGGTTCAGCATCGGCTGGCCGGCCTGTTCGACGAGGTCGCGCGCGCGGCCATCGTGGAACAGGCCGCCGCGGTATTCGCCCGCCTTGTCGCGCGTGAGCGGCGGCACCAGGGCCGCGTAGGCGGCGGTCGGCGCGTTGCGGTCGCCGAGTGCCCGCCCATCGCTGCCCAGCGACAGTGCGCCGCCCACGCCGTTGTCGCGCGGATCGACAAAACCGCGGGCCGGGTCGTGGCAGGTCGCGCAGGACTGCTGGCGGGTGGCCGACAGGTTCACATCGAAAAACAGCGCGCGGCCGAGCTCGACCAGCGCGGTGTCGGCGGCCGGCGCCGCGCCGGGCGCCACGGCCAGCCCCGTCACCGTGAGAGCGACGAACACGCGGCACAGGGATTTGAAGGACAGTGACATGATGCGGGTGGTGAACACGGCGTTGACGATACGGGCAGCGGAACGGGCCCTCACGCGGGCGCTCTTTTCGCCCGCACCCTGTGGATACCTGTCGCGGCGGGGCTCGACGCACGGCCCGGACCGCGGCCGACGCGCGCGCCGCCATGGCCACGATCGTTTACACAATCTAGCGAGGCGTAGTTCACAGCTTGGCGGCGGCACAGTCTGCATTGTATGTCGCAAGCCACTACCATGCAGCTTCAGGACCACGTGGCAGCACGGCGCCTGCGCGGTTCCCCAGACAAAGAACAACGATGAACCTGCTACTCGTCTTCATCATCGCCGCCGGCGTCAGCCTGGCGCTGATCCCACCCGCCACGCGCCTGGCCGGGCGGCTCGGCCTGCTCGACCAGCCGACCAACCGCAAGGTGCATCTCGCACCGATCCCGCGCACCGGCGGCTGGGGCATCGTGGCCGGCGCGATGGTCCCGATGTTCTACGGGCTGTCGTTCGATGCGCAGCTGGCGTCGTGCCTGGTGGCGGTGCTGGTGCTGTTCGTGTTCGGGCTGTGGGACGACGCCGCCAATCTCAACCACCGCATCAAGTTCGTCGGTCAGATCATCGCCGCCAGCACCGTGGTGCTGTGGGGCGATATCTACGTCAGTCGCCTGCCGTTCATGGACGGCGCGCTGTTGCCCGAATGGCTGGCGCGGCCGTTTTCGATATTCGCGCTGGTCGGCGTCATCAACGCCGTCAATCACTCCGACGGGCTGGATGGCCTTGCCGGCGGCGAATGCCTGCTCAGCCTCGGCGCGCTGCTGGCCTTGCTGCTGCCGCTCGGCGGCGCGCATGACGCGATGGCCGTGCTGGCCTGCGCGACGCTCGGCAGCACGTTCGCGTTCCTGCGCTACAACCGTCATCCGGCGCGCGTGTTCATGGGCGACACCGGCAGCCAGTTCCTGGGCTTCACGCTCGGCGTGCTGGTCATCCACCTCAGCCAGTTCGCCGAGCGTGGCGTGACGCCGAGCGTGGCGCTGCTCCTGATCGGCATGCCGGTGTTCGACATCCTGGTCACGCTCGGCCTGCGCATACGCAGCGGCATGTCGTGGTTTGCCGGCAGCCGTAACCACATCCATCATCGCCTGCTGGATCGCGGCTTCAGCCACTATGCGGCGGTCGGCGTGTTGTACGGCATGCAGGCGCTGCTGGTGACGAGCGGCTACCTGCTGCACCAGCAGTCCGATGCGGTGCTGCTGACCGCCTATGCGCTCATCTGTGGCGGCGCCCTGGGCGCGCTGGTGCTGGCCGAGAAACGCGGTTGGATCTATGCGCGCGGGATTGAATATCATCGCGCCTGAACGGCCTGACCGCATGCCGCTCGTCACGCGGCCGCGCGGCGGCAGCACCACGGACGGGCCCCTGCGCGGGGTGTTCGCGTACCATCCATAAAGCGCCCCGTTCCTGCCCATGACGTCATCCATGTCGACCGCTGCCAAGCCGCCGCTGCGCATTGCCGTTGCCCTGTTCCTGACCGCCCTGACCACGCTCATGCTGGAACTGGCGCTGACGCGGGTGTTCGACGTGGTGCTGACGCCGAACATGGCCTACATGGTCATCGCCTGCACGCTGTTCTCTTTCGGTCTGGCCGGCATCTACGCGACCTTGCGCCCGCTGCCGGCGCATGTCGACGTGCATCGACGCCTTGGCCAACTGTCGATGGGGCTGGCGGTGGCCACCCTGGCCCTGCGTCCCGCCTTGAACGTGCTGCCCTTCGATTACGACCTGCTGCCGCGCCAGCCGCTCACGCAGTTGGCGGCGTTCGCCGGCATGTACCTCGCCATGGTGGTGCCGTTCTTCCTGTCGGGCCTCATCTTCACGCTGCTGTTCTCGGCCCACGCGCGCGCCATCCAGCGCCTGTATTGCTGGGATCTGACCGGCGCCGCGCTCGGCTGCGTGGTGATGATCCCGATGCTGCCGCCGATAGGTCCGGGCGGCCTGCTGATGGTGGCGGCGGCCATGAACCTGCTGGCGGCGGCGCTGTTCATCGGCGATACGCGCCTGCGCGCGGCGCTGGCGGTGGTGGCGCTGGTGCTGGTGGCGGTACCGGCGCTGCACGCGCCCGCCTATTTCGACTTCACCGATCATTTGCACAAGCGCGGCGTGCGCGAAGCGCGCGAGCACGGCGACATCGAGTTCAGCCGCTGGGACACGGTGTCCAAGATCGATGTCATCGACGTGCCCGGCGCGGTCGAGCGCAAGCATGTCGCCTATGACGGCGGTAACCAGAGCAGTCACATCTTTGCCTTCGACGGCAATTTCGCCGCCCTGCGCGCCGGCCTCGAGGACGGCAGTCGCTCGGTGTTCCAGCACTTCTGGCATCGCGGTGTGCTGGTCTCGCATTACCTGAAGCGCGACAGCGGTGCCGACGTGCTGGTGGTCGGCGCGGCGGGCGGCCAGGAGACCAAGGCCGCGCTCATGTACGGCGCCGGTCATGTCGATGCCATCGAACTGGTGCCGACGGTGGTCGAACTGGGCCTCACGCGTTATGCCGAGTTCAATGGCGGCCTGTTCAAGGACCCGCGCGTGTCGCTCGGCAGCAACGAGGGTCGTGCCTACCTGCGCGCGAGCCCGCACACCTACGACATCATCCAGATCCACAGCAACCAGACCAGTTCCAGCATTGCCGCCGGCACCGGCGCGCTGTCGCCGGAATACCTGCAGACCGCCGATGCCTACCGCGAGTATTTCACCAAGCTCAAGCCCGACGGCCTGCTGCACGTCAACCATCACACCTACCCGCGCGTCATCACCACTGCGGCGCTGGCCTGGAAGCAATTGGGGCGCGGCGATTTCCAGCGCCACGTGTTGATTTTCGAAATGCACGGCGTGGCCGACACCTTGCCGACCATCCTCATCAAGATGACGCCGTGGACCGCGGAGCAGGTGGCGGCGGCGCGCGATTTCATGACCCGGCCGTGGAATGCGCTGGAACGCGCCGAACTGAAGGGCCTGTTCGACGACGCGCGCGACGTCGGTGACCACGACTTCGAGATGCGCATGACACAGAACCCGCTCGAGCCCGCCAACGGCTTTCTCGAACCGGCGTTCTTCAGTGGCAGCTTCGACGAGACGCTGGCGGCGCGTGCGCCCTACCGGCTCAACCCCACCACCGATGACCGGCCGTTCTTCAGCATGTTGCGCAAGGAGGTCAAACGCGTCACGCCCGATGACTCGCAGTTCGTGAGTTTCGCCATCGCCGCCATCATGAACTCGCAGATGCGCGGCAATCACATCGCCATGGATACCGTGCATTTGCAGGTGACGGCGCTGGTGTCGCTGCTGTTCGCGCTGGGCTTCGTCATCGTGCCCTTGCGCTTCGCGCCGGTCGGTCGCGAGGGCTTTGCCCATCGCGCCGCGCTGGTGGTGTATTTCGCCAGTCTCGGCGCCGGCTTCATCATCATCGAACTGGTATTCGTGCAGATCTTCATGAAGCTGGTGGGCGTACCGCTGTATACCTATGCGACGGTGATATTCACGCTGCTGTTGGGCGCCGGTATCGGCAGCCTGTGCTCGGGCCTGCTCGGCATCGATCCGACGCGTCGCTGGTGGTGGCCCTTCGTTGGCGCGCTGGCCTGTGGGGAGGCCCTGCTCGCCTGCCACGAAGCGGTGTTCCAGCATTTCCTCGCCGCCGACGTCGCGCTGCGCGCGCTGGTGGCGGCGCTGTTGATTTTGCCGCTGGCGTTCTGCCTAGGCATGCCGTTCCCGCTCGGCATCCTCGCCATCAGCGGCCGCGCGACCGGCGCGGTGGCGTGGGCGTGGGCTTTGAATGGCCTGTTCACCGTCATCGGTTCGCTGGCCAGCGTGCTGCTGGCGCTGTGGTTCGGCTTCAAGGTCACGATCCTGATTGCGCTCGGCATCTACTGCATCGCGGCGCTGGCCTTCTCGCGACTCAAGTCGCCATGAGCGCAGCCGCCGAGGTCGCCCGCCACGCGCCCTTGAAGATTGCGTTCGTCGGCCTGAAGGGTATTCCTTTTCCGGCCGGCATCGAGAATTTCACCGAGGAAGTGGGTGCGCGACTCGCCGCGCGGGGGCACCGGGTGACGGTCTACGTCAGGCCCTATGTCGAGGTCGGCGACGAGTTCAAGGGCATGCGCATCGTGCACCTGCCGTCCATCAACACCAAGCATCTCGACGCCATCACCCACACCCTGCTGGCGGCCTGTCACGCGGCCGGCAGCGATGCCGACGTGGTGCACTTCCATGCGCTCGGGCCGTCGGTGTTCTCCTGGCTGCCGCGATTGTGCGGGCGCGCGACCGTGTCGCAGGTGCACGGGCTGGATTGGGAGCGTGAGAAGTGGGGGCGCTTCGCGCGCGCCTGTTTGCGCGCGGCCGAATACGCGGCGCTGTATTTTCCTCACCGCACCATGGTCATCTCGCAGGCGCTGGTGCGCTACTTCGCCGCACGCTACGGGCGCAGCGTCGACTACGTGCCGACCGGTGTGCTGCCGGGCGTGGACCACGAGCCACGGCTCATTACCGAACTCGGTCTCGAGCCCGACCAGTACATCCTGTTCCTCGGCCGCCTGGTGCCGGAGAAGGGCTGTCATTACCTGCTCGAGGCCTATGCCGCGCTCGCTACCCCGCGCAAGCTGGTGATGGCCGGGCCCGCCAGTCACAGCGAAGACTATGCCGCGAGTCTCGCGCGCATGGCCGGCCCGAACGTGATCTTCACCGGCGCGGTCGGCGGTCGCCTGCTCGAGGAGTTGTACAACCACGCCTACCTCTACGTGCTGCCCTCGGATCTCGAAGGTCTGCCGCATTCGCTGCTGCATGCCTTGAGCTTCGGCAAGTGCGTGCTGGCCAGCGACATCGAAGCCAACCGCGAGGCGCTGGGCGAATGTGGCGTCACGTTCCGGCGCGGCGACGTCGGCCATCTGCGCGACACGCTGGCCGGCCTGCTGGCGGATCCGGCGCGGGTGGCGAGCCTCGCCGCCGGCGGCCGCGAACGCGTGACGCGGGAATACAATTGGGACGCGGTGGTCGACCGCATGGAAGCGAGCTATCGCCAGGCCTTGGCGCAACAGCGAGGACATTGATTCGCCATGCTCATCACGCGCACACCTCTACGCGTCAGTTTCGCCGGCGGCGGCAGCGATTTCCCAGACTATTACCGCCGTCACGGCGGCGCGGTGCTGTCGACCGCCATCGACAAGTACATCCACGTCATCCTGCAGCGGCGCTTCGACGAACGCATCCGGGTCGGCTATTCGCGCACGGAACTGGTCGACAGCATCGACGAACTGCAGCACGAGCTGGTGCGCGAGAGCATGCGCCTGACCGGCATCAGCGGTGCGCTGGAGATCTCGACCATGGCCGACGTGCCGTCCACCGGCACCGGTCTCGGCTCATCGTCGAGCGTCACGGTCGGACTCTTGAATGCCATGTACCACTACCTCGGCCGGCCGCAGACCAAGGACACCCTGGGCGCCGAGGCCTCGGCCATCGAAATCGACGTGCTCGGCAAGCCCATCGGCAAGCAGGATCAATACATCGCCGCCTTCGGCGGCCTGTCGCGCATCACGTTCCGTAGCGATGACCGCGTCGAAGTGCGGCCGGTGGTGATCGCGCCCGAGGTGCTGCACAACCTCAACGACGCGCTGCTGCTCTATTACAGTGGCCAGGGCCGCGACGCCGGCGCGGTGCTGACCGAGCAGAAGGCTCGCGTCGAGGCCAATGCCTCGACCCTCGGCGAGATGGTGGCGCTGGTCGACGTGATGGAGAACGCGCTGCTGGCGGGCGACCTCAAGGAATTCGGTCGCGCCCTGCACCATGGTTGGCAGTTGAAGCGCGGCCTCGCCTCGCTGATCAGCAATGCCGCCATCGACGACATCTACGCGCGGGCGCGCAATGCCGGCGCCCTCGGCGGCAAGATCACCGGCGCCGGCGGTGGCGGCTTCATCCTGCTCTTGTGCGAGCGCGGCAGCCAGGCCTCGGTACGCGCGGCGCTCAAGGGCCTGCGCGAAGTGCCGTTCCAGCTCGAGCCGGAAGGCAGCAAGATAATCTTCAGTACCTGACGAGGACGCAACATGAAATGCCTGGTCACCGGCGGCGCCGGCTTCATTGGTTCGCATATTGTCGACGCCCTGTTCGAGGCCGGCCATGAAGTGGTGGTGGTCGATGATCTGTCGACCGGCAAGCGCGCCAATCTCAATCCCCATGCGCGCTTCTACGAGATGGACATCCGCTCGCCGGAGCTGCCGGCGCTGTTCGCGCGCGAGAAGCCCGACGTGGTGAGTCACCAGGCGGCGCAGATGGACGTGCGGCGCGCGGTGCGCGAGCCGGCCTTCGATGCCTCGGTGAACGTCATCGGCGCGCTCAACGTGCTGGAAAGCGCGCGCCACAGCGGCGTGCAGAAAATCCTGTTCGCCTCGACCGGCGGCGCAGTGTACGGTGAGCCCGAACACGTGCCGGTGGAGGAGAGCCATCCAATCGCGCCGATGTCGCCCTATGGCCTGACCAAGTACACCTTCGAGCAGTACCTCGGCCTCTATCGCCGTCTCTACGGCATGGCCTACGTGGCGCTGCGTTACCCGAACGTCTATGGTCCGCGCCAGGACCCCCATGGCGAAGCGGGCGTGGTGGCGATATTCACGCGCCAGATGCTGGCCGGCGAACAGCCGATCATCTTCGGCGACGGTTCGAAGTCGCGCGATTACGTGCACGTGTCGGACGTGGCCGCCGCCACGCGCATGCTGGTGGCCTATGGCGATGAAGGCAGCGTGTTCAACTTGGGCTTCGGCCTCGAAGTCACGGACCGCATGATCTTCGACGCGGTACGCGACGCGCTCGGTGTGAAGGTCGAGCCGCGCTTCGGCGAGGTGCGGCCGGGCGAAGTGTCGCGTATCGCCCTCGACGCGAGCCGCATCCGCGCCGCGCGCGGCTGGCAGCCGACGCTCGGCTACCGCGAAGGCATCGCGCGCACGGTCGAATGGTACAAGGCCAACCCGGCGTGAGCGTGGCGCCGGTACAGCGCCGTCTGCTGATCGGCAACAAGTACTTCTTTCGCAAGGGCGGCGCCGAAACCTATTTGTTCGACCTGTTCGACGAACTGCCGGCGCGCGGCTGGGACCTCGTGCAGTTCTCCATGCAGCACGAACGCAACGAGGCGACGCCCTACGCGCCGTACTTCGTCGACCGTGTCGATTACCACGAGCACGGCTCGCTCGCGAGCGAGGCGCGCGCCGCGATGCGCCTCTTGTATTCGCGCCAGGCGCGCGACAACATGGAGCGGCTGCTGCGCGACACGCGCCCGCATCTCGCCCACCTGCACAACATCTATCACCAGATCTCGCCGTCGATACTGCCAGTGCTGAAGCGCCATGGCGTGCCGGTGCTGATGACCCTGCACGATCTGAAACTGGCCTGCCCGAATTACAAGATGCGTACCGAGGGCCAGGTGTGCGAGCGCTGCCTGTCGGGGAGTTTCTTCCAGGCGGTGGTGCATCGCTGCGTGCAGGACTCGCGCTTGAAGAGCGCGCTGTGCGCGCTGGAGGCCTACCTCGCGCGCTGGACGCGCGTCTATCTCGACAACGTCGACATGTTCGTGACGCCCAGCGAGTTCTACCGGCGCAAGCTCATCGAGGCCGGCGTGCCCGCCACCCAGCTGGTGACGCTGGCCAGCTTCGTGCACCCCGACGAATACACGCCGCGCTACGACAAGGGCGATTACTTTCTCTTTCTCGGCCGCCTGTCGGAAGAGAAGGGCATCATGTCGCTGGTGCGCGCCGCGGCGGGCATGCCGGGCAAGCGTTTGCTGATTGCCGGTGAAGGTCCGATGCAGGCGCCGATCGAGGCACTGCTGCGCGCCCAGCGCGTCGACAACGTCGAACTGGTGGGCATGAAGTCCGGCGCCGAGCTCGTCGAACTCATCCGCGCCGCGCGCTTCGTGGTGGTGCCGTCGGAGTGGTACGAGAATTGCCCGCGCTCGGCCATCGAGGCCATGGCCTGCGGCACGCCGGTGATAGGCGCGCGCATCGGCGGCATTCCCGACATGGTCGAGGACGGCGTGACGGGGCTGACCTTCGAGGCGTTTTCCATCGACGCACTGCGTGACGCCATCCTGCGCCTGCACGACGACGACACCTTGATTGCCGAGCTGGGCCGCAAGGCACGCGCCAAGGTCGAAGCGCATTACAGCATCGGCGCGCATCTCGCCCAGCTGCTGGCGCTCTACGACAGCGTCGCCGCCCGGGGCGGCCGATGAAAGCGTTCCTGCTCGCCGCCGGGCTCGGCACGCGCTTGAAGCCGCTGACGGATCACACGCCGAAATGCCTGGTGCCGATAGCCGGACAGCCGCTGCTCGGCATCTGGTTCGAACTGTGCGCGCGGCACGGCATCCGCGAGGTGCTGGTCAACCTGCATCACCTGCCCGAACAGGTGCGCGATTACGTCGCGGCCTGGCGCGGAGCGCCGCGCATCACCACCGTGTTCGAGGCGGAGCTGCTCGGCAGCGCCGGCACCGTCAGCGCGCAGCGCGCCTTCGTGGCCGGCGAACAGGCCTTCTTCATTCTCTACGCCGACAATCTCACCGACGTCGACTTGAGCCGCATGCTCGCTTTTCACCACACCCGCCATGCGGAATTCACCATCGCGCTCGCGCCCACCGACACGCCGCGCGAGAAGGGCATCCTGACGCTGGATGCGCAGGGCGTGGTGGTCGACTTCACCGAGAAGCCGGCCCTGCCGCGTTCCAATCTCGCCAATGCCGGCATCTATATCGCGGGGCCGCGCCTGTTCGCGCTGCTCGACGGCCCGCAGCCCAGGCCTTTCGATTTCGGTTTCCACGTGCTGCCGCGACTGGTCGGCCGCATGCACGGCTATGCCGTCAGCGAGTATCTCCAGGACATCGGCACGCCGGCCGCGCTGGCCTCGGCCGAGCGCGACTGGCCGCGGCGACGCAGCGGCTTGTGAAAATGTGCAATGGATACGGATAGCGCCATGGCCAAGGCCACAGCCGCCCGCTATCCTTGCCCTGCACCTCAAGGCATGACCCATGGACGCACTGGCACAGACTCCCGCGCTCGGCACCGTCGACGGCTACCTCTCGCGACTGCAGGCGGCGCTCGCGCGGCTGCGTCATGAGGAACTCGAGTTCATCGTCGACAGCCTGCTCGACGCCTGGCGTCGCGATGCCCAGGTCTTCATCTGCGGCAACGGCGGCAGCGCCGCGACGGCCTCGCACTTCGTGTGCGATCTCGGCAAGGGCACCATCACGCCGGGTTTGAAGCGCATGCGCGCGCTGTCCCTGTCCGATGCCATCCCGATGATGACCGCGTGGGGCAACGACAGCGACTACTCGGACATCTTCGCCGAGCAGCTCGCCAATCTCATGAATGCCGGCGACCTCTTGATCGCGATCTCCGGCAGCGGCAATTCGCCGAACGTGTTGAAGGCCGTCGAGTACGCGCGCGCCCATGGCGGCAAGACCATCGCGCTCACCGGTTTCGCCGGCGGCAAGATCAAGGACCTGGCCGATCACAGCGTGATCGTCGGCGCCGAGTGCATCCAGATCGTCGAAGACGTGCACATGGCCATCGAACACACGGTGTGCATGAGTCTCACGCAGCGCTTCAAGACCCTGGCCGCGTCCTGAGCGCGTCGTCCGCCGTGCTGGAGCTCGCGTCCGGCACGGTGCACCTGTGGGCGCGGGATCTCGACCAGCATGTCGATACGCTCGACCTGTCGCTGTTGAACGCCGAGGAGGCGGCGCGCGCCGCGCGCTTCCGCTTCGACCATCACCGTCGCCGCTTCATCACCCACCGTGCCTGGCTGCGGCGCGTGCTCGCGCTGTATCTCGACGTGGCACCACACGCGCTGTGCTTCGGCGCGGTGGCCAACGACAAGCCGGTGCTGAGCCTGCCTGCCGGCGCCGTCGGCCTCGAATTCAATCTCTCCCACAGCGATCGCCATGCGCTATGCGCGCTGTGCCGCGACTCCGCCGTCGGCGTGGATGTCGAACGGCGTCGTGACATCAAGGACGCCCTTGCCATTGCCGCGCGTCATTTCGGCCCGCGTGAATTGGCGTGGATGCAGGCGGCCGAGGGCGATCAGCGCATGGCGCGCTTCTTCACGGTGTGGACGCGCAAGGAGGCCTTCATCAAGGCCACCGGCGAGGGCCTGTCGCGCGGGCTCGCGAGTTTCGATGTGCGGCCCGCGCAGGGCGGCGTGTGCGAAGTCGATGAACTGACGCCGGGCGCGGCGCCCTGGTACGTGCAATCGCTCAGTTCGAACGCGGACGTCGTCGCGGCACTGTGTAGCCACCTGCCGGCGCCGCGCCTGTGCTGGCCGGCGGTGCCGCCGGGTCTCGATGCGGCGCTGCGCCCAGCCAGCTGAGCACGCGCGCACGCACCGTGTCCTGCAGGGCGAGGGTGGTGAAGGAATGATCGCCGCCGGCGACGATGTCCAGCGTGAGCTCGTGCGCGGCGGGCAAACCGGCCAGCCGTGATTCGAATTTCATGCCGAAATAATGGCGCACGCCGGTGCGCTCACCGAACAGCAGCAACACCCGCGTGCCGCGCGTCGACAGCGCGGCGAGGTCGCGCAGCACCGCGCCGTCGTTGTCGTCCAGCGGCGCCGCCGCGCGGGCGCTGCTCGACTGTCGCGCGCGCAGCAGCGTCGACAGGATGCGCAGCGGACTGGTCTTGCCCGACAACAGGCGCAACCAGCTCTTGGGCCGGAACAGCTTGTCGGTCCAGTAACTGTGGGCAATCTTGCGCGCCGTCATCTCGGCCAGCGCCTGCTCATCGACATTGGCGCGCTCGCCGAGTGGCGCATTCATCAGCACCAGCGCCTGCACGCGTCGATCGACGGCGGCCGCGCGAAATGCGGTCGGCGCGCCGGCGCACATGCCCACCAGCACGAAGCGCGTGCAGCCGCATTCGCGCGCGAGTGCATCCATCGCTTCGAGTGCTTCGAGCACCGCGGCCTTTTCCGCCGGCAATGGATCGCTGCGTGCCGGACTGTCACCGATGCCGGCATGGTCGAAGCGCAGCGAGGTCCAACCCAGGCCGGCGAGATCGCGCGCCAGTTCGACGTACAGCCGGCCGGGACCGACACGATGCACGAGACCGGCATTGAAAAAGATCACCGCGGCATCGCCGGCGGATTCGGCCGACAGCGGGCGCGTCAGCACGCCGAGCAGCGCGCCATCGGCGCCGAAGGCGAGAGGCCGTTCGCGGTGGTTCAAGGCGCGGGCGTCCAAGCGGCGATGGCCTGCACCACGTTGGTCGGGATGAGGGCGACCTGGCCATCCCCGGACCACAGGTCGGGCGCGCTCACGGTGTGCTGGGTGACCTGCGCGCCGAGGGCCAGCCACTGCGCGGCCGGCGCGGCGTCGAGCGTGCCACGTGTATCGAGCAGCAGCACCCGCGCGGCCGGTGCGGGTGTGACGTCGGCCAGTTGCCAGGCATGAAGTTCGCTGACCAGTTGGCGCGACAAGCCATGCCCCAGCACTTCGAAAGGGCCGCTGTCCTGCGCGGCCTGGCGCTGTCCGTGACGCGCCCTGTGCAGTTCGAGCGCGGCGCGCAGGTAGTCGTTGCCATCGCTCACCGGGTCCCACAGCGCGACGGAAGCCAGCGCCGCGGCCGTGTTCGCGCGCCGCGCGGCGACGCGCGCCGCCACGCTCGCGCCGAGGCGTACACCGACCAGGTGCAGGGCGGCATGCGGCGCACGCGCGCGCAACAGCGCGAGACCCTGGTCGGCGTCGTCGCACCACTGCGCCAGGTTGCCGCTGTCCTTGGCGCCGCTGGAATCGCCGCAGCCGTGAAAGTCCATGCGCAAGGCCAGGCAGCCATGCTCGGCAAGGCGCAGCGCCAGCTGCCGCAGGCTGCGGTGCGCGCCGAGGTACTCGTGTCCGGCCGGCGGCAGCAACAGCGCCGCGTGGGCGATGTCGGCGCCTGCCGGGGCGTGCAGACAGCCGAACAGCGGCGCATCGCTGGCGCCAAAGTACAGTGCTTCGCCGGGCCGATCCTGCATCGCGGACCAGGACGCGTCAGGCGACGCGCCGCGCCCACACCGCGCTGAACAGACCCACGCTGTCGGTGGCGACGATGTCGAGCGCATCGCAGGCCACCGCCTCGGCGAGTTCCGCGGGTGTAAGCAGCTCGCGATAGCCGAAGTTCTCGAGTTCGGGAATGGTGCTGGTCAGACGCCGGTTGAGCGGCGTGTCTATCGGAACGTAGATCAACACCAGGCCGCCCATGGCCGCGAGTTCGATGTGGGCGCGCAGGATCTCGCGCTTGTCCGGAAAGTGTTCGATGAGACCGACGCTGTAGACCAGGTCGTACTGGCCGGCATGCGCCGGCTGGCGCGACAGCGAGATGACATCGCTGATGACGAAACGGCTGTCGTCGTCGAAGGTGGCGAGATAGTCCTCGGCGGCGGGTTCGACATCGACCACCGTCAGGCGTGCTCGCAGTTCGTCGATGAGCACGGCATCGAGCTTGTCCGACGACAGTCCGATGTCGAGGATGCGCGGCCGTGCCACGCCCAGCAGCAGCTTGCGGGTGCGCTCTATCGAAGTCTCGAAAGCCGCGAAATGCGCGCGCGCCTCGCGCTGGAACTCGGCATTGCTGCCGAGCTGTTCCATCCAGTAGAGGTCGCGTTCGTCCTTGTAGCGGTAATACAGCTCCCAGTCGAAATGATTGGCGTGGCGCGCCGCGCCGGCAAAGCGCGCGGCATCGAAATGCCGGGACTGTGGTTCGGTGAGAAACATGGTGCCGCCGCTCCTCAAGCGCTCGCGCGTTTGCCGGCACTACGCTCGTCGATGAGCGTGGCGAGCTGGGCGAGCGTCTGCAGCAGCAGGTCGCGCGGCGTGACACGCACGCCGGTGGCTTTCTTCAAGCGACCGACCGCCTGCAGGGCGCCGAGAGAATTGCCGCCGAGGTCGAAGAACTTGTCTTCCGCGCGCACGTCGTCGATGTGCAGCAGTTCGCACCAGATGGCGGCGATGTCGGCCTGCGTGCCGGCGAGCGCCACGCGCGGCGCGCCGTGGTCGACAGTGCGCTGGCCGAGCGCGGCGAGCGCCTTGCGATCGACCTTGCCATTGGCGGTGAGCGGCAGGGCCGCGAGCGCCACGAACTGGCCCGGCAGCATGTATTCGGGCAATTGTTCCGCCAGCCAGCAGCGCAGGCGCGCGGTGTCGAGCGTGGCCGGCACCAGGTAAGCGGTGAGGCGCGCATCGTCATCGGCGTAGCGCTCGGCCAACACCACGCATTCGCGCACTTCGGCGTGCCTGGCGAGCGCCGCCGCCACTTCGCCGGGCTCGACGCGAAAGCCGCGGACCTTGAGCTGGTCGTCGGCGCGCGCGACGAACTGCAATTGCCCGTCGTCGCGCAGCAGCACCAGGTCGCCGCTGCGATAGCGGCGTTGCTCACCCGTCGTGAAGCGCTCCGCGTCGAGGGTCGGCCGCCCGAGGTAACCGCGCGCCACGCCGGCGCCGCCGATCATGAGCTCGCCCGCCACGCCCACCGGCACCGCATGACCATGCTCGTCGAGCAGCGCGAGGCTGACATTGGCGAGCGGCGTGCCGAGCGCCGCACTCGCGCCCTGCACGCTGCTCGCGTCGACCCGTCCGCAGATGCAGCCGACGGTGGTCTCGGTCGGCCCGTAGTGATTGAACACCGCGCAGCGCGGCGCCAGCGCGGCGATTTCCTCGAGCAACGTCGCGCGCAGCGCTTCGCCGCCCAGCACCAGGTAGCGACGCGGCAAGAGGCGCGCCGCGGCCGGCGAGGCCAGCAGCGCGTGCAGATGGGACGGCACCACCTTGAGGCCATCGATGGCATGGGCATCGAAGTAATCGGCGAGCGCTTCGGGATCGGCGCCGAGATCGGCGCTCGGCAGGTGCAGCGCGCCGCCGCTCGCCAAGGCGCAGAACACCGCGGTGTTGCCGAGGTCGGCGCCGAAGGTCGAGATCAAGGCAAAGCTGGTCGGTCCGTCGAGCGCGAGTCGCGCGCTGACGCCGCGGATGTAATTGCACAGCTGGCGATGCTCGATGACGACGCCCTTGGGCTCGCCGGTCGAACCGCTGGTGTAGAGCACGTAGGCGGCGTTGGCAGGGGTTACCGCGACGGATTGCAATGCGGCGCCGGCCGCATCACCGTCATCCAGCGCCACCAGCGTGCGCGCGGCGAGCAGCTCGCTGTCGGCGAGGCTGGCCATGCCGACCACGATGCGCGCGTCGCTGTCATCGGCGATGTAGCGCTGGCGCGCCGCCGGCAGCTGCGGATCGATCGGCACGTAGGCGCCGCCCGCGAGCAGGATGCCGAGCATGCCGACCATGAGCTCGACACCGCGCGGCACGCACAGCGCCACGCGCACTTCGGGGCCGACGCCCGCCGCCTGCAGGCGCGCCGCGAGCTGCGTGGCGCGACCGACGAACCGTGCGTAATCGAGCTGCCGGTGTTCATCGACCAGTGCGACGGCGTGCGGCCTGTGTTCGGCATGGCACGCGATCATGTCGTGCACGCACTGTGCTTCGCGGTTGTCGACGGCGCCGTTCAAGGCTTCTTCGATGAAGGCGCGTTCAGCGGCGCCGACCATGGCCAGCGTCGCAAGCGCCGCGTCGCCGCGCGTCAGCGCATCGGCAAGCAGGGCGAGGTAGCCGTCGGCGATGAACGCCACGCGCCGCGCGTCGAGGCGTGCCGGGTCGTACTGCCATTCGCAATGCAGCGCCGGCGCGGCGCCGGCCGTCACCACCAGCTTCAACTCGAACTCGTCGAAGCAGCAGTATTCATCGCGCGGCGTAAAGCGCAGTCCGCCACTCGCGAGCGGCGCGGCGGCGGCGCGGAATTCGAAGCCGAAAGGCAGGCGCAGCAGATCGTCGGCGGCGGCGCCTTCGGCGCCCTGCGGGGCATGACATTCCTGCCAGCGCTCCAGGGCAACCAGCGCGGCATCCACGCGTTTGACCAGCGTCGCGAAATCGAGGCCGCCGTCGTAGGCGGAGTGGGCCGGCACGTTGCGCGCCACCAGGCCCAGCGCATCCTTCAGTTCGTCGTAGCCGCGACCTTCGCAGCCGTGGGCTATCACCATTTCCGGCGCGCCGCACAGGCGCGCGAGGTAGGTCTGCCAGGCTGCCAGCATCACCGCGGCGGGTGCGACGCCGTGGCGCTCGGCAAATGCGTCGAGCGCGGCCGCCAGCGCCGTGCACGCGACGGCGTGGCGTTGCGGCGCGAACGGCGCGGCGCGGCGCGCGTCGGTCACCTGCGGCAGGCGCGCGCGCAAGGCTTCGGCGAGATTGAGGCGTCGCCAATAGTCGCGTCCCACTTCGGCGTTGGGTGACTCCAGCATTTCGCATTGCCATTCGGCGAGGTCGGCGTATTGCAGGGGCTCGGCGCCGTCCTGACCGGCGTAGGCCTGGGCGAGCGCCGCGACCAGGTTGCGCAGCCCCTGGCTGTCACTGAACAGGCTCGGGCAGCCGATCATGAGCGCGTGGCGATCAGCGGCGAGCCGCGCCATGGCCAGTCGCATCATGGGACCTTCGTCGACCGCGCACACTTGTTCGCGCTGGCGAGCGAGCAGCGCGTCGAGCGCCGCATCGTCCTGGCCGCCGAGATCGTGCCAGCTCAATTCCACACGCCCTTGCTCGCCGATCACCTGCAGGGGCACGGTCATGGCCGACACGCGCAGCAGCGAAGTGCGCAGCAGCTCGTGGCGCGCGACGCAGGCCGCCAGCGCCGCCTCGAAGCGCGTACGCTCGAGGGCGCCTTCGATCAGCACCACGCACTCGGCGCGGTAGGCCGCTGGCGCAGCCTGTGTCGCAAGACCCCACAGGCGCGCCTGCTGGGGTGACATTCTGTATCCGTCCATCGTGTTATCCGGCATTCAAGGCGTAGGGCTGGTTCATGCCGACCACCACCCGCCGCGCGCCGCTGAAGGCTTCGCGACCGTGGGCGGCCAGCATGTTGTCGAGCAGCAGCACGTCACCGCGCTGCCAGGGGAAGCATACTGCTTCGGCGTCGAGCACACGGCGCACTGCGTCGAGATCTTCATCGGCAATGACACTGCCATCGCCGTACAGGGCATTGCGCGGCAAGTGCTCGACGCTGACATTTTCGGTCAACAGGCGGCGCGTGTCGGGGTCGAGATTGGAGACATGGAAGAGGTGGGCCTGGTTGAACCACACCCACTCGCCGGTCTCGGGATGGCGGGCCACGCCCTGGCACACCTGGCGCGTGCGCAGGCCGTCCTCGCCCTGCCATTGCCATTCGATGCCGGCCGCGCGGCAGAAGGCCTCGACTTCGTGGCGATGGGGCGTGCGAAAGCTGTCCTGCCAGCTGACGTCGAGCCCGGCGCCGTAGTTGCGCACGTACATGACGCCGCGCTCGGCGAAGCGCGCGCGGATGTCGGCCGGCATGCGATCGTGGATGCGACGGCTGTCGGCGATGGGCGTTTCACCGCCGCTGGCGGCCGGCACCACGCACATGAGGGCGAGCTTCATCGGCCACTGGCGCGCGTAACACATCTCGTTGTGCAAGGGGATGCGCAGCTCCGGTGGGTATTCGGTCGAGGTGTAGACCTTGCCGTCGACCAGGGTGCGCGGCGTCGAGCCGTATTCGTAATGCAGGAGCTGGCCGGAAAAATCGCTGAGCAGCGCTTCGAACTCGTTGATGGCGGGCGGCTGGAAACCGCGGAACAGCAGCGCGCCGCTGACGCGCAAGCGGGCCGCGCAATCGTCGCGATGCTCGGCCAGCCATTGCGGCAGGCTGAGACCGGCGAGCTGCGGCGTGACCAGCGTCGGCAGGCTGCGCGCGGCGTCCAGCGCGCTGAAGTTCACCAGCCGTTGCGGCTCGATGCGCACCGCGCGTCGCGCCGCGCGCACCGGTTTGTCGGGATGCTCACTCATGGGCCGGACTTCCCTCGTGCGTCACGCCGGGCGACGCCTGATCGATTGCAATCGTTGACGGCTGGCATCCTTGAACGCCAGCAGGCGCGTTTCTTCACGCTGACGACGCAGCTCGTGCAACTGTTGCAGCAGCGCGCCGACGGTGAGGCTGTCGTCGGCGACGAGCGCCTGCATGGCGTGCATCACCTGCGCGGCGATGCCCGCCACCGCCTCGCCGCTGAAACGCGCGCTGTCGTACAGGAGCTGCAGCTCGAGACGCTCGCCTGGCACGCCACGCAGGGTCAAGGGATAGCTGTTGCGGATCACCGGCCGCGTAGCGGCGATCTCGATATCGCCGTGACGCTCCGGGCCGCCGTGGAAACCGGCGCTGTTCTCGATCACCACCAGGCTTTCGAACAGGCGCAGCGAGCGCGGTGTCTCGGCCCAGTCCTGCACCCGTGCCAGCGGCGTCTGTTCATATTGGCGCGACTCGGCCTGCGCCACCTGCAGCGCCGCCAGCCACGCGGCGCAGGGCTGCTCGACGGCGATGCGCGCGCGCACCGCGAGGGTGTTGATGAAAAGGCCGATGATGCGTTCGGCTTCCGGCAGGCTGGCGGGACGGCCGGCGATGGTCGCGCCGAATACAACGTCCTGACGTTGCGCCTGACCGGCCAGCCACAGTGCCCACGCGCCGCTGACCAGCGTGCTCAAGGTCAGGCGGCGGCGCCTGAGTTCGGCGACGAGCGCCGCGCTCGCATCGGCATCGAGTTCGAAACGGTGTTCGAGCACTTCGCCCGGCGCGGCGGCGGGCAGATCGCCGAGCACGGGCGTCGGCTCGCGAAAATCTTCCAACAGCCGCCGCCAATAGACTTGCGGGGCATCGAGGTCCTGGGCGCGCAGCCAGTCGATGAACAGCCGGTAGGCGGGCGCCGGCGCGAGCGTGGCGGCGTGACC
The DNA here is from genome assembly GCA_016719885.1 of Pseudomonadota bacterium. Lineage (NCBI taxonomy): Bacteria > Pseudomonadati > Pseudomonadota > Pseudomonadota bacterium. The sequence goes on along the minus strand of JADJYF010000018.1, from coordinate 147,453 downwards.
ATCGCGGCGCGCGCGGTAACAGGCGAACAGTTCGTCGAACAATTGCGCGCGGCACCAGCCGTCCATCAACAGGTGATGATGCACCAGTACGAACTGCCAGCGCTCGACGTCCCACCGCACCAGGATCACGCGCAGCAGCGGCGCTGCGTCGAGGGCGAAGCCGCGGCGGCCTTCGGTGTCCAGCAGCGCATCGAGGCGGCGCTCGCGCTCGGCGGCATCGCACATGCGCCAGTCGTGTTGTTCGATGGCGAAGTTCACCTCGCGGTGCACCGCCTGCAAGGGCTCGTCGAGGTCTTCGTAATGAAAAGACGTGCGTAGTATCGGGTGGCGCGCCAGCATGTCCTGCCAGGCTTGCGCGAAGGCCGCGACATCCAGCGCGCCGTTGAGTGCGTAGGCGAGGCGGCTGCAATACACGCCGCTGGCCGGCGCGTCGAGCGTATGGAACAGCATGCCCTGCTGCATGGGCGCCAGTGGGTAGATGTCGTCGAGCAGCGCGCCGTCGCTCTCGAGCCTGGCGCGCAGGCGTGCCACGCCGGCGTCGTCCTGCGTGGGCGCGGCGTCGCGCGCAGCGCCCGGCGCGACCTCGTCGGCGCAAGCCGGCGCGGCACAGGCGGCGGCCAGCGCCGCGACCGTCTGGTGCTGGAACAAGTCCTTGTTGTTGACTTCGAGGCCGGCGCGTCGCGCGCGCGCGATGAACTGCAGGCCGATCACCGAATCGCCGCCGAGCTCGAAGAAATTGTCGTCGGCGCCGATGCGTGGCACGCCGAGCAGCGCCTGCCAGAGTTCGGCGATGAGTCGTTCGCCGGCGTTGCGCGGCGCGGTATGGGCGCCGTCCTGTGACGTCGCGGCGCTCGACACCGCGCTGTCCGTGCCGTCGGCGGTGGCCGTGGGGGGCGCAGGCGGCGCCATTATCGCGGCCAGATCCTGGGACGAGACCGCGATGCGTGGCAGGGCACGGCCGAGCGCGCGCGCCAGCGCGTCCATGCCTTCATCCGAACTCATGCCTTCGCGCAGCGCCGCGAGCTGGCGTTCGCCGCGCTGGCCGGCGAGTCGCGCCGCCATGCCGGTATCGCGCCACACGCCCCAGTCTATGCTCATCATGACCTTGGCGAGCGGCGAGGCGGAGGCCGCCTCGGCTTCTATCCACGCATCGAGCACATTGCTCGCGGCCGAATAATCGAACTGGCCCGCCACGCCGATTACCGCCGCCAGCGACGAGAACGCGACGAAGCAATCGAGCGGACGACCGCGCAGCGCCGCCGCCAGGGTCAGGCTGCCCTGTACCTTGGGCGCCAGCACCGCCGCCGCTTGCTCACGGGTCTTCAGTACCGCGGCACTGTCGTTCAGCACCAGCGCGGAATGGAACACGCCGTCGAGGACGCCGAATCCTTGCTCGATGTCGCCGAGCAAACGCTGCACCGCGGCTGCATCGGTGATGTCGCAGCGCGCGATCATCACTTCGCTGCCCAGCGCTTCGATGCGCCGCAGCTCGGCGATGGTGCGCGCCGTGTCGGTGTCGGCGTTGACCTGCCCGGCCGGCAGCGGCTTGCGCGCCACCAGCAGCGCGGCATCGACCGCGTGGCTGTCATGCGGCCACACTTCGATGTCGGTCAGGCCGGCCGCCTGCATGACCGTCTGCCAGGTGTCGGCCTCGAGCAGTGGCGAGGCGCCGCGCAGGGCCTCGTCTTCGTAATGCCACCAGCCCTCGGTCAGGCCCCACACCAGGTCCACCCACGGCGTGCTGCGCAGGGACTCGATGAGGATCAGCGCGCCGCCCGGTTTCAGCGCGCGCGCGAGACGCGTGAGCGCGGCCGTGACGTCACGCGTGGCATGCACGACGTTGAAGGCCAGCACCAGGTCGACGCCGTCATGGCCATAGCCTTGCGCGGGCAGATCCTGCTCGATGTCGAGCGTCGCGAAGCGCATGAAGTCGATGTCGCGTCGACGCGCTTCGCGCGCCGCGTTGGCGACGAAGCTCGGCGCGATATCGGTGTAGTGATATTCGACGTTTTCGCCCGCCAGCACCGGCGCCAGGGTCCAGGCCAGGTGACCTTCGCCGCCGCCGACCTCGAGAACGCGCAGCGGCGTGCGCCGCCCATCGACGCCGCGCGCGTGGAGCCATTGCTGGACCAGCGCGCGCAGCAGTTGATGCTGGATGCGCATCGACGAGTGCTCGAGGATCACCGCGCTGCCGGCACGGAACAGCGCCAGGGCGTCTTCGCCGAACAGGACTTCCAGCCCGGCGCTGTCGCCGCGCAATACCTGCGGCGTGCGCGCCGCGCAGTGCGCGAGCAAATCGAACAGCGGCGCGAGTTGCGGGTGAGCGGCGCGCAGGGCGTCGTGCAGCGTGGCGGCGGCCGGCGGCGGCGTGGCGCTGAAACGCAGGGCATCGCCGCTTGTCGCGTGCAGCAGGCCGCGGTGCGCGAGACAGGCCAGCAGCATGTCGAACTGGCGCCGATAGGGCGCGGCGATGGCATTGCGCCAGGTCTGACGCGCGATGGTTTGGGCGCTGAGCGCGCGGCCGTGCAGGGCTTCGAGGATGTGCCAGGCGTGGGCCGCGCACAGCGCGAGCAGCCCATCCGCGAGTCCTGGCACGGTGGCCAGTTCGGTCAGCGGCTGCGCGGCGAGCACCTCGCGCTGGCGCTCGCCGAGGAAGTCGCCCAGCACCGGCAGCGGCGCAAGCGTCGCGTTGCTGGCCAGCGCCTGCCATTCGGCGCGCGGCGGGAAACCGCGGCGTGAACACAGCACCAGGCGCGCGCGCAGCGTTTCGGCCAGGTATTTGGCGGTGGCGAGTCCCACACCGCCGAGACCGCCGGTGATGAGATAGGTACCGCGTTCGCGCAGATAAGGCGCCGGTGCATTGCCGGCCGCGAGCGCTACCGGCTCGAAGCATTCGCGCCAACGTTGACCGCGGCGCAGGGCCATCACGCCGGCGCCATCACCCTGTTCGATCTCGGCCAGCAGTTGCGCCGCCAGCGTGTCGATGTCGGCGCCGTCCAGGGCCACATCGACATGCATGCATTCGAGCTGCGGCCATTCGCGCGGCAACACGCGCACCGCGCCCAGCGCCGCCGCCGCCAGCGGCGAACGCGGTTCGCCGCCGGTGACGTCATGCACGCCGCTGCCCACCACCACCAGCCGCGTCAGCGCGTCGGCGCCGGCGCGATCGAGCGCCTGCATGATGTCGAGCAGGCTGTAGAAATTCTGATCGAGGCCCTGCGCCATGCTCGCCAGCGACATCGCGCAGGGATTCACACCCCAGCAATGCACCACGCCGGTCGGCAGGCCTTGATGGGCACGCAACAGGTGCATGAGACCATCCATGTCAGCGGCGTGGCCGGCGCGCAGGGTATAGAAGCCGGCCACCACCTGGTTCAATTCCTGCTCGGCCACCACCGTGCTGACCTGGTGACCGCGTTCACGCAGCAGACCACCGAGGCGCGCGCCGAGGCCCAGGTTGTCGGCGAAGATCAACCAGTGCCGCGGCGTCGCGGTGGCGTCGCCGCGCGGGCCGCCGAGCGGCGCGGCGCGTTTCCACGACGGCACCTGGAACCAGTCGGCGAGATTGGCGAGCTTGCGCTGGCGGTCGGCGCGCGCGTCACGCTGGCGCGCGGCTTCCAGCCAATGACGCTGGCGCTCGAACGGATAGGTGGGCAGCGGCACGCGCCGGCGCCGTTCACCGCCATGGCGACTCGCCCAGTCCAGCGGCGCGCCGTTGACCCAGGCACGCGCCAGCGCGGTGGCGAACACGCGCGCTTCGTCGCCTTGCGCGCCCTGGTCGGCGGCCGGCATGAGCGGGATGACGGTCGTCGCCGACGCGCCGTTGCGTCGCGCCAGCGCGCTCATGGCCTGGCCCGGCCCGACTTCCAGGAACACGCTGTCGGCCATGCCCAGCAGCGTGCGTACCCCGGCCGCGAAGGCCACGGGCCGGCGCAGATGATCGACCCAGTACTGGCGCGAGGTGGCCTGCTCGGCGGTGATCCAGGTGCCGGTCAGGTTGGACACGTAGGGGCGTTGCGGTGGCGCGAGCCGGATGTCGTCGAAGCACGCCGCGAAGGCCGGCAGGATCGGGTCGAGCATGCGCGAGTGAAAGGCGTGGGAGGTGACCAGCATGCGCGCTTCGATGTCGCGCGCCGCGAGCGTCGCCTGCAAGGCGCCGATCGCGGCGCCCGGGCCCGACACCACGCACAGCGCGTCGGTGTTGATGGCGGCGATGTCGAGCTCGGCGCCGAGCAGCGCCGCGAGCGCGTCGCGCGCCATCGGTACCGCCAGCATGGCGCCCGCCGGCACGCTGCTCATCAGGCGCCCGCGTGCCGCCACCAGGCGCAGGCCGTCTTCCAGCGAGAACACGCCGGCACGGCAGGCGGCGACATATTCACCGAGGCTGTGGCCGAGCATGGCGTCGGCGCCGAGGCCGCTGGCGCTCAACAGTTCGGCGAGCGCGTACTCGAGCGCGAACAGGGCCGGCTGCGCGAGCCGCGTGTCACGCAGCGCGGACTCGTCGTCGGTATCGAACAGCAGCGCGCCGAGGTCGATGTCGGCATGCGTGCGCAGCCACCGCGCGCAGCCGTCGATACAGTCGCGAAACACCGGCTCGCTGGCGTATAGGCCGCGCCCCATGCCGAGGTGTTGCGAGCCCTGGCCGGGGAACACGTGCACCACGCGCGGCGCCTCGCGCGGCGCGATGCCGCTGACCATCGAGCCCGCACCATCCAACGCCTGCAGCGCCTGGTCGCGATCGGCGCACACCAGCGCGCGGCGATGATTGAATGCGCGGCGGCCCAACTGGCTGGTGTAGGCAAGATCGGCCAAGGCCAGCGTGGCGTGGGCGGGCTCGCGCAAATGCCGCGCGAGCGCCGCGCTGCCGGCGTCGGCGGCGGCGGCGCTGCGCGCCGAGTTCACCAGCACCGTGTACGCGTGGCGCGCGCTCGACGCCGCCACCGGCGGCGCCTGTTCGAGGATGACGTGGGCGTTGGTGCCGCCGATGCCGAAGGCGCTGACGGCGGCGCGGCGCGGGCCGTCGCCGTGCGCCGGCCAGTCACGCAGGCGGTCGTTGACGAAGAACGGCGACGCGCTGAAATCGAACTTGGGATTGGGCGCCTTGAAATTGAGACTGGGCGGCAACACGCCATGCCGGACGGCGAGCACCGCCTTGATGAAGCCGGCCACGCCGGCGGCGGTATCGAGATGGCCGATGTTGGTCTTGACCGCGCCGATGGCGCAGTACTGCCGCTGCTCGCCAGCATCGGCGAAGGCCTGGCTCAAGGCCGCGAGTTCTATCGGATCGCCCATCACGGTGCCGGTGCCGTGGGCCTCGACATAGCCGATGCTGCGCGGCTCGACGTCGGCGACCTGCTGCGCGGCGCGGATCACCGCCGCCTGGCCGTCGATGCGCGGCGCGGTGTAACCGGCCTTGCCGGCGCCGTCGTTGTTGATGGCGCTGCCCTTGACCACGGCATGCACGGTGTCGCCGTCCTTGAGGGCATCGGCCAGGCGTTTCAATACCACCACGCCGACGCCGTTGCCCGGCACGCATCCGTTGGCATCGGCATCGAAGGCGCGGCAATGGCCGTCCGGCGACAGGATGCCGTCCTGCTGGTAGTGATAGCCCGCCACTTGCGGCAGGCGGATGGTGGCGCCACCGGCCAGCGCCATGTCGCACTCGCCGCCGAGCAAGGCCTGCACCGCGACGTGTATGGCCACCAGCGATGTCGAACAGGCGGTCTGCACCACCACGCTCGGCCCTTCGAGGTTGAGCTTGTACGACACGCGCGTGGCGAGGAAGTCCTTGTCGTTGCCGATCACGGCCGGATGCCACAGGCGTTCGGCGGCGTCCTCGGTGTCGGCCAGCACGTTTTCGTTGAGATAGGAATTGCGCCCGACGCCGGCGTACACGCCGATGCCGGCGCCGCTGCGCGAGGCGTCGTAGCCCGCGTGTTCCAGCGCCGTCCAGGCGGTCTCCAGGAACACGCGCTGTTGCGGGTCGATGCTGGCGGCTTCGCGCGGGCTGTAGCCGAAGAACGCGGCATCGAAATCTTCCATGCCGTCCAGCACGCCCGCCACTTTCACGTAGGCCGGGTCGGCCAGCCGCGCCGCCGGCACGCCGGCAGCGATGAGCTCGGCGTCGCTGAAGCGCGTCAGGCATTCGCGACCCTCACACAGGTTGCGCCAATAGCTGTCGGTGTCGGTCGCGCCGGGGAAGCGGCCGGCCATACCGATCACCGCCACCTCGAGGCCGGTCAGCGTGTCATCGCTTTGCGTATTGCTCACAATGTTTCAAGTCCGCCCGTCAGCGTTTGCAGGCGACGGGGTAGTTCGTCGTGCCTGGCGGCTTGCTGCCAGGAAACAGTCAACGACTCCGCGGTAATCACTGCCACCAGGGCGCAAGTATAGGGTGAGGCCACGGACACGCACGAGCCGCGCGCACGGTAACTGTTATAAGTTTTGTCAATCTGGACACCGTTCCGTTTTTTACCCGGTGTCGCGCATGACTTCCCTGACCTGGTTCGCTAGTCTAGCCAGGGACTGGCGTCCCGGTCCGCTACGCGAACAACAACATGTCCCACACCAACGCGATCCGTTTTGCCACCGGCATGAAGGCGCAATGCTGTCGCCGCACGATGCCTGGCGCGAACGCTGTGCGAGTGTTGGTCAGTGCCGTGATCTGTCGATGAACGAGCCGCGCGCCGAGCGCGAGCGGACCCTGCACGCGCTGCTGGACGACGAGCCCTTGGTGGCGGACTGGATTTGCGTGTCACGCCATGGCGACGATGGCATGCCCGTCGAGGTGTTGTACGTGGTGCCGAGCCGTGCCCACGCCGAGCACGCGTGGCGGCCGGCGGCCGAGAGCCTGCTCGCCGCACCACCCGCCCGCGGCCGGGTGGTGCTGCTCAGTGCCCTGCCGCTGGCGGCGGATGGCGCCATCGACGTCGATGCCCTGGCGCGCGTGCCGCTGGTCGACGCCGCGTTCGCGGGTCGCGCCGCCGAGCTGGCGTCACGCAGCTTCGCGGTGGAATGCGCGGCCTTCGTGGTCGGCAGCAGCCTTGCCGACACGCCTTACCACGCCAGCCTGCTGCTGCCCAAGCCGCCCGCGCCGCGCGCGGGCCAGGCGCACAAGCGCGAGGCTTTCACCGCCAGCGCCCGTGGCGACGGTCCGCCGTCGCTGCTGGACGGCGGCGAACTGCCGCGGGACGCGAATGCGCCCGGCACGTTATTGGCCTGCCTCGAATCCGCCGCCGCGCGCGCCAGCGGCGCGTTGATCGCGATCGGCGCCGACGATCATGAACAGCGTCTCGAGTACGCGGAGCTGCTGACGCGCGCGCGCGCCGGCGCCGCCGAGTTGCAGGCCGCGGGCTTGATCGCCGGCTCGCCGGTGCTGCTGCAGTTCGAGGATCTGCGCGACTTCTTCGAAGCCTTCTGGGCCTGTATCGCGGCCGGCCTCATCCCGGTGCCGTCGGCCACGCTGCAACTCGAGCAGCGCGGCGCCGCCGAACGTCTGACGGCGATTTGGGAAAGTCTCGATCGGCCGTGCGTGCTGACCCAGGATTCGCTGCGCGCCGCGTTGGGCACCGCGCTGGCCACGCCCGACGCCGCGCCGCGCGTGATGGTGCTCCGGCGCGATGCCGCCACGCCGGCAGCGACGCCGTGCGCCGCCGCGCCCGACGACACCGCGCTCATGATGCTGACCTCGGGCAGCACCGGTACGCCGAAAGCGGTGCGCTTGAGCCATCGCAATCTCCTGAGTCGCGGGCGCGGCAGCCAGCTGGTGCATGGCTTCACATCCGAGTTGCGTTCGCTCAACTGGATGCCGCTCGATCACGTCGCAGGTCTCATCTACTTCCACCTGCGTGACGTGTTGCTGGGCGCCACCCAGGTCCACGTGCCGACCGCCACCGTGCTGCGCGACCCGCTGCGCTGGCTGGATCTGTGCGAGCGTTACCAGGCCGATATCACCTTCGCGCCGAATTTCGCCTTCGGGCTCATCAATGCGCGCGGCACCGATATCGTGCGTCGACGCTGGGACCTGTCGCGCCTGCGTCGCGTGCTGAACGGCGCCGAAGCGATCGTCGCGCGCACCGCGCGCGAATTCATGCAGCTGTTGACGCCCCACGGCCTGTCGCGCACCGCCATGATCCCGGCCTGGGGCATGGCCGAGGTGTCTTCCGGCATCACCTACAACCTCGAATTCGACCTGGATCGGGTGCGCGACGAGGATCGCCACGTGGCCGTCGGTCGACCGATACCCGGCACCCGCGCGCGCATCGTCGATGAACATGACAAGGTGGTGGCGGAAGGCGTGGAAGGGCGCCTGCAGATCCAGGGCGCGACCACCTTCGCCGGCTATTGGCAGCCCACCGATGAACCCGTCTTCACCGACGACGGCTGGTTCCGCACCGGCGACCTGGCCTACGTCGAAGCGGGCCGCCTGTTCATCACCGGCCGCGAGAAAGACACCATCAACATCGGCGGCATCAAGTACCCGGGGCCGGCCATCGAAGCGGCGGTCGATACCGTGCCCGGCGTGGCGTCGAGTTTCAGCGCGGCGCTGGCGGTGCAGGACGGCGGCGATGGCGCCGAGCGCCTGGCGGTGGCCTTCGTACCGGAGTACGACCGCGACGCGACGCTGCGCGTGCTGCTGCCGGCCATCCGTCGTCGCATCGGTGCGCAGCTCGGCGTGGCGGCCGACCTGCTGCTGCCCTTGACGCGTGCGCAGGTGCCCAAGACCTCGATAGGCAAGATCCAGCGGCGACAGATGCAGAACGCCTTCGCCGCCGGTGAATACGATGAAGCGCGACGTCGCTTCGAAATCCTCACCGGCAGCGGCGAGAGCCTGCCGCGCTGGTTCCATCGTCGCGAGTGGCACGCCAAGGCCGCGCGCGGCGAAGCACGCCTGCGCGACGGCGCGGTGGCGTGTCTGTACTGGGCCGATGACGACATCGCGCGTTTGCGCGAGGCGCTGGCGGGCGGGCGCGAAGTGTTGGCCGTCGATGGCGCGAGGCTGCGCGCCTTGTGCGCGGCGCAACGCCCGGCGCTGGTGTGCATGGCGCTCGACGACGAGCACGCGGCGTTGTCCGCGGTCATCGAGCTCGCCGGTGCGCTGGCCGCGGGCAACGCGGCGTGTCGCGTATTGATCACCACGCGGGGCGGCCTCGCGGTCGATGCCGTGGAAGCGGCGCGGCCACGGCTTGCGGCGGCGGCGGTATTGGCACGCGCCATCGCCCAGGAACTGCCCGGCATCAGCGTCACCCATATCGACAGTGATGCGCCGCTGCCGGCGGTGCTCGATGCGCTCGCGCACGGTGACGACGCCGAGATCGCATGGCGTGGCGGGCGGCGCCTGGTGCCGCTGCTCGCCGACGCATCGCTGCGGCCGCTCAGCGACGCGCCGCTGCGTCGTGGCGGGCGCTACCTGCTCAGCGGCGGCCTGGGCGGCATCGGCCAGCTGCTGGCCGAGCGCCTGGTGCAGGACTACGCGGCCGAGGTCGCCTTGCTGGGGCGACGATCCGCGGCCGAGCTCGACGAGGTCGCGCAGGCCTGGCTGGCCAAGCCGCGCGCGCAGGGCAGCATCGTCTATGCCGCCGCCGACGTGCGCGATGGCGCGGCGGTCGAGGCCGCCCTCGCCGGGCTTGGCCTAGCCTGGTGCGCACCGCTGGACGGCGCATTCCATCTCGCCGCCGACTATCACGAAGCGCGCGTCGAAGCGGAAAGCGCGGCGGCGGTGGCGGACGCGATTGCCATCAAGCTCGACGGCGCACGCGTGCTCGAAGCGCGGGTGGCGCGACGCGCCGACGCGGTGTTCGTGAGTTTCTCGTCGCTGTTGTCCGAACTGGTCGGCGCCGAGGTCGGCGCCTACGCGGCCGCGAGTCGCGCCCTCGAACACGCCTTCGATGGTCTTCAAGCGGGCGACGGACCGCGACGCTATTGCCTGGCCTGGGGCAGCTGGCGCGGCGTCGGCATGAGCCGTGGCCAGGACAGCGCGGTGGCCTTGGGCGCGCGCGGCATCGTCGCCCTCGACGCGCGCCAGGCCGGCAACGCGCTGCTGGCGGTACTGGGCCAGGCGCCCGGCACCTGGCTCATCGGTCTGAATCCCGAGGTGATGAGCATCGCGCGCCGCGCGCCGCGCGCGCTGCCGCTGGAGCGCGTGGTGGTGGCCGCCTGTCGCCCTGACGGCACGCCGGCGGACCTCACGCTGACCGATGACAGCGGTGTCACGGTCGCTGTCGAAGTGGTGCCGATGGTGGAATTTCCGCGCGATGCCGACGGTGCGCTCGACGGCGCCGCGCTGCTGCGCGTGCTGGAATCCGATCAGCATGCCCACGTCGAACCGCGCGATTCGACCGAAGCGCGGCTCAAGACCCTGTGGCAGGCCTTGCTCGGCATCGAGCGGATCAGCGTCGAAGACAGCTTCTTCGACGTCGGCGGCAGCTCGCTGCTCGCCACCCAGTTGCTGGGCGCGGTGGAAGCGGAGTTCGGCTGTCGCTGGACCATGCGTGACGTGTTCGCGGCGGTCACCATCGCGGCGCAGGCCGAGCTGTTGCGCCAAGCGGTGGGCGACGGCGTCGCCGACGACATTCCTCCCCGTCCGGCCGACCTCGCGGCGTTGCCCTTGTCCTCCGCGCAGCGCCGCATCTGGTTTTCCGATCAACTCGAACGCGGCGACCCGCTGTGGAACATCCATGCGCGCGTGACCTGGCAGCGTGACGTCGACAGCGCCGCGCTGGGCCGCGCGCTGTGGCGTCTGTGCGAACGACACGAGACCCTGCGCACCCGTTTCGCGCTGGTCGACGGCGAACCGCGGCAGCTCATCGCGGATGCGCCCGCGACCTTTCTCACCGTTACCGATCTCGGCGCGGTGCCCGAAGCGCAGCGCGCGGCGGCCGCCGCGCGTATCGCCGACAGCGAGGCACGCTGGCGTTTCGATCTCGGCGAGGGGCCGCTGCTGCGCGCGCAGCTGCTGAAGTTCAGCGACCGTCATTACGAGTTGCTGCTGACCACCCACCACGTCATCGGTGACGGATGGTCGATGCGCATCCTGTTCGATGAGCTGCGTGCGCTGTACGACGCCGAGCTCGCCGGCACGCCGCTCGAGCTGCCGGCCCTCGCCATTCAATATGCCGATTACGCGCTGTGGCAGCAGCGCCATTACGCGCCGGAATATTTCGCCGAGCATCTCGCCTACTGGCGCGCGCAGCTCGACGGCGTCAGCACCGGCACGGTGTTGCGCAGCGATCATCCGCGTCCGGCGCTGCGCGGTTCGCGCGGGCAACAGTTGCGCGTGCCGCTGCCGGCCGCGCTGCTGGTGGCCAGCGAGACCTCGCGCCAGCGACTCGGCGTCAGCCAGACGGTGTGGATGCTGGCGTGCTTCGTGGTGCTGCTGCGGCGCTGGAGCGGCGATCGTGACGTGACGCTCGGCACGGTGGTCGCGCATCGCGACGCACCCGCCACCCACGGCTTGATCGGCATGTTCGCCAATCTCGCCATCGTGCGTCACCTGTGCGACGACGCCGCCAATTTCGCGCAGTTGTGCGCGGCGCTCAAGGACACGGTCCTGCGCCTGCACGAACACTCGGTGGTGCCCTACGAGATGGTGGTCGAGCAATGCGGCAGCTACCGTGACCCGCAGTTCGCGCCGCTGTTCCAGATTGCCTTCGATGTACGCGACGCGCGCCTGCGTGACAGCGGCAGTCCCGAGCTGGAACTGGCGGTGATGGAACGCGATATCGGGCGCGTGCAGTACGACCTGCACCTGACCATGGAGCCCGGCGCCGACGGCATGGTGGCGCTGTGGAGCTACAACACCGACCTGTACGAGCTCGCCACGGTGCAGCGCCTGGCCGACGCCTTCCTGCAGCTCGCCACCGCCGCCGCCGCGTCGCCCACCACCGCCTGCGCGCTGCTGCCACTCATGACGGCGGCCGCGCGCCAGCAGGTGGTGACGGACTTCAATGCCAGCGCACTGAGCTTGAACAGTGACTGCGCGTACCGGCAGATCGCCGCGCTGGCGCAGCGCCAGGGCGCCGCGTTGGCGCTGGAATTCGAATCCACGCGCGTCGACTACGCGCAACTCGAGCGCGATAGCGGCAGCGTGGCGGCGGCGCTGCAAAGCGTCGGCGTGGTGCGCGGCGATCGCGTTGCGCTGGCCGTGCCGCGCAGCGCCGAGATGATCATCGCCATGCTCGGCATCCTGCGTGCCGGCGCGGCCTTCGTGCCCATCGACGTGAGCTACCCGGCCGACCGCATCGACTACATCCTCGGTGACGCCGATTGTCGCGCCGTGCTGCGCGCTGACATCGATCTGCCGGTGAGCGCGCGCCTGCCCGAAGTGCGCGTGGCAAACGCCATCGCGCTCGGCGCCACGCCGACGCCCTGCGCGGTGGAGGGTGACGACCTTGCCTACCTCATCTACACCTCGGGTTCGACCGGGCGGCCGAAGGGCGTGCTGATCGATCATCGCGGCCTTGCGAACATGGCGGGCGGCGTGATTCACACCTTGGGCATCCGCGCCGACGATCGCGTGCTGCAGTTCTCGTCCATCGGCTTCGACGCGGTGGTGTTCGAAACCTTCAACGCGCTGTTGGCCGGCGCCGCGCTGATCCTCGGCACGCGCGAGGCCTTGCTGCCGGGACCGCCCTTGCTCGACTTCATGCGCACGCGGCGGGTCAGCATGGCGGTGCTGGTGCCGTCGGTGCTGCAGGTCCTGCCCGCCGACGCGCTGCCCGATCTACGCATCCTGGTGAGCGCAGGCGAAGCGCTCAGCCTCGAACTCGCCCGCCAGTGGGCGCATCGCTGCGCGCTGTGGAATGCCTACGGCCCGACCGAGGCCTCGGTGTGCACGACGCTGGGGCGCGTGCCGGCGGACGTGCAAGCGGCGCCGGACATCGGCGCGCCGATCCCGAATTACCGCGTGTACGTGCTCGATGAGCACCTGGCGCCGGTGCCGATAGGCGTCGACGGCGAACTGTGCATCGCCGGCCCGAGCGTCGCGCGCGGTTACCATGGCCGCGCCGATCTCACGGCCGAACGCTTCCTGCCCGATCCCTTCGACGCCGGCGGCCACGGTCGCTTGTTCCGCAGCGGTGACTTCGCGCGCTGGCGCGCCGATGGTCGGCTCGCCTTCGTCGGGCGTCGCGACGATCAGCTCAAGCTGCGCGGCGTGCGCATCGAGATCGGCGAAATAGAGGCCGCGCTCGCGCGCCTGGCCGGCGTGGCGGCGGCGGTGGTCGCGCCGGACCCGCGCGTGGCGGGCAGCGAACTGGTGGCCTTCGTGGTTGCCGACGGCAGCGTGCCGGTCCATTCCGAAGGTTTGCGCGCCGGCCTTGCGGCATTGTTGCCGGTCGCCATGATCCCGGCCCGCTATCACTTCGTCGCCGCCATCCCGGTCACCAGCAGCGGCAAGGCCGACCGGCGCGCGCTGGAGCGTGGCCTGCCGCCGCTGGTGCGCGCCGCCGCCGGCCAGGCGCCGCTCGACGGCGCGTCACTGGAAGCCCGGATCGCGGCGGTATGGTGTGAAGTGCTGGCCTGCGAAGAGGTCGACTACCACGCCAATTTTTTCGATATTGGCGGCCACTCGCTGAAGGTCGCCAAGGTCAATGCCGAGTTGCAGGCGCGCCTCGGCCGCGACATTCCGCTCATCGAGCATTTCCGCTTTACGACGGTGGCCAGTCTTGCCGAGCATTTGCGCGGGAGTGGCGCGCCGGACTCGTCGCCGAGCGCGTCGAGGTCCGACGACGCGGTGACGGAGCGTGTAGAGCGCTTGAACCAAGGGCGCGCTTCGCTGGCCGCGCTGCGTGCCCGTCGTGCGCCGGATGGCGGCAACCACAGGACGTGACGAAGCGCGCCGCGGCGGGCAAGATGACGCGCGGCCGGTCCCCATTCCAAACTCCGACACCATGCACATGCCATTGAAGTTTCCCTCCGACTCCCTCCAGCAGCTGGGCGGCCTGGTCCGTGATATCGATGTCGAAGCCGGACGGCCACGTGCACTGGCGCTGACCAGCGCGGTACGCGACGAAGGCGTTTCGACCACGGCCATGGCGCTGGCCGCGAGCCTGGTCTGCGAGCACGGCCTGCGTGTGCTGCTGGTGGATGCCAACTTGCGCGCACCGGCGCTGCATCACCTTGCCGGCGTGGCGCAGGCGCCGGGATTGTCGGAACTGTTGGAGGAAGGCAGCACCTGGCAGGGCGCGGGCCACGCGCGCGCGGCAGGGCCGACCGTGCTTACCGCCGGTGGCGCCGTGGAACCGCCGGTGCGCTTGCTGCGCAGTGACGCGCTCTCGGCGCGTCTGGCGGAGCTCGCGCCAAGCTTCGACTGGGTGTTGTTCGACTGCCCGCCGGTGAATGCCTATCCCGACGCGGCCGAGATCGCCGCAGCCTGCACCGCGACGGTGTTGGTGGTGCGTTCGGGGCGTACGCGACGGGAGATCGTGATCGACGCCAAGCGCCGCCTCGAGCAAGCGGGTGCAAAAGTTGCCGGCGTGGTGTTGAACCGCCGGCGTTACTACATTCCCGAGGCCTTGTATCGCTGGCTGTGAGCGACGGCGCTCACGCGCCGGTACGCATGCCGTCCAGCCGTTCCCAGTAGTTCAAACGCGCAGCGGACTGCGCGTCGGGATGGAATACGCGCGCGCGCACCGGGCCGTCGTTGAAGGCGATACCCGCCTCGATATCCGCCAGGCCTTGCCACACGGTCTTGCTCACGACGTGGTCGAAAGCGTCCATGAGCGCCGGATCGTCGGGCCGTGGCTCTATGCCCGTGGTGGTGTCGAGATACCCGCGGATCACCTGTTCGAGACTGCGCTCGGAGCTCACGCGTCCGATGATATAGCGGTCGGCGCCGGGCCGGTTCAGAAAGGCCGCATCCCGGTAGAGATAGACATCGCCGAGTATGTCGACCGCGACCGAGACCTGCGGATAGACCTTCGGATACATGTCGGCCGCCTTGACCATTGCCAACGGTTTCCACATCACGCCTTCGGAGAGCGCATGCAGCGCATAACCGTAATCGACTTCGAGGCGCGGGCACTCGTTGCGCTGCTTGGCGCGAAAACGCGCGAAAATATCGACCAGTGCCTGCCGCTCCGCGCTGGACAATCCGCCTTCTTCCGGCACGCTGAAATCTTCACGCAAGGTCAGGAAGTCGACGCCGGGGCCGTTGTCGACTTGTGAATTAATATCGCGAATGACGTCGAGCACCCGCAGCACCTGGTCCGTGGTGTTCATCAGCACGATGAAATTGAAACCGAACTTGGTGCGCGACCCGCGGCGATTGCGTTCCTTGAGAAACGAGATGACATTGGCCTTGACCGGCTCGAAGGCCTGTTTGCGGCCCGTGACCTGCTGATAGGAAGCGTCATCGACGCCGTATAGCGACACGCGAAAGATGTCGAGATCGAACAGGCCGGGGTGCAGTTCCTGGTACTTGGGCGTGAGCATGTAGCCATTGGTGACCAACGGCACACGCAATCCGCGGCTCTTTGCGCCGTGTATGACGTCATCTATCTTGGAATTGGTCAAGGGTTCCAGGCCGCCACCCAGCGACAACGTCGAGCGGCCGTCGGCGGCCATGGCGGCGAAGATGTCGTCGAACACCGCATTGCCGTTGCCGAGGGCGGCGTGATCGTAACGCGCGTTGGCTTCGCGCCCGCAGAACGAGCAGTGGAACATGCACGATAGCGCGGCATATATGCCGATGCGCACCGGGAAACCGTAACGATCGCGAAGCACGTCTTCGATCGAGCCGGACGTCACCAGCGGAAGGATGGTCTGCCAGTACTTCTGCGCCAGGCCGACCTCGACGATCAGCTTCTGCACCAGGTCGGTGTCGCGCATGGCGGCATTCAAGTGCACGAGTCGCTCGCGGTCCAGTCCCTCGCTGCGCAGCACATCGCGCTGCGTGGTCCACGGCTCGCGGCTGAGGGTGTGCGTGATACGCAGCACGCGTTCGACCCACGCATCGAGCTGCGCGGCGTCCTTGGGATTGTCGACGACACGGTGACGCAGCAGGGACCCGACCAGGTGCGGGCGCAGCATGGCGACGGCATTCGGCGGCAAGGTCTTCGGCAGGGCTTGATAAAGGAACGGGCGCAACATCGTGACCTGCTCGTCAACCAGCGCGTGTTCACTGCGTTCGGTGACTTCGACCACTGGCAAGGTGTCGGCGGCGGTGTTCGGAATTTTCACATTCGGATCCCGTGTATGCGCGATGAAGTAAGACAACTCGGCGTTGAGCGAGGGCATGTGGTCCCCGGCCTGTGCGTCGTCCGTGAGTCGCTCGCCGTCGAGCGTCAGCCAGCCCGGCTCGCTGGTGTAATCGAGTACCAGGCAGTGGCCCGCGGCATCTTCCACGCTGACGCTGCGGCAGGCGGCGGCCGCGTGCTTGTCCAGCGAAATCTCGATGTCGATAGCGCCGCCACGCATGGCCAGCCTGGCGTCGCGACAGCCATCACGCGTGGTCAACATCCCTAGCGTCGACGGAGCGCTGCCGAACAATAATACGAATTCGCTCAGGATGTGCGGAAGCACGTCACTGACCACGTTGAGGCTCGGGTCGGGATCCTTGCGGATGCCCCATTTCTCCACCCCACGGCAGTCGTGCCAGACAAACCGAACGCGTTGCACCGTACCGAGGGCGCGACGCATGGCTGCACGCAATCGGTGCAGACTCGGCGAGTACATGAATTCGTAGCCGACCGCGAGTGCGAGGCCGCGGCCGCGGGCGACTTCCAGCAGGTGACGCGCCTCGGCGGCGGTGGCCGTGAAGGGCTTCTCCGTCAACACGTGCAGACCGCGTTCCAGCAGCTGCATGGTGGTCGCGTAATGATCGCAGGCAAGCCTCGCAACCACCGCCACCTGCACCGGGTGGCGTACGAGCGCAGCCTCGAGCGACGTCGCAATCGAGACACTGGTCAGCTCGCCGCGCGCGTGGCGCGAGGCCAGCCATTCACGCGCCGCCGTGGGATTGCGCGCGGCGACGAGTTGCACGCTGCCAAGCGGTGGGCCGAGTTCCGCCAGCACGCTGCTCAATATGCGGCCCCAACGACCGGCACCGAGCACCACGACGTGGACGGGCGGGCCGGCCGCGAGAGCGCGCCAGATGGCCGCATCGAGCTTGAAATCCGACGGCTCGCGATCCGCCGAGGTGAGCGCCGAGCCGGGTTTATCGTCCACGTGGCACCGTCGGCCCGGTAATCGGCGCTGCGTCCCTTCAGTGCACGCGCAGCGTCTTGTAGCCCTTGCCGAAATATTTCTCCAGCCGGCGCAAGGTGGCCGCGCTGCAGGTACGCTCCAGCCAGGGAAAATGCCGAAGGTACTCTTCGGTCGAACGATTGATGCCGCCCCATTCGACGTTGGTCAGGGGCGATTCGAAGCCGTTATCCACCGCGCGCTTGAACTCGACCGTGCCAGGGTAGGGCGTGAATATCTTCGGCCCGCTGACGTTGACCCAGGGGCCGAAGTCGCCATTCTGGATGGCTTCGCACATGTCGATGGTTTCGTTGATGCTGCGATCGGTTTCCTGTGGGAATCCGACGATGAAGGACATGCGCAGCGTGACCTGGAACTCCTGGGCGAGGTGCATGAGCTTGTAGTAGTCCGCTACGCGCGTACCCTTCTTCATGAGATTGAGGGTGTCCTGCGAGGCGGATTCGGCGCCGACGAACACCTGGATGCAGCCCGCATCGGCAATGCGACGCAGCAGCGAGGAGTTGTCGCGCAGCAACTGGTCGGCGCGCGCCTCGATGAGGAAGCGCAGCCCCTGGCTCTGGAAATAATCGAGGATGGCGTAGGCACGTGGATCCTTGCGGTGGCCGATCCAGAACATGTCGTCCCAGATGCCGACGCCGTCCATTTCGAGGCCTCGGCCGTGCAGTTGCGCGCGGATGGTGGTGATCTGCCGCGCCACCCACTCGGGACTGTGGGCGTTCCATTTGAAACGATTGTTCTGATCGCCGTGCATGACCTGCAGCGGTTCGGAGCAGAAGGTGCACTTGTAGGGGCAACCGCGGCTGGTGAGCAGGTAGTAGAACAAGCGGTGATCGCTGTTATAGAGGCCGACGTCCCAACGTTGCATCTGTTCGATGGTCAGGCGGGTTTCCGGCGACAGATCCTCGGCATTGATCTGGCGTTCGTTCAGCAGTTGACGCACCTGGTCAAAACTGCGGGACAACTGGTCGCGAATGCGCACGTCCGGCGAGCGCACCGAATGTCGTTCGGAAAACAGGTAGCGCCCGACGTCATCGACGTCCCAGGCGGGTTCGAACGCGTCGATGTCGGTGGGCGCGTGGCCGTGCACGATGCGACCGGGCTTCTTTATGCCGTCCACCAGATCGGTCACGAAGCGCGGGAATACTTCCTCGCCCTGGCCGACGAAGACATGATCGATATAGGGCGTATTGGCGCACACGTCGCTGAGCAGGGTGGGGTGCACCCCGCCCCATACCACGGAAATCTGGGGGTAATTGCCCTTGATGAACAGGGAATGGCGTTCGAAGTCGGAAACTTCCGGGGCGGTCATCACCGACATGCCGACCACCCGTGGTCGCATTTGATCGAGCACCGCCGCGAGCGCGTCGGTGGTGATGCCGCTGGCAACGATGGCGGAACTGATGCCTTGCTTGCGCAGCGCATCGACCAGGTACAGCACGCCCATCTGCGGATAGGCCGAATCCTGAGTGATAAACAACACATCGGTCATGGTTTTATGCTCGCTGTTGCCGCGGACGGGATTCGCAACGCCTATGCAGAGCGGCGCGCAAGCGTTGGGGCCGGGCGCCAGCCCCTATGCCGGTCAGTATTGTGTCAGGGTTCCGGCGCGCTTTGTGTGTACTACGCCCACCTTGAACAGTAGCAAACTGAGCGGCAGGGAAATCGCGGCAAATACGCAAAGAAACAAGATTTCACCGGACAGTTCGCGCAGTGAGGCGTTGGATATCAGTGCGGCGCGCAGTCCGTTGGCCGCGTGCGTCATGGGCACGAAGTAGCACACCGACTCGACCCAGTCCGGCAGCACCGAGGTTGGATAGAAAGTGCCGCCCAGCAAGGCGGATGTGGCACTGAACACCTTGCGCAGGCCGGAACCGCGCTTGAATACCAGGACCACGGTGGCGGAAATGATGCCGAGCGGCGCGAAATTCAGGATTGCCAGCAGCAGTATGACGGCTGCCGCCAGCGGATTGCTGTTACCCAGCTGGAGGTCGAACAACACGACCCCGAACAACAGGTAGGTAAGGAAACTGAAGGTGGTGAACAGGTACGGCCAAAGCGACGAGAACAGCAGCATGTGGGTGAGCTTGATGGGAGCGAGAAGTACGATCTCGAGGGTTCCCATGAGCTGGCTTTCGCGGATGTTGTTGTCGAAGGTCTCCAGGCTCGTGTACATGAAGTCCATGAGCGCGACGCCGATCATGAGATAGGCGAAGTAATCGTTGTTGTAATTGGGCGAGATTGGGCGTCAACACGCCGCCGAACACGGCGCTGATGTAGTAGAAGGTGATGACCTTGAACAGGACCGCCAGCGCCTCGCCGAAGAAGGCGGTCTTGTAGCTGGCGGCAATGAGGATGTCGCGTTTGAGAAATGCCCAGGCGAGGGCCGCGGTGTGAACTGCCCGCACCGGCGGCGGCGAACTGCTCACGCCGACCGTCGCAGGCGACGCTTGCCGCCGAACAGGCTGCGTACCAGTAACCGCAGCGGGCTCTCGGGCGGGTCGAGATCCGGCAGCGAGGCGAGCAGGGGCAGCTTGAGCGCCTTCTCGACGTCTTCCTTGTTTTCAAGGGTGTGATCGAAGAATTCAGCGGCGAAGGCCAGCGCGATGCCCATCAACAGGCCGAGGGTCGCGCCAATCAGGATATCGAGTATGCGCGGACGCTTGGGGCGTTCGGGCACGGCGGCGTAGTGAATGACGTCGACGTTGGTCATGTTGACTTCGGTCGCCGCGGCCACGCGCGCTTCTTCCTGCAATTCGACGTAACGCCGGTAGGATTTCTCCGCCGCCGCGCGCGCGCTGGTGATGTTGTTCAGTTCGGCGCTGCGCGCATCGATGCGCTGGACGTCCTGGTGCAAGCCGTCGAGTTGGGCCAGCAAGGTTTGTTCGCGGCTGATCGCGGCCTGTAAATCGACTTCGGTCTGACGCAGGGCGCTTTCGAGATTCTGCCGCGTGTTGTTCTCGATGATGGTTTCCGAAACCGTCACGGTGGGCGGAATCGCGGCGAGGTGGGCCTCGAGACTCGCGATCGACCTGTCGAGATTGACGATCTTCTGGCTCTCGTTGCGGTACACCTGCACGGCTCGGGCGCGCTCGTCACGGAGCACGCCGAGCTTGGCACTCAGTTCCACGACCTGGGGATTCTGGCCGAGCAGCACCGCCGAAGTGACCTTTTCCGGCATGCCGGTCAACTGGGCCTTGATGGTTTCGACCCTGTGCGAGAGTTCGGTGCGCGTGGCCTGGGCACGTTTGAGATCGGTGTCCAGGTCGCGCAGCTGCGCCAGGCGCAGGCGGATTTCCTCGTCACCGACCACGAGCTTGCTGCTTTCTTTCAGCGCGCGTTCTTGCTCTTCGAGTTTGCCGAGTTGCTCGCGACTGATGTCGATCTGCTGTTGATAGAAGTCGTACAGGCCCGGCCGTTTGACCAGGCTCAAGCGCTCCTGCAGATATATCCGTGTAACCGTGTTGACGACCCGCGCGGCATTGGCGCCGTTGTCGTCCTCGTAGCTCAGGGTGATGATGTTGGACATCAAGGCGGGCTTGGCTTCGAGGTTCGACAACAGCCCGTTGATGAGTCCTTCGCGCGGGCCGACCTTGTCGATCAAGCCGATGCCGACCAGGGTCGCGCGCAGGCCGTCGACCGCCGCCTTCACCGCTCCGAGCATCACGCCAGGTTGGCGCTTCGGCTTGGCCTTGCGGTTCGGATCCGGCGCCAGCAGCTCGTCGGCCGCCTTGCTCAGCACCGCGCGGGACATCATGAAGTCGATTTCGGAATTGAGCGTTTCCTTGCGATCGAGCACCACCCGCGGCGCAGGCGGGCCGCCCGTCGCGACGGCGGGCTCTCCGCGTTCAACGTATATCGATGCGAACGCCTGCCAGGTCCGCGACTTGATGTAGGTGAGCACGGTGGTCATCAAGATTGAAACCACCAGCACCGCGACGATCTGGCTCTTGCGCTTGTACAGCAGATAGGCAAGGTCGCGTTTGGAGAAGCCGCCGGAGCCGCTGACCAGTTCATCCATGCCGGTCATCCTCGTGGGGCCGCCTGGCGGCGTCGGGCTGTGCGGGGATTGAGCGCATGGAGCAGCTCAACGGAAGCTGCCGATGGTGGTGGTGAACGGGTCGCGACGATAGGCCAACTGGATCGGGATGGCCTGCTGAACGTATTGCTCAACCACCTTGTCCCACTTGGCGATCGCCGACTTGGGCACGAAGATGACGTCGTCCGCGGCCAGCACCAGGTCCTGTTTGCCTTCCATTTCGGTGTCGCTCAAATCGACACGTACCGCGATGCGGTCCTCACCTTCGACCTTGCGCAACAGGATGACGCTGGCCGGCTGCGCGAACGGCGTAAAGCCGCCGGCGGCGAAGATCGCCTGCAAGGCGGTGAGACGCATGTCGAGTTTGACGAAGGTCGGGCGGGTGATTTCGCCGCCCACGAATATGCGTGCCGCGGATTCGCGCACCACCACCGTGGCGTCCGGCGCCCGCAACTCGTTGGCATAGGCCTTGGATATGTTCTCGGCCAGCTGCTTGGGGGTGATGCCGGCGGCCTGCAGGTCGCCCACCAGCTGCAGGGAGATGCGACCGTCGGTGCGCACCAACAGCGCTTCATTCAGTTCGCGTGCGTAGAAGAACTTGATGTCCAGCTTGTCGCCCGCTCGAATGCGGTATTCGGCATTCAGCGGCGCGGCCAGCTCGGTGCGGCTTTCAGCGACGGTCTTTGCATCCTTGCCCAGGTTCAGCTCGTTGGCGCAACCCGACAGCAGGATGACGCCAAGCAGCACGAGCAGCTGCCACGTCGCGCGCAAGCGTGCCGGACTTGAAGGAGGATGGAAATTCATTGCAAGGGTATTTCGGGCAGTGAAATCCTGCTCGGCGGCGTACTCGTGAGTCTTTGTTCTTGTTCCCGCGCCGGCCGCCGCAATGCCCAATCCCGCATTGGTGGTGACCGCGCCCCATGGCTGCATGGCCGAGTTTATGTCATTTGCCTGCGACTGACAGCGTGCCTGGTGCACGAAGTGGTGAAATTTTAAGGAGATGGCGTGACCGTCGCGGGCTGGGCCGGACTTCCGCACGCCGATGCGACCCGGTAGACAGTGATGGTCGGACCGGTGGTCCGCCACGGTTCACCGCTTGCGCGGTAGACCTCGCGGAAGGCCGGGTGTGTCCGCAGCGCGTCGTAGAAGCGCGCGGTTTGCGCGTACTGCACGCGCAATGGACCGGCCGCGTAGCGATCGGTGATGTCGCTGCTGGTGATGATGTAGTCGAAGCAGGCGCTGACGTAGTAGTCCAGTTCGCGCACCTCGAGACCATACATCGTCGAATACAGGTCATAGGCCGGGCCGGGCAGACTGGACTTGGCGGAGCGGTAGAGTTCGATGAAGCGCTTGGGATATTTGAGCTCGCTGCCTTGCAGGGCGGCGATTTGTCTTTCCAGCGCGGCTGGCGCCGGCTTGAGCGGCGGGCTCTGGATGTAGCGAAAGCGCATGCCATCCACCAGCAGTCGCGCGCCGGCCGGCACGTGACTTTCGATCCACTGCTTGGCCAGCACGCGGCTGTCGGGGCGTGTCAGCGTGTAGTCCATGCGGATGATGTGATAGGCGTTGGGCGCCGTCACCGCGACCATCAACAGGGCCGCGAGCCACGCGCGCCGCCCACTCAGGGCGGTCACGCCGCGCGCGGCCACCAGCCAGAACGCGGGGGTCATGGGCAGCATGTAGCGCTCGCTCGCGCCGCGGTCGGAGGCCGACAGCAGCATGACCAGAACGACAATGCCGCCGGTCAGCAGCAGGGTCCAGCGTTCACGCCGCAGGATGCCGGCCACGCCGCCAGCCAGCGCCGCGAGCGTCACCGGCAGGTAGCGCCAGCCGAGCAGGATGGGCAGGTATTCGCTCCAGCCCTGGGCGCGCAGTATCGTGACCGCGTCGATGGCCGCGCGCGGGCTGTCGTGGTCGAGCGCGGGCGTGGCGGCGGAATCTCCCAACACCTGGCGAAAATTCTCCAGCAGCGCCGCGCCGCTGGTCAGCAGTTCAGGAGCCAGCAGCAGTACGGTCACGAGGCCGCCGCCCAGCAAGCGCAGCAGGGCAGTGCGACGGTGCAGGCCGTGACGAGCGGGAGCGCTGCTGGTGAGCAGCGCGACGGCCAGCATCGCCAATCCCACCACGGCGTTATAGGCGAGGGAAATCGCGATGCCCGCGAGCGCGCCGCTTGCCCACAACAGGGCGCTGCGCGGCCGGTGTTCATATTCGACGTAGCACCATACGGCCAGCCACAGCGCGCAGGCCATGGGTATGTGCACGTTGATCAAATGGGAGTTGGTGACATGGTCGAGCGCCAGGGCTCCGATGAGGGCCGCAAACAGTGCGGTGCGCCGCGCGAACATGCGCCGGCCGACGCCGTACACGGCGATGCAGGTCAGGGCGCCCATGCTGGCAATCGTGATGCGACCGACCTGGTAGAAAACGCTGGGGTCGCTCAAGTACAGAAAGGCGAAATCCTGGGCGCTCTGCACTTTGCCGAACAGCCACAGCACGCAGAACAGCACGCCGTACTCGATGAACAGCAGGTAATCGAGTCCGCCCTTGCCGATGGTGTGCCACATCTGCACCAGCGGACCGCCTTCACCCGCGCCGATCTTGAGCGCCTGCACGATCTGATGGGGCTCGTCAGCGGTGAAATCGTAAGGCAGACCGAAATTGGTGCCCCACACTCTCACCGCCAGCGCCACCAGGGCGATGGCTGCAATGTGAGTCCTGGTGTTCTGCGTTATCATCGCGGCATTCTAACAAAGGTGGTCCGCGCTACCGCGCGGGCCGCGCGCCGCGCATCTTGCCGCCGAGATGCACAAGCCGGTCAACGCACAACAACGAGCACCCTCGGACGTGGCCAGTCTGGAAGAGCATCTTCGTCGTCTCTACCTCAGGGTGCCTGAGGAAAAGCGTCCGCCCCTGAAACGCGCCTACCACGGCACCCGCCTGCGCGCCGAATCCTTGTTGCGTCAACGGCCGCTGGTCGCCAGCGAGCGTATTACGTTCCTGGATTTCGAAATCGCCTTTCTCGAACCGTTCGAGTTCCTGGGGCCCGCGCCAGGGCAGGTGCTGGTCGACAACCTGTTGACGGTGGTCAGCCCGGGTACCGAGCGTAATGTGCTCATCGGCCTGCCCGGCACACGGCGTCGCTTTCCCAGTCAGCCCGGCTATTCCGGCGTTGGCGTGGTGCGCGCGCTGGGCGCGGGAGTGACGGCGTTCCGGGTCGGCGAGCGGGTCGCCGGCGGGCTGCCGCACATGGCGGCGGTCAACATGCAGGCAGACATGCTGACGCCGGTGCCCACGGCGGTCAGTGACGAGGATGCGGCCTTCATCGGCATGGTGCTGATCGCGCAACTTGGGATACGCAAGGCCGCGATCCTGCCGGGCGAGCGCGTGGCGGTGGTCGGCCAGGGTCTGCTCGGGCAACTCAGCAACCGCCTCGCACGGCTGCTGTCACCGGCCGAAATCATCGCTGTCGGCGCTGGACGCTCGCGCCAGTCCCATGCGCTCGCCGCGGGCGCCGCCGACCGCTACGTGGCGCTCAGCGACGGCGTGCAGGCGCTGGCCGACATCGGTGCCGATGTCGTGATCGAGATCGCCGGTACCGCCGACTCCATGACCACCGCATTGCGCTGCGCGGCGCCCGGAGCGCGCGTGATCGTGGTCGGCAGCACGCGCTCGCTGGATCACGCCTGGCTCGAACTCGCCCGCCGTCAGCGCGTGACGATAGTCGGAGCGCATGTCAGCCTCCTGCCATTCGACGACGGCAGCCCGCGTCGTTGGACACTCGCCCAGGAATACCGGCTGATGATGCAACTCATGGCGCGCGAACGCCTGAAGGTCGCCGATCTCATCACCGCACGGTGGGAGCCGGCCGCTTGCAACACGTTTTACGATGAACTGGTGCACGGCAAGAGCAAGCCGGTCGGAATTGTATTCGACTGGCGCCAGCGCTCTCGGCCTGCACCGCCGGTGGTACCGGCCACGCCCATCATCGAGGTCAGCAACATGGAGCCCCTGAAGATAGCGATTGTGGGTGCAGGCGCGATCGGCAGTCACAATGCCCGGTCCGCCGCGCGCATGGCCGAAGCCCGCATCGTCGGCGTTTTCGACGCCAATCCGCGCGTCGCCCAGGAGGTGGCGAGCGGCGTCTCCGCGCAGGCCTATGCCAGCTATGAGCAGGCCTTGGCCGACCCGTCCGTGGAAGCGGTGCTGTTGTCGGTGCCGCACCATCTTCATCGCGACATGACGCTGGCCGCGGCCGCCGCCGGCAAGCACGTGATGTTGGAAAAGCCTTTCGCCAACACCATGGAGGAGGCCGACGCCATCGTCACCGCCTGCCGCGAGCATGGCGTCGCGCTCACGGTCAATTTCAGTTTCCGCTACCTGCCGCGCATTCGTGCCGCGCGCGAACTGGTGGCGAAGGGCGCACTGGGTGACATCACCGGCATCGAACTCAGCACCCATTCCTATCGCGAGTTCGGTTACTGGTACGGCGCGCGCAGCAATTCGCCCGACGACTGGCGCACCAGCCGCGAAAAGGCCGGCGCCGGCTTTCTGTTCATGAACCTGTGCCACGTCATCGACTACGTCTACTTCATCACCGGTCTCAAGGCGGCGAGAACCTATGCCGAGTACGCGACCCTCGGCTCGCCGACCGAAGTGGAGGACAGCGTCAGTATCAGTTGTCGCATGGACAACGGCGCGATCGGCACGATCTGCGGCACCACCATTCGCCGCGGCGGAAATGTCGCCGAGGACCGCATCTGGGGAACGCATGGTTCGCTGCGCCTGGACGGCGACGATCTGCACGTCTATTCGAGCCGTGTGATCGACGGGCGCAAACCCGGGCGCTGGCATCGGCTGACCAAGTTTCCGACCGTCAACTGGACCGGTGAATGGGTGCGAGGCTTTGCGCAGGCGGTACGCGCCGGTGCGCCGCCGCCCATCACTCCCCAGGACGGCTGGGACAACCTCGCGTTCATCACCACGGTGCTGCGTGCGATGGACGAACAGCGCGCGCTGCCGGTGCCGCGCTATCCCCATGACTGACAGTCGCGCGCCGCTTGCTGTGCGCGTCACGCCCGTGGAGACGATGCGCCGGTGCCGCGCGACCAGCGGCTTTGGTGACTACGCGTTGGCGCGCGTGGTCGATGCGCACGGCGCGAGCGAGTGGCGGCCAGGCATGCGGGTGCTGGCGCTCGGCGATGTCGCACAGGCCACCCCAGGGCAGGTTGTCAGCGTCGCTGCCGCGGACTGCCTGTCGCCGCCCGAGCATCTTGATGATGGTGCGGCCCTGGCCCTGCCGCCGCTGCTGGCCGCGCTCGGCGCCTGGCAGGATTTGCAACTCGAACTCGGCGAGGTGGCGGTGGTGAGTGGTGACACGCCGTTTGCCGCGCTGCTTGCCCTCACCGCGCATTGGCATGGCGCGCTGCCGGTCGTAACCCTGGCGGCGGCCGCACCGAGGTTCGCCGGTGGCGAATGGGTGTCGCCGCACGACCCGCGCGAGGCGCACAGCCGCATTCAAAGTCTCCAGCAGGACAAACCGGGATTCGCGGCCATCGACGTGAGTGGCAGTGCGCTGGTCGCCGATATCTTGTTCCAGGCCCTGCCGCGCTGGGGACGTTTGCACCTGGGCGGCGCGCCGTCAGAGGCGCTTACCGTGGATTTCTATCGAGACGTTCACGTCAAGGGCGCGCGGGTATTCACGCGCGCCCTTGACGCCCGTTCGGTGTGGCCGACGGCCGTGGCGGCGCCTGACCTGCTGCGCCGCGCCGCACGCCTCATCGAAAGCACGAGCAGACAGAATGCCGTGCTCGAGACGCTCGCCTGGTGAGCGACGCTCACGGCGACGACGCGTTCAGGTATTCCTCGACATTGGTGTAGCCATCGCCATCGCGGTCGCCGTTTCCATCGGACGCGTCGGCGGGCGCCAGCCCATGGGCGGTTTCCCATGCGTCCGGCATGCCATCGTCATCGCCATCGGGCTCGGCGGCGGCCGGCTGTACGCTGGCATATCCTCCAACCTGGCGCGGTGAGTCGATGATGCGGCCACGTTGTTGCTTCACGTCCTCGATGATGCGTGCGTCGATCGCATCACGTCGTGGCAGCGAGGCGCCGGCGTCCGTCAATACCGGCCCGGCATCGGCATGGGTCGCGGCGTCGAGCAGCGGCGTGGCATGGGGCTCGATGGCCCGGTAGTGCGCGGCGGCCACCTGCCGTGAGAAGTTGGCGAACATGCCGTCCCACGGGCGTTCATCGGGCGCCGGCAGGTTGGGGCCGACATTCGCCGCGACATGAACCTTGGGCGCGTATTCTTCGTCGCGCGTTTCGATCAGCATTTCCTGGCGCAAGGTGGTGGCCGGCCCCGGCAGGTAGGTATTGCGTAGAACATTGATGCGTGCGACCGGCCCACCTTCCAGGATGTCGGTCGAGAGCGCCCCCCAGTTGTAAACCACGTTGTCGGTGAACTCGTGCAGGCCGCCGAACTTGTACAGCGGGTTACGCGAATGGTTGTGCGCGAACAGGTTGTGGTGGACCGAGACCCGCTCGGAGTAATAGCCAATCACCATGCCGCTGCTGTGCTCGCCCTTGTGATGGCGCGAGCGGTTCAAGCCTTCGCTGACGATGGACCACGACAGCGTGATGTCATGCGCGCCAAACCAGGTGCTGACCACTTCGTCCTCTGCCCAGCTCAACGATACATGGTCGAGCACCACGTTATAGGCGCCGCTGACATCATCGTTGTCGCGATTGCCCAGGATCTCGACGGCGTCATTGGCCGAGGCGTCGATATCGCCTTCATCCCCCGGTCGGATACGCAGGTGGCGAATCAGCACATCGTTGGTGACGATGACCAGGCCGAAGTTGCGCAAGGTAATGCCGTCCCCCGGCGCCGTCTGGCCGGCGACCGTGACGAAAGGCGAGCGGATATACAGCTTGTCGGTCAAGGTGATCACGCCGCCGACCCTGAACACCACGATGCGTGGACCGCTGGCTTCGAGTGCGGCGCGCAGAGTGCCGGGGCCATCGTTGGCGAGCGAGGTCACGGCGATCACGCGCCCGCCGCGGCCGGCGCGCGTATGGGTGCCGAATCCCACCGCGCCAGGGAACACCGGCAGCGCCGCTTCGGTGCCCGCGTTGCTCGAGTCCGCCTGCACCGGCGTCGCCCCGAGCAGCGCCATGCACAGCAGCATTGTCAGGCGCGCACCCGTGGCAAGGCTCGCGGACAGCGGCGGTGATGTGTCGAGCATGGCAGTCCTCCGGGGCAATGCCCGTGCATCAAAACAACACCCGCGCCACGATGTCATCGAACGCCGCCGCGCGCGAGCGCCAATCATGCTCATGGGCTCGTTGCTGATTGCGAGCGCCCGCCGCGATCGCCGCGCGGACCTCGGTTGCCGGCAACACGCGCGGACTGCCGAGCGAGCCCAGGTAGATTACCGCGCCACACTCCTCGGCGTAACGCCAGGCGTCATCCTGCGGGCCCATCCACAGGATGGCCTTGCCAGCGCGCAGGTATTCCCACAGCTTGGCGGGTAGAAAACCGGTGATCGAGCGGCCGCTGTCGGTGTCGGCCATGGTCGAGAGAATGAAGGCGTCGCAGGCCGCGAGATAGCCAATCACCTCGCGGTGCGGGCGGTGGCCGTGATGAACGTAACGGCAGCCACTGCCGGGCGGCGGCAGGTCATCGCGCAGGATATCGACACCTACCGCGTGTATTACCACGTCCGCGCCGATGTCGGCCGCCAGTCGTCGGCATAGATCGAGCAGGTTGGCGACGTGCCCGGCGTCGGGGTACCAGTCGCCGCCCACATGCAACAGATGCAGTTCGCCCGGCGCGCGCGCAAACGGCGCTTGTTGTGTGCCGTACTCGCGGAAGCCCTCTTCATCGTAACCATTGGGCAGCGCCACGATGCGCTCGGGAGCGAGCCCGAAGCGGGCGATGAAATCGTTGCGGATGGTGTCGCTTTGCACGATGACGAAATCGGCGCGCTCGAGTACCCGGCGCTGGTAGGCTATCTCACGGGCCGCACCCCATACCGAGCGGCGACCGACGGTGAGCGTGGTCGTCCACAGCGGGCCGCCATAGCGGTAATCGACAATCCACGGCACTCCCAGGCGCTTGAGCAACAGGCCTGGCAGATGAGCACTTTCGGGATGGGAGGTCGTGTAAACCGCATCGAAGCGTCGCCGCGCGTGCAGCATCACGGCGCGTACGGCCGCACGCAGGCCCCACCATGCGTGCTTGTCCGGAAACGCGCAGGCCAATACCACGCGATAGGCAATGCGTTCCCACAGGCTGCGCCCCTCGGCGCGCGCCAGTCCCACACGTGCCAGCACGCGCTTCGGTTTCTCGAACAAGCGATCGAGTGGCAGGCCACCGGCGCGCCACACCGTCGGTGCGGGCTCGAGATCCTCCAGCAGCTGCTCGCCGCTGGCGAAGGACTCGGCGCGGCTGGTCAGGAAGTCGATGCTGAGGCGGGACTTGTCGAGGTACTTGTATAGCTTGACCGGGCGAAATGCGCCGGCCGCCTGGCGCGGCGGAAAATCGTAGGTGACCCACAGCAGCCGCGTGGTTTTGCCGGCGGGGCGCATGCTATGAGTGCGTGGAGCGGGCTGCGAAGCCGAGGCGCGTGGCGCGAGTGACGGACTGCCGTCGCTCGGCTCGGTGCGTCGGCGCCGCCGTATCGTTCAGGCGTGCGCGCGGCCCGGCTTGCGGCGGGCGCCCAGGGGCGCGAGCAAGCCGCACGCCGCGGCCAGCAGCGCCAGCGGCGCCGGCAGCGGAACGCTGGTCGTGGGCAACAGGTGAGTCGCGTCAAAAATCTCGATGCTGTCAGCCACCACGTTGCTCGATACGCCGAAGCGGTCCTGGTAACGGCTGAAGGCGACGTGCAAGCCGTCGGTGAACGATGCATAAAAGTCGACGATGTCGAGCACGGTGGGTTGCACATCAGCGTCGTAATCGGGCCGTGCCTCGAACAACAATTCCAGGCGCGGTAGTTCGCCGCTTTCCGGCCCGAGGGTCAGCAACGAGATCAAGGCGGCCGATTGCACGGTTTCCACCGGCGCCCGCCCTCCGCTCAGATTGCTCAAGCTGGCGTCGACCGTCGTGCTGCCACCCTTCACGTCGACCTGCCAGAAGCCGCCCGTGTAACGTCCGCGGCCGTCCACGCCGGTGG
The DNA here is from genome assembly GCA_016719885.1 of Pseudomonadota bacterium. Classification (NCBI taxonomy): domain Bacteria; kingdom Pseudomonadati; phylum Pseudomonadota; species Pseudomonadota bacterium. Next base: position 117,042 of record JADJYF010000018.1, on the reverse strand, counting down.
GGGTGGCGGGGGTGATGCTGTCGACGTCCTGATCACCGTAGATGATGTAACCAAGGAACTTGCCGCCATCTTCGAGCAGGCCTTTGAAGCCGATGCCGACCGGGGCGGCGAAGGTCGACGGGGCGGCGAACAGGAAGAGGGCGGCGAGCGCCGACAGGCGCCATGACCGCGCAACATCCGATTTCTTGCTCATAGCGCTATCGTCCATACTTGGTCAGTGCCGTGGAGTTGCCAACACGCGCGATCAGGCGCGGCCTGAAGTTTGAAGATTTCAGCACGACCGGCCGTCATCCGGGCGTTAATAATTGTGAACCAGTCAGCAGCTTCATGAAAATTGGAATTCTCGTCGCGGGCCTGCCTCCGGAGGTGCTCGGAGGCGCCGAGACCCAGGCCATGGGCGCCGCCGCACGTCTCGCCGAGCGTCACGAGGTGACGCTGTTCACCCGCAGCGCCACCGTGCCGGAGTCACTGCGGAACCGTCCACGCTGCCTGGTGGTAAGACGCTGCACGGCGCGACGCCGCGGTCTGCGGTTCGTGGCCGACCTGGTCGGGTCGCTGCGCGCATTGGCTGCGCGCCGCCATGCACTCGACGTGCTCGTTGCCTACCAGAGCGTCATCGACGGCTTGATCGCGGTCATCGCCGGTCGCTGGTGGTCGCTACCGACGCTGGTGTGGATCCGTTCCGAGGTTGAATTCGATTTCGTCGGCAGCCGACAGGCACGCTGGCTGGCGCCGTGGGTCTATCGCCGGGCCGATCGCATCGCCGTGCAGACCGCGCGCCTCGGCGAGCAAATGCAGGCGGCGCTGCGCAGTGCCGGCCATGCCCGGCTCGCCGCCGACGTGGCGGCAAAATCCTGCGTTATCGGCAACGGCGTCGAGCTCGCCGCGCCATCCGCGACGGGCGACCGCACGGAGTTGCTCTACGTCGGTCGTCTGGCCGCCGACAAGGGCGTCATCCATCTGCTCGAGGCGATGCGTTGTTGTCCCGGTGCGCGCTTGACCATCGTCGGCGACGGTCCGGAGCGCGAGCGACTGCAAGCCGCGGCGCGAGGTATTGCGTGTATTCAATTCGCGGGGCGAACGGCGCCCGAGCAGGTGCCCGCGTGGCTGGCGCAAGCCGGCATCGTGGTTTTGCCCTCGCTGCGTAACGAAGGACTGCCGAACGTACTGCTGGAGGCGATGGCGGCGGGGTTGGTCGTCATTGCCAGCCGCAACGCCGGCATACCCGACCTGGTACGGGACGGCGAAAACGGCCTGCTGGTCGAGCCTGGCGACAGCCGCGCCTTGGCGCAGGCGATCCAGGCGGTGAGTGAAGACGCCGAGTTGCGCGCCCGACTGCGTCAACGCGCGCGCAGCGATGTGCAGGCCTATGCCTGGCCGGCGATCATCGCCGCCCTCGAAAGCCATCTCGCCGAGTTGACACGCCCCGTGGGCGACGGGTGAACATGTCAGGCAGGCGTGCGTGCGATGACCATCAGGCGATGGAGCATCATGCGCAGGATCGGCAGCTCGCCGAGCCGTCTTCGCCATTGCATCGGCAGTGGTGCTAGCAGGCGCTCCAGGGCGCCGCCGAGCCACGGCGGCAACGGCACATAGCGCCCCCGAGCGCCGACCAGTTGCCGGATCGCGACGAAGCCGCACTCGCGCAGCAACGCACACAGTTCGCCGCTGGTGTACTCATGCAGGTGAAAGCCGCTGGCGACGTCGTCGAAGCCGCGCGACACGTCGTGCGGTCCAGTGTAGCTGTGGGGCGTGAGGCACAGGTAAGCGCCGCCGGGTCGTAGCGCCGCATGCACCGCGCGCAGTTGCGCGCGCACGTCGTCGGGATGCAGGTGCTCGATGAGTTGATTGCTGTATACGACATCCACGCTGTGCGGCGCGACCGGCACACTCACGCCGTCGCACAGGCGCAGTTCGAAATTGGATGGTGTCGACAGGTGCGCGACGATCTCGGTCGATACGTCGACAGCCACCACGCTGCCTGCCCACTCACATAGTGCGAGGGCGAACTGGCAGTCGCCGGCGCCAAGTTCGAGAAATGTCGCGCCGCGCGCCAGGTGGTTGCGCACCAGTTTCAATTCGCGCCAGTGGCGCCGCTCGACGTCGGCGCTGGCCTTGGCGCGCCACTGGCTGTGATCCGGTACGCGCCGGAACAACTCATCGTAGAGTTCGCGATAAAGTCCTGCGCGCTGTTCGCTTGGCGCCTGTCGCAGGCGCGCGGCGAGTTCTTTCTCCAGCTCGTAATGCGCGCGAATCTGCGCCGCGCTGCGTGGGGCGGTCGCCGCTGGTGGGTCTGTGGACGGCGTAACGCCGTTGGCGCTAGGGATGATCGTTCTCCGGTTCGCACGTAGTATAGGCCTTGTTCAACGGATTCAGAGTGCGAGTGTCCATGAAGCTTTGCCGGTCACTGCGCGACGCGTCGCGACTGTGCCTGTTGATTTGCATGCTCGCCGGCGGCTCATCGGCGGTAGCGGGCGGCACCGATGCCTGGTGGTATGCCATGCGCAACCACGGCGTGAAGGTCGGATGGATGCGGCTCGCCGATCGCCAGCTCGGCGACACGCTGGTGATGGACGACGAAGTACGCTTCGCGGCCAAGGGTGAGCAGGGCCATCTGACGCACCATATGCAGAGCCGGCGCGACGCGGTGCTGACGCCCCTCGATTTCTCGCTCGATGTTGCGCGTCCACGCAAGCCTTGGGCAATCACCGCCCAAATCGCCGAGCGCACCCTCACCATTCGCAGTCAACGCGGGCTGAAGGGCACGGGCAGTGCGCCGCTCGAGGCCGATTTCCTCACCGAGTTCTCCGCCATGCGGGTCGTTGCCCGTGGCGCCGACCAGGCCAGCCGCAAGTTCGCGCTGCTCGGCGCCTGGGAAAAGCCGACGGTGGTCGATGCCGAACTCCGTTACGCGGGCCGCGAGACGATCGAGTTCGACGGGCGGCCGCTGGCCACCGAGCGCTTTGTCATCAGCAATCCCGAAACGGCTGACCGCATCTATTGGCGGGACGCTGGTGGCCGACTGGTGCGCGTCCAGGTGTTCGGACGCGTGGTGTTCGAATTGACGGATGAAGCACAGGCCAAGGCGGACGAAGCGCCGCCGCCGCAGGCGCACAAACAGAGCCAGTCGCCGCTCGTGCCCGCGCAGACCGCGCGCGGGCCGCTTGCGACCGCCGACATCCCGGCCTTTCCCGGCGCGGCCGGCTTTGGCAGTCGCACCGCCGGCGGGCGCGGCGGACGGGTCATCGAAGTCACCACGCTCGCCGACGATGGTCCTGGTTCGCTGCGCGCCGCGCTGGCGGAAAGTGGACCGCGCATCGTGGTGTTCCGCGTCGGCGGCAGCATCCGGCTCACGCGGCCATTGGAAATCCGCGCCGGGCGCGTCACCGTCGCCGGCCACAGCGCCACCGGTGGCGGCATCATGCTGCGTGACGCAGGATTGGTGGTTGCCGCCGATGACGTGGTCCTGCGTTACCTGCGTATTCGGCCCGGCAATCGCGGGCCGGTCGATGCGGAGAACAATGACGCTTTGCAAATCAACGGTGCGCGAAATGTCGTCGTCGATCATGTTTCGATGAGTTGGAGCGAAGACGAGGTCGTACAGGTGTGGGAGGGAGCCCAGGACGTGTCGCTCTCGTGGTGCATCTTCAGCGAGGCGCTGAACAAGAGTCGCCATCCCAAGGGTCGCCACGGCGCCGGCGTACTGATCGGTGACGGCTCCGAGCGCGTCACCGTGCATCATTCGCTGCTGACGCAGCTCGATTTCCGCAATCCCTTGATCAAGGACGCCGGCGCGGTCGACTTGATTGAAAACCTGGTGGACGGCTGGGGCCGCACCGGCGGCGAGGCGGTCGACGAAATCGGGCGCGAGAGTCACATCAATGTGATTGGAAATCGATACGTGAAGGGGCCGGCCAGCCAAGCGCCGGCCTTCGTGGTGAACAAGGGTGACAGCGCGCGCGCGGTCTACCCGCGCATCTTCGCGCAGGACAATTCCGGACCGGCAATCGGCGCTGATACGGGCGACGCCTTTGCGATGTTCTCGCTCGGCTTCGAAGCCCAGGCGCTGCCTCCCGCAATCCGCGCCAGCCAGCCGTTCGCGAGCCCACCGGTGCCGCGCGTTGGCGGCGCGGCGGTGAGCGAGGCGGTGCTGGCGCAGGCGGGCGCCAATCGGCCGTGGCGTGACGCGGTCGATCGCCGCGTGGTCGAAGCGGTGCGCGGCGCGCGCGGTACGATGATCAACTCGCCGGACGAGGTCGGCGGCTTTCCGGAACTCGCCTCCGCGGCCGCGCCGCGGGACAGCGATCACGACGGCATGCCTGATGCCTGGGAAGCCGGCATCGGCCTTGCGCCCCAGGACGCGAGCGACGCCGCCAAGGATCGCGATGGTGATGGCTACAGCAATGTCGAGGAATATCTCGAAACGCTGCTTGCACCGTGACCGAGGGGGCCCCGCCAACGCCATGAGCGGCCTGCGTGTCATGCATTTCATCGAATCGCTGGAGATCGGCGGCGCCGAGCGCACGGTGCTCGACCTGGCGAGGAACCTGCCGGCGCACGGCATTCACGTCGTGGTGTGCTGTCTGCGCGACGGGCCATTACGCGGGGAACTGGAGCGCGCCGGGAGCACGGTCCTCTGCCTCGGCATGCGTCGCCACGGCATGCTGTGGTTGCCGTGGTTCGTGCACGATGTGTGGCGCATCGTGCGCTGGTTGAGTGAACTGCTGCACGAGCAACGCATCGACCTCATGCACGCCCACATGGCGGACGCGGTGATGCTGGGCTTGGTGGCGGGGCAGCGCTGCGGCGTGCCCGTGATCGCGAGTTTCCATGGGCTGGGATTGCTGCCGCGTGGGCGCGCCCGCATCGACCCGCGCAACGCGCTGCGCCGCCGCCTGTATCGCTTCATCGCGGCGCGCGCGGCCTGCAGCATCGCGGTGTCGCCACAAGTGCTGGGAGTGTTGCGCGACGAACTGGGCTTTGCCGCCGCGCGAATCCAGGTGCTCGGCAACGGCATCGACACCGAGGTCTACGGTGGCGAAGAGGCGGCGCGCGGCGCGCTCGCACTGCGTCGCGCGCTCGGTCTGGACGACGACGCGCGCATCATCGTCACGGTCGGACGCCTGGTCAGGGACAAGGGGCAACGCGACCTGGTGACGGCGATGCCGGCGCTGCGCATGCGCTGCCCGACGGCAACCCTGTTGATCATCGGCGACGGCGTCGAGCGCGAGCCACTGGCCGCGCTGATCGAGCGCCTCGGGCTGCACGGTGCGGTGCTCATGCTGGGCACGCGCACCGACATCGCCGAGCATCTTGCGCTGGCCGAGGTCTTCGCACTGGTGTCAGCGTCGGAGGGCGTGCCACTGGCCTTGCTCGAAGCGATGGCGGCCTGCCGCCCGGTGGTCGCGACCGCCGTGCCGGGCATCGTCGACGTGGTCGTGGATGGCGCGACCGCCTTGCTGGTGCCCTATGCGAACCCGCCTGCATTGGCCGAAGCACTGGCGCGGGTCATGGACGACCACGAGCTTGCGCGGCAACTGGCGCACGCGGCACGCGCGGCGGTGTGCGCGCGTTACGATATCCGTGCCGTGGTGCGCGCCATGGCGGCACTTTATACCGACGTCCTGCGCGACACCGCCGGGGCGCACCATAGCCGCGGAGCCAGCAAAGGGTGAAGTCCGTATCGCAGCAGGTACCGATCATCGTGTACCACAGCATCGCCAATCCGCATCGGCACGCCCTGCATCGCCTGTCGGTGCCGATAGCGCTGTTCGAACGGCAAATGGCCTATCTGCGGCGCAACGATTTCAGGGCAGTGGACCTGCGGGAAATCCAGGCTCATCTCGAGCACGGACACCCGCTGCCGCCCAAGGCCGTCGGCATCACCTTCGACGACGGCTATCTCGATAACTGGGTGCACGCCTATCCGATCCTGAAGCGCTACGGGATGAAGGCGACGCTGTTCGTCACCACGGATTTCATCGACCCGCGTGACATCTGCCGGCCGACCCTGGATGACGTCCGGGAAGCACGCCATGCGCCTGCCGAGCTGCCGTACTGGGGGCACGTGTCCTGGACCGAACTTAAGCGCATGCAGGACAGTGGGGTGGTCGACGTGCAGTCACACACCCTTACCCACAACTGGTACTTCAGCGACGCCCGCGTGGAGGATTTTCATCACCCGCGCGGCGAACATTACTGGCTCGCGTGGCATAGCCATCCCGAGCAGAAATACGACTGGTTGAACATGGATTTTCGCGCGCAGATCCCGCTCGGTCGGCCGGTCTACCGCCACCAGCAGACCTTGCTGGGGCCGCGCTATTTCGAAGACCCGGCCATCGCCGAGGCCTGTGTGCGGCACGTCGCCGACAACGGCGGGCCGGACTTCTTTCGCCATCCCGGCTGGCGCGCGGCGCTGCATGGGGTGGTCGCGGCACGGCGGCGCGCACACGGCGACGCGGGCTACCTGGAGTCGCCCGCTCAGTATCGCGCGCGCATCGAAGACGAGTTGCGCGGCAGCAAACGCATCATCGAAGAGCGTCTCGGCAAACCGGTCGAACTGTTGTGCTGGCCGTGCGGTGACTATTCGCCCGAATTACAACGCATGGCCCTGGACTGCGGCTATCGCGCCACCGTCAACGTCGCCAAGGTCACCAACCGTTACGGCGACGACCCGACCGAGTTGCGTCGCCTGGTCTTCGAGCAGGATTACACCGGTGTGTTGCGCATGCCGCTGGTTTACGCAAATTTCGTCGGCATGATCAATTATCGAAGCGGCCGTCGCATGGCCTATCCGCTGGCGCCCATCACGCGGCGCCTGATGCTGCTTGGACGGGCGCTGGAGCGCCTCGGCGAGTAAGCGACAGGTCTGCCAGGCGCGGTGTGTCACCTGGCGCGACTTCAAACCGCGCGCGTAATCGCGCTCGCCGGTGTGGCTTGCTGGTCGGCCGTCGGCACGGCACGCGTCGCTGCCTGGCGGGCCAGGTAAATACGCAGTCCCTGCGCGCCGCCCGCCAGGGTGAAATACAGATTGCTGAAAAACGGAAAGGCCATGACGTCGGTGAACATGCCGATGGAAATGTAGATCACCGACATGGCGAGCATGAACGTGCCATAAGCCGTGGGCGGTAACGGCAGCGCGCCCTTGGCACGCCGCAACGCGAGAAATGATCGGATCAGGCTGACGAATATCGAAATATAGACAGCCGCGCCGAACACGCCGTACATCAAGGTCATCGAGATCACCGCGTTGTGCGGCGGTCCCGCCAGGATGCCCCATTCCGCGCCGATGCCGAAGAAGTCGGATACGTACTTGGCGCGGTGCTTCTGAAACAGCTCGGTCGCATGCCTGCCGTAGCCGATGAACGGCTGTTGCACCGCCATGGTCACGGCCGCGTTGTACAGCGCCAGCCGGATGTAGACCGTCTCGTAGTCGCCGGCGCGCTCCGTGACCGATTCGGCACCTTCGTTCGATATCGCCAGGAAGCCGGCCACGCCGATCGCGCCGCTGAGCAGCAGCGCCAGCACGACGCGGCGCAGGCGACGTTCATGGTAGGCGGCCAGCAGTAGCGCCACCAACAGGCCAAGCCACACCGAGCGCGTCATGCACAAAAAGACAATGCTGCCGGTGCCGACCAACAGCGCGCCGTAGAACAGGCGGCTGGACATGGCGCGGCTCCATGCGAACAGGAATATGCATGACAGGAACACCACGTTACCCAGTGCACCGTACGACACCGAATCCGTGAAAGGGCCGCGCGCGCGACCCTGCTCTTCGACCAGTGAATGGACGGTGTCAGGCGGTCCGATCCAGCCCGGCGGATCGCTGTGGAAAAGAAACTGGAAGGCGCCGAAGGGCGCGAGATAGACGCACGACAGCGCCAGTGCGAGCAGGGCTTTGCGTACATCGGTGCCGCTCGCCACCATGTTCTTGAAGACGAAGAACAGCAGGAATGGCGTCGCGTACTCGTCGAAGAACAGCAGCACGTCTTCGCCGCTGCTCTCGCTGCGGATGTAGATATCCCCCAGCATGATGCCGCACAACAACAGCATCCTGCCTTCGGTCGGGCCAATCGCCAGCAGGCGCCGACGGCGCAGCATCACCGCGACCATCATCGGCACCGCCATCAGCGCGACGGCGATCCGGTTGAGCGTGACATCGGGGATGCCGGCCGGCAGGTCCAGGCGCAGGTAGGGATCGAGGATCGGGAACGCGAACATCCAACACAGCAGCCCGATATAGGGCTGTTGAAACGCGGCCACCGCGAACATGATGCCGGCCGCGCCGAGCGAGAAATACAGCCACTGATCGTAGACAGCGGCAAGCGCCACCGCGAGCCCGCACAGCACCACGATGGAATTCGCCAGACGTGGTCCGAGCGCGTCGCCTGCGACGGCCAGATGCCCGTCCGCCCCGGTGGGCGTGGCCGGGTTCATCGCCCAGGGCCCACCGTGGTCAGCGACCGACGGGTCACGGATGTTCGCGCCAGGTCCAACGGGCGCTGGCCAGGAACTTGGCGCCGGTGCCGAGCGCGATGCCGGCGAGATTGGCGTAGATATCCCACCAGCCGTACCTGACCAGCAACAGCAGCACACCGTAGTTGATGGCGCCGCCCACCAGGCACACCGCGTGGTAAGTACCCAGCCGCGCCAGGCGCGCCGAGCGCATGGTGCGGGCGCTGAAGGTCCAATGCTCGTTGAGCAGGAAATTGGTGAGCAGCGAGATCTCGATGGCGAGCGGCGAGGCGAGCGCCGGTGAAAAGTCCATGGTGCGAGTCAAGAGCGCGTAGATGCCGAGGTTGACGCCGACACCAGAGCCGCCGACCGCACAGAACTTGAGAAATTCTGCGAGGTTGCGGCCACGTGCGGCGAGCGGCAGGCGTGCCAGCAAGCCGGTCTGCCCTGGTTCGCCGTTCATGCGTCGCTCAAGCGCTCGCGCCGTACAGGCGCCGCCGCACCACGCCATAGATGCGTTCGACCGACAGGCTCTTCAGGCACAGGTTGTCGTTGCACGGCGTCAAGCGCTGGTTGAAGGGACTGACACAGGGACTGCAGGAGTAGCCCGCGTAGATGACATCGCAGCGAGGCGACAGCGGTCTGAAGCGCTCCGGCAGTTCGGGCCCGAAGAACACCACGATATGGGTGCGCGTAAGGCAGGCAAAATGAGCCGGCCCGGAGTCGTTGGTGATGACCATCTCGGCGAGATTGAACAGATGCAGCAGTTCCATCAGGCCGGTCGCGCCGGTGAGGTCGATGGCGCGCGGGTCGCCGACCGCGCGGCAAATGTAGTCGGCGTCGGGCTTCTCGCGCGCCACGCCGGTGATGGCGACGAACACGTCGGGATCGGACAGCAGCCGCCTCACCAGTTCGGCATAGTTCTCGAGCGGCAGCTTGCGCAACAGGAACAATTCGCTGGCATTGGGATTGACGATCACCAGGCGCGATCCCGGCACCAGGGCCGGGTTGTAGGTGGCGAGCTTGTTCCACAGCGCGCCGGCGGTCGCCTCGTCCGTGACTATCTGCGGCACGCTGAGGTCATCGTCGGCGTAGGAGCGCTTGACGCGTGGAACCTGGCCGGGCGGTTCGCCCAGCGCATACACCAGGTCGAGGAAGGTGTGAGCGCTATGGATGTGCGAGTTGTAGGCCACGTCGTGGGTCAGCAGATCGCCCGTGTAGACGCCTTCCTGGTTGAAGCGGTGGAAGCCGACGCGTCGCACGGCGCCCGACAGGAAGCTCATGATCGAGCTGTAGCGCACGAATGTTTCGAGGTTGATGACGGTGTCGATGCGACGCCGGCGTGCGGTCCACAGGAACTTCAGGGTGTCGCGCAGCAGTGTCCATAACGAGCCGTTGTCGATGGTGAGAATATCCTCGGGCGCGAGGATGTCGAGCATCTCGATACTGGGACGGATCTGCTTGAATGCCAGGAAATGGATGCGGGCCTCGGGGTAAAGCTCCCGGAGTTTGCGCAGCGCCGGGTAGGCAATCACCAGCACGCCCATTTCCACCAGCTCGATGACGACGATATTGCGCGGCTTGTCGTGCGCTGCCGGCCGCTGGCCGCGGATGCGCCTGGCTGCTCGCCGCACGCAGGTCAACAGGAAACAGGCCGGCACGCCGACCCAGTAATCCACTGCGCGCATCACGCCCGGATTCATCATCAGGAAAGTCCTCGGGAAAAGCCCGGCTTACGTGCGCCGCCGACCGCGAGCCCGTTAAGCATGCGCGCCGGCGTCAGCAGCACCAGCAGCGTGGCTGCGAGTGTAATCAAGAATGCGTTGCGCCGCAGCGGCGAGGCGCGCGCGTCGAGTGTGACGAGGTGCTCACCGGCGGGCAGCGCCAGCACGATGAGATTGAACGCCGAGCGCGAGAATGCGACCGGCTGCCCGTCGACACGCAGTTCGAGAAACGGGAAATAGGTGAAGCTGAGCTGGCCGAAACTGTCGATGTTGGCGCGGTAGCGGAGCGCGACATGAGTCATGTCGACCTTGAAGTCGAGAATCTCGATGTCCAGCGCGGCGTCGCCGGCGGGTGCTGCCGTGGCCGCCTCGCGGTCGAGCACGGGAATGGCTTTGGCGGTGCCGTGCCGGCGGTCGATGCTCATCGCGTCGAGCAAGGGCGTGACCAGCTTGGCGTAGTCGTCGTTGTCGTAGGCGAAGGCTTGATCGTCGTAGTAGCGGCGCGTTTCGATCTCGTTGGACGGGTCGTAACCGGCGATGTCGTCGGCGCGCACCAGCCGCGGCGCCGCGATCAGCGGGCGCGCATGGCGCAATTCGAGCAGGCCGTCGTCGAGCGTGTAGTCGGGCGACGGCGGCAGGGGCGGCGTGAAGTACTGGTAGCGATCGCGAAACGTGATGTACTTGACGCCGCTCATGAACAGGCCGTCGAGAGTCGCGCCCGATAGCGTGTTTTGCGCCAGTTCGCGGTGCATCTGCTTGCCGATTTCGACCAGGTAGCCGAACGACAGCCCGGCCGCCTCGTGCACCCAGCCAAACGGCGACGCGAGCGGTGCCCGCGGCATCACCGAGCCGAGCATGTGCGGGTCGAAAGCCGCGGCGCTTTCCTGCTCCGGACTTTGGGGGTCGCGGAAGATCAACTGCCTTTCGATGGTGCGATAGTTCGGATCAAGGGTCCGTATGCGCGCGTACATGCGCTCCTTGAAGTCTATTTGATCGCGATAGATGTATTGGAAGGTCGACGGTCCGAGATCCAGCGCCAGTATCGCCATCAGCGCCACCGTCACGCGTGGCGCGCGGCCGGGCGCAGGAATGGCCGCGCGCCAGCGTTCAAGCATGGCCGGCGCGAAAGCCGCCAGCGCGGCGCTGTAGAACACCACGAAGTTCATGTTCTTGACGTTGTACTGCATGCCCGAGCGCAGTGTGAACAGCGCATACAGGCCGGCCGCCAACAGCCCGAGCGCGGTCGGTACTCGGCGTCGCCACGCGTGGCAGGCGCCGATCACCGCGAACGCGGCCACCGACAGGCCCAGGTAACCGATGTTCTTGCGGTCGCCGACGATCTGCCACTTCAGCATGGCCTTCAGGAACCCTGCCCGTGGCGGCGTGGGCACCAGGATCTCGAAGGGCAAGCCCGGCATGCCTCGCACCCAGGCCTGGTCCATGACCGCCGGCACGAGCAGGAAGGTCGCCATCAGCGCGCCGCCGGCGAGTCCTAGATACGGTGGCGCGAGGCGGCGCCAAGCTGCCGTGGCGGGGGCCGTGGCCAGCGCTCCGCGTACCAGCACGAAGAGTGCGAAAAACAGCAGCCCGAAAAACGCGTAGGCATGATGGGCGATGATCAGGAAGAAGCTCGTCAATGCCATCCGTACGAACAGGCGACGCGCATCGATGGCGCCGTTGAAATAGTCCTCGGCATGCAGGAACAGCAGGGGATAGATGAGGTAGACGAGCGTCATGTGCAGATCGCCCCGGTACAGGATGATGTGCATGTGATGGAAGGCGAGGCCATAGCACAGCGCGCCGATCAGCGCGTGCGAGGGCCGTTCGACCGCGCGTGACAGGAACCAGTACATGGTCAACATCGAACCGAAGTGACCAAGGAACAGCACGGTCTTGACCGCGCTGTGGATATCGCCCAGCACGAGGTTCAGCGCGCCGCTCAGGTAGAAGAACAGTGGCGCGTAGTACTCGAGCAGGGGGAAGCCGCCGTACCAGTAGTTGGACCAGATGGGCAAACTCCAGTGGCGCAGGTGTTCGGCGACCGCCGCGCTCACCTCGACATGCATGGTGGCGTCGCCCATGAACACGGCGCCGCTGTTGATGTAGTAACGCGTGACGCCGACGCCCAGCAGGGCGACCAGCGCCAGCATGAGGCGCGGGCGCAGATCCAGCGCAGCCAGCAGGTTCGAGTAGCGACGCGTGCGCATCTCACTGCTCAGCATCCACAACGCCAGCAGGCCCAGCGCCGTCACCAACAGCAAGTCCTGGACGCCCAGCGCATCGCGCCAACCCTGCTTGATGACATCCAGCGCCGAGCCCTGCGCCGTTGCGATATGCACGCGCGTGGTGTGCTCAACGACCAGGTCGCGCAGCTTTGGCAAGGTCAGGAACTGAACGCCGAACAGGCCCAGCACCAACGCCGTCAGCGACGCAAAGCCCAGGGCCAGGCCGCCGCGTGCGGTCACGCTGCGTGCCCTTGCGCTGCCGGCGACGCTGTCAGCATGTGCGCCAGGTGCCGGCCGAAGGCGTGGTCGTCGAGCGCGTGGTGCAGATTCGCCTTGCGAACGGCCAATTCGCCCTCCACCCGCGCCGACGCCGTCAACAGGCCGGCGCCGCTGAGCAGGCGTACCAGCTTGGTCAGGACATACCTGCGCTTGGGCAAACCGTCGAAATATCGCCCATGGCCCAGGTTGATGCGCGCTTCGTTGTAGCGGTACACCAGCAGGAAGCTGAGCAGTGCCCGATAGGCGCGGGCAAAGCCCGCGGATTGCCGCGCGAGCAATTGCGCGGCCGGCGGCTGTGCAAGGTAGCGGTGCAGGAAATCTCTCTGCCAGTCCCACTTCTCCAATGGGCGCGCGTCGATGGTGAAGAAGCTGAGTACGTCGTAAAGCGGATGATGGGCGGCTATGACGCCTTCCAGGTCGATGAAGACCACGTCGTCACTGGTGGCATCACGCAGCATGTTGGTCGGCATCAGGTCCGCATGGCAAAGCACGCTGGCCGCCTCGATGTCGGCAAGCCCCGCGCATAGCAGCCGCCAGGCTCTCCAGCATTGCGCCAGGCCGATGTGCGTCGGCCACAAATGGAGCAAATGCTTGAGCATGACCTTGTGCAGGAAATGGCGGGTGGTCTCGCGTTCGCTGATGCCGAGCGCGTGCGCGCCATCCCCCAGGGATTGCCAAACCGCCAGCGCGTCCGCGATTTTTGCCATCAGCGCCGCATCGCCCAAATGGCGTGGCGCGAGCGCTTCGCCGCGTTCGAATTCCGTGACGAGGAAACCGGGGCCGTCGGCACAGTGGCGCAGCACCCGCAATGGCCGCCGCACCTTCAGGCTCCGCGTCAGGAGCGCTTCATTGCGCAAGCGGCGCAGCGCATCGGCGCGGCCGCTATGGCAATACTTCACGACCCGCTGCTGGCCGCTGGCGTGCTCGCAGTGCAGGGTCAGGAAGTCCTCGCTGCTGTCGAGCTGGCGCAGCACCGACAATTCAAGTGCCGCGAGTACCGCCGCCAGGTGCGAACCAGGCGACCAGTCAGGCGACGGGGGAGGTGATGGCGCCGTCATGACCTTCCTCGGCGAACAGCGAGCGGAACGTCTCCTCGAGCGACTGCTCGAGCTTGACGCAGTCCACCACCACCGCGTGCTGTTCGCGTACCACCTTCAGCACCCGGTCAAGCGCATTGCCGTCGCGTAACAACGACAGGTCGAGATCCTGTTCACCGCTGTCCTGGGCCCGCTCGCAACGCTCGACGCAATCGAGAGCCGCCAGCGCGGCGCAGGTCGCGTCGCTGAGCGGGGCGAGGCGTAACAGGTAGCGGTCGTGCGGTCGCAGGGACTGTTTGAGTTCGGTCAATCCACCGCTGTACACCAGCTTGCCGTAGCGCAATACGCCGACGCGCTGACACAAGGTCTCGACCTCGCGCATGATGTGGGTGGTGAGGATGACGGTGTTGTCGAAATAGTCGATGAGGCGCGACTGCACCATGCTGAGCAGTCCGTGCGCCGACGCCGGATCCAGCCCCCGTGTCGGTTCGTCCAGAAACAGCAGCCGCGGTGAACTGAGCAGGCCGCGGGCGATGGCGAGTTTCTGTTTCATGCCGGTGGAGAATTCACCTACCCGTTTGTCGGCGGCCTTGGTCAATTCGAAAAGCTTGAGCAGGTCGTTGATCTTGCGTGCGGCGGTCACCGAGTCTATGCCGTACAGCGTGGCGAAGAACGCGAGGTTCTGCCGCGCGGTGAGGCGCCAGTAGAAGCTGCGATCCTCGGCCGTGACCAGCGCCACCAGATCGCGAACCATGGCCCCCTGGGTGGTGATGTCGAACCCGAACACCCGTGCGTGTCCGGAGGTGGGGGTCAGGATGGTGCTGAGGATCTTGAGCAGCGTGGTCTTGCCGGAGCCATTCGGCCCCAGCACGCCATAGACCTCGCCTTCCAGGATGTCGAGGCTGACATCCTGCAGGGCGTGGACGACCGGGCGCTGACGACCGCGCAGCATGTCGCTGATGCTGGTCTGCGCGCCGTAGGTCTTGCCGAGACGCTCGATTTCGATCGCATGGCCCACCGCGGGCGCTCCTTGGTTGTTATTCTGGTATGCGCATTGCCAGTGACGCGCTCAGTTCACCGACTGCGTAGAGTGCACGCTTCGCGTCCGACAACCCGTGAAGGGCATCGCAACAGTGCCGCCGGACACAATTGGCTGCACTTGGCGGTCTGATCGCCGGTTGCGGTCATGTCAGGGTGACGGCGGGCGTCCAAGTGCGCGATCAACCTGGCGCATGTAATTCTCGAACGCGAACTTGTCGATGGCGGCGACCGATACACCGTGACGGTAGACCAGTTCGCCGCCCCAATAAGCGGTGGTTACGGTCAGACCGGCCGCGCTCAGCGCCAGCACCAGGTAAAGCGGCGCGGCGCGGCGCGGAAACCTGCCGCCCAGGGCGCTGCGCCACAGCGCGAGCACGATCACCACCGCCACCACCGAAAACGCGAAATACTTATGGGTGTGCAGGGTCGCATGGTCGGATTCGGTCATCTGCACATTCATTTCCGCGGCCATGCCCGCCGCCATCGTGCCCAGCGTGATGACGGCCACCACCGCCAGGTTGACGAATGCCACGCGATGCAGGAACTCTCGACGCGCCAGCCAGCCGATGACATCCAGCACCACGGCCAGCAGCAGCAGGGCGATCGTGAAGTGGACGAGGATGGGATGCACCCAGGCGATGCTGAAACGAGCGTTGCCATTGGAGAACACCATGGCGTCTGCGAAGGTGCCCAGCGGGTGCTCGATGAGGTAGACGTGCAGCATCTCGGCGCTGCGGTCGACCCTCACGCCTTCCGCGCAGTGGCCTTGCTCATCCGGCCGCGAAACCACCAGCATCTCGTCGATCGCGCAGTAGCCGCGCCCGGGCCAGGGATGAAAATGCCATGCGCCCAAGGGACCGAACGGCGTCGGGCCGTGATCCTCGAGTTTGCGCGTGAAGAACATGTACCCCACCAGCAATTTACCGCGCGGGGAATCGAGGTACAGGAGGAATTCCGGCTTCTCGATGTTCAGCACCTCGTCGTCGAACAGGTACTCGCGATTGACGTAGTGCTCGGTGTCCGACCATTGCAGTTCGAAGCCGTCCCGCTTGGCTTTCTCGATGTCGAACCAGCCGTTTTTCAGGGCCACTTCCCAGCCCCGTTTGCGGATGTCTTCCGCCCATTGCAGCTGTTCGGGGGTGGCAGTGCCCACGCGGCTGAGATCGATGGTGTGTTGATGGCCGGAGAGGTACAGGTAGACGCCGAAACCGCTGTACATGATCAGCGTCGCCAAGGCTGGTACGGCCACCGCCGCCAGTGCCCGGGTGCGGCCGTTGCGATTGGACCAAGCCCGCAAGGCGGGCACGGCCAGTAGCAGGCCGGCCAGGATCAGCAGTGCCTGGAAGCCGGCGATCTGGGCGTTGCGCCACTCGCCGTCGATATGGCCGTCAGGCGCCAGCAGGCCTAGCGTCCAGCGATTGATGAGGACGCCCGCACCCAGCAGGATCCACCCCAGGACTGCGGGAGAGAGGCTGCCGCGCTCGTTGCGGCAAGCGTGGCGAGTATTCATGGATCCCAACTCGGTAGCGCGGTGGCCGATGGGCGACGATTGTGCCGTGGATGCGGTGAGCCTCGCTACTGGCGGATTGGCGTGCGGCGGGACAAATCTTCGGCTACCATTTGGGGTAACCGGCCTGTAGCGGCCGTTCCGAAGTGTTACTGAATGTTTCACCGGAACGTATTACGGTACTGCTTCACAGTTCCGTCAATCCGCGCCCGCGACGGACTGTAAACCAACGGCGGCCCGTGTAGATTTTTCCCAATCCAGACCCGGGAGGGATAACAACAATGCTCTCACTCAAGACATTCAAGACCACGGCGATTGCCGGCGCACTGGTGCTCGGCTCGGCGGTCGGCATCTCGACCAATGCCCATGCCGCGGCGGCCAACGCCGTTTCGACCTTCGACTGGGGCACCTTCAGCATCTCGCTGATCGGCGACCTCGGCATCACCTTCGACAGCCAGTCGGATTCCGCGGTCGCTACCGCGGCATCGAACGGCGTCAATCCCCTCGTCACGTTCGGGCCGGTGGTCACACCGAACTGGAATGATGGCGTGTTCGCGAGCGCCGAAACCGGCAACGCGCATTACAACGGCACCACCACCGCCCAGACCCCGGTGATCGTCGACGAGGTCACCACCGGCGCATTCCAGAGCGACGGGCATGTGTTCTCCGACCGTGCCGGCTGGACCGTCAACGTCGATTCGAGCGCGATTCGCAGCCTCGACTTCACCGTCAACGGTTCTGGCGTGGTCGTGTTCCAGGTTGACTACAGCCTCTTCGCCGATGCCGGCGATGGTGGTTCTTCAATCGACGGCGACACCGCCAGCGCGGCGGCGCGCGTCAGCGCTCTGCTCAAGAACCTGACCAACAACTCCACCCCGGTCGGCACCGCGACGGCGAGCATCCTGGCGTCCTTCGCCGCGGGCGAGAACTTCGGAAGCAGCGACAGCACCAGCAGCACCCTCGCCGTGGCGTTGTTCTTCAACAGCGGCGACCAGGGCCACCTGGAGTTCAATGCCAACACCACGGTCAACACCAGCAGCCCGGCCGCTGTGCCGCTGCCGCCGGCGGGTTGGCTGTTGGGTGCTTCCTTGCTGATGCTGGCGCGCCGTCGCCGCGTCTGACAGGCCCGGTCCGCTCTGATCGGAACCATCGCCGCCCTCTGGGCGGCGATGTCGTTTTGGGGGCTCGTGACGCGAGCGCGTATGGAGAGCGGCTGCGAGGTTCCGCGCCGTATCGCGCCTCAATCGCCGGAGCGGGCCCCGTTCCCGCGCAACAACTGCATCAGGTTCAGTTGCGCTGCGTACAGGGTGATACCGAAACCCGCACCGAGGCTGCCCAGCGCCCACCGCCACAGGCTGGCGCGGTCGTCGGCCTGCAAGCCATGGCCAATCTCCAGGGCGAGGGCGACAAGCCCGCCCCACAGCATGTTTTCCCAGCGCAGCCGGTGTACTGGCTGTAGGCTGCGGCCGCGCGATTCCGCCAGCAGGTAGCCGAACACCGTCAGCGCGCCGAGCTGCTCGGCGATGCGCAGGGTTGCGTCGCGGTTGAACACCAGCTCCGGATAGCCGATGGCGTAGTTGAAGGGTAGGAGCGCGGCGGGAAGCGGCCACCACACGAGCATCACCAGGTAGAGGGCGAAGCAAGGCCACACCCCAAGCAGCACCTTGTGCTCGAAGCGCCGATTGGGCGGGACGTTCCGGTCGCGCGCGTAGAGCAGCAGCAGGGTCAGCACCACAACGACCAAGCCGCTGTTGAACACCACCAGCACGTCGTGAGCGAGGCCGGTCACGGCGCCGAACAGGAACCAGCCCAGAATCGCCAGCGCGAGCGCCGGTCGTGGAATGGCCGCCGCGGCCGCGAAGCGGTACCGCCACAGGCCGCAGATGACCACGCTGCCAATCGCGCCCAGCGGTAGAAGCAGCCACAGGCGGGCGGGCTTCGCTCCCACGCCGACTCCTGTCAGCCACATCAGCGGCACCACGAGGTAGACCAGGTTGAGTAGCGGGTGGTCGAGGGTCAGGACCGCGGGTAAGCGTCGCTCGAAGCGTCGGCGCATCGCATCACACAGCAGGGCACCGGCGCCCGCGCCCGCCGCATTGCTCAAGACGTCGAACAACGACGCCAGCCGGTCGGGCAGGAATAGCTGCAAAGTCTCGATACAGAGGCTCAGCAGCGCTCCGAAGGCGATGGCCGCGGCCACCGGATGGCGATGCGAGCGGCGCAGTGCGAGCCGCAGGAAATAACCCACCGGCAGGAACAGCAGCAGGTTGGCGGGCGCGTCTTGGGCGTCGCTCCACAACGACGGAAGCGACTGTGCGGGCCAGTGAAATCGGAACGGCGACAGCGTCAGCAAGAGCTCGACCACCACCACGTAGGCGAGCAGCGCCCACTCCACCGTGCCGCGACGGAAAGCTTCAGGCACGGGCGGATGAGGACGGCTGGGCAGTCATGGCAGCGCAAGTATCACCGACCAGCGCGTCCGGCGTCTCGCCACGCGCAGTCCTTGATCGAACTCGATGCCATCGCGCTGCCGGCGCAGTCGGCCGCGCGGTCCTCCAGGTAGCGGGCTCGTTGCGCATTCCCGGCGGGTTTTTGTTTACAGCCGGTCGTGGTTTGTGACAGTGTCCTTCGGCGTCCATGCCGAACACATGGCGCACGACAAGATGTTTTTCATGGGCGAGGATCTCGAGGCGGTTGGGCCTGCTCTGCACGCAGCCTCCGCGCGCGAGGCGCGCCGGACGAGGGCACTGCGCAGCGGACGTGCGGTCGATTAGAATCTAGGAAACCGCGTTTTCACTCGCAATGACCGTCGCGTCGCCGCACCGTCCAAGTGACCGCGGGCGGCACCGCTGAGGAAGGCGATGTCCGAACTTGCGGGCCGTCGGAACGCTGCCGGGACAACATCGAAAAGTGACCATGACGACGAGCAACCCGGCGCAGCCGACGCGGCCGAACATTGTCCGCACCGCTGCCGTGCTCGGATTGATCTGTGGCGCGCTGGACGTCGCTCTCGCGATCCTGCGTCGAGCGTCGAGCTTCGACGATCTTCAACTGATCTTTCCTGCGACCATGGCAACCGCTGGCCTCGTGGCTAGCGTTTTCCTCGCGCTATGGTGGACGGGCGGACATTGGGCGACGCGTCGCTGGCAGTTGGCGCCTTCCGCGCTTGTTTTCGCGGTGGCGAGCGCCTTGGCGACGACCTTCATCGCGGCCCGTATCGGCGAATTTTCGCTGCGTGAGTTGTCCGCCGACGCATTGTTCCTGCTGGGCTTGTATGCGGGCGGCGGCGTGGCGGCGGGCGTGGGCGGCTATTTCGCCAGCATCGCCATGGCGCCAGGCTCGCGCGCGATGGCGCTGTGCGCAGCGCTGCTCTCAGCCTTGCCGGTCATGCTGTTCGCGATGCTGCTGTTCCTGTGGTCGCAGTTGTACCGCATCGAAGTCTTCTCCTCGCCGGCGGGCTTGCTGAGTTGCGCAGCCTTCGCCGCCGCGGTCGCCGCGGTATTGTTCCTTGTCGTGTGGCCCGGCGCGGTCCAGCGCGGCTGGCGTGCGAGCGTGACGGTTGCCGTCATTGCGCTCCTGGCGCCCATGGTCATCGGTCTTGCCGCGCAGATCGGGCGCTTGGTCGGGACGGGCGACGGCCCACCCCACGCCGTTCGGCACATCATTCTCTTGACCTCGGACACGCTGCGCGCCGATGTGCTTGGCGTGTACGGCGGCAAGGTACCGACGCCGGCCATCGACGGTCTGGCCCACGATGGAGCGGTGTTCGACAAGGCCAATACCGTCGCGCCCTGGACCCTGCCGTCCTTGAGCACCCTGGTCACCGGTGTGTCGCCGGCCGTGCATCTCGTGCGCCAGGAAGAAGATCGTCTGCCGAGCACCATCACCACCGTGGCCGAGCGTTTCAGCGCGGCCGGATATCACACTGCCGCCGTCGTCGATAACGCTTACCTGAGGCCCAAGGCGAATCTCGCGCAAGGCTTCGACGACTACCTGTTCATGAACATTCCCGATTACGGGCGCGCGCTCGGACCGCAACTCATGCGTTACCTGTGGCCGGCCTTGTTTCGAGCCGAGCGGCCCTGCACCATCGAAGAGCATACCGCCGAGGTGCAGGCCTGGCTGGCGGCCCATGCCGACCGCGATTTCTTTTTGTGGGTGCATTACTTCGACCCGCATGCACCCTACGAGCCGCGCCACGATTATGTTTCGGGCAAGCCGCCGGATGGCATGGCTTATGAGTTCGTGCAGCCGCCGCAGGTGATGAGTGGTCTGATTGCGCGCAGCGATGTCGATAAGGCCTGGATACGCGCCCTCTACGAAGGCGAAGTACGCGGCATGGATGACAACATCGGTCTCATACTCGAACAACTGCGCGCGCTCGACCTGTACGACGGCGCACTCATCGCCTTCACCAGCGATCATGGCGAGGAATTCTGGGACCACGGCGCCCAGGGCCATGGGCACAGCCTGTATGACGAGCTGCTGCACGTACCGCTGATCATCAAGCTTCCCGATGGCCATGGTGCGCGGCGCGTCAGCGAGCGGGTTTCCACCGAAAGGCTCGCGCCGACCCTGCTGGAAGCGGCCGATGTGGCCTTCGATGCCAGGGAAATGTCCGGCTCGTCGCTGCTGCCGCTGATGCGCGGCGAGGCGCCGAGCGACGCCGGCGAGCCGGTGTACAGCGAAACGCAACTGGCAATCGATCGCCAACAGGCCGTCACCCGCGACGAACAGAAGTTCGTGCATTCCCTCGTCACCTCGCGCGCGCAGCTGTATGACCTGCGCCACGATCCCGGTGAGACCGAGTCGCGCCTCGCCACCGGTGCCGAACTGGCGACGGCCGCCCGCAAGCTGCTGGAGAAGCATGAAGCCGATGCGCTGCGCATGCGCGACGCGCTCGGAATTGCGAGCGGTGAATCGGCCGAGTTCGATTCGGCGACCATGAATCGCCTGCGTGGCCTGGGGTATATCAAGTGACCAGCGTGGGCGCGCGCGCCGAGCGACGCGGGGCGCCGCCATGCGCGTGTTGAGCGACGCGCTGCGGCGAATGTGGCGCGGTGCGCCGGTGGTGGTGGTGTCCGGCCTGCCGCGCTCCGGCACCTCGATGTTGATGAACATGCTGTCCGCCGGCGGCATGACCGCGATGAGCGATGGCGCGCGCGGCGCCGACGACGACAACCCGCGCGGTTATTTCGAAATGGAGCGGGTGGCGGCGCTGGCCGAGGAGCAGGACCGTGCCTGGCTGCGCGCCGCGCGTGGCAAGGCGGTCAAGATCATTTCGCACCTGCTCAAATACCTGCCTGCCGACAACGACTACCGTATCGTGCTCATCGAGCGCGCGCTGCCCGAGGTCATTGCGTCACAAAATCGCATGTTGAAAAACCGCCACCAGGAAAATCCGGTAGATGACGTCGCCACCGCCGAGCTGTATCGCAAACATCTGGTCGCGGTGCGGGTGTGGGCGCGACGCCAGCGCAACTGTCGGCTACTGGAAGTGAGATATGCCGACGCGGTTGCGCAACCTTTGGCGGTGGCCGGCACGATCGCCGCGTTCGTCGGCGGCGGGCTCGACGTGGCGCGCATGGCGGCGGCGGTGGATGCGTCGCTGTATCGCAACCGTGCCGATCTCGATGCGACGGTGAAGTCATGAGCCGCGCACACTCGAAGCCGTTGCCGATCCTGATCGCTGCCTGCGCGCTGGCGCCGGCCGCCGAGGCCTATGTCGGGCCGGGCGCGGGCTTTGCGCTGGTCGGCTCGCTGCTGGCAGTGCTGAGTGCACTGTTGGCGGGCGCGCTGGCCATGCTGTTGTGGCCCTTGCGCGCGCTGTTGCGCGCCATTCGCCGCCGTCGCAGCCAGCGCCGCGCGCGCGTCAAGCGCGTGGTGGTGCTCGGCCTCGACGGTCTCGACCCGGCGCTGTGCGAGCAATGGATGGCGGAAGGCGCCTTGCCGAATTTCTCGGCGCTCGCCGCCGAAGGCACGTTCAATCGTCTGCGCACCACCTATCCCGCCATCTCGCCGGTGGCGTGGTCGTCGTTCATGACCGGGGTCGATCCGACCCGTCACAACGTGTTCGATTTCCTGAACCGCGACCTGCGCACCTACCAGCCGCGCCTGTCGAGTTCCGAGATCGGCGCGCCGACCCGCACCGTGCGCGTCGGCGATTGGGTGATTCCGCTCGGCCGGCCCCTGTTGCGCGGGCTGCGCAAGAGCCGCGCGTTCTGGACCATCCTCGGCGAGCACGGCGTGCTGTGCAACATCCTGCGCGTGCCGCTGACGTTTCCGCCCGAGAAATTCGCCGGCATGCTGCTGTCGGCGATGTGCGTGCCCGATCTACGCGGCAGCCAGGGCTCGTTCACCTACTACACGACGTCGCGCGACGAAGTGGCGGGCGGCAGCACCGCGCCCGAGACCACCGGTGGTGAACGCCACCTGGTGGCGCCCGACGCCGACGGCGTGATTCATACCGAGATCCTCGGCCCCGCCAACCCGCTGCGCAGCGGCGCGGCGCCGATGAGCGTGCCGTTCACGGTCAAGCTGTTGCCGGCCGAGCGCGCCTGCCTGCTCGAGATCGGCGGTCAGCGCCTGCGCCTGGTGGAGCGCGAGTATTCGCCATGGGTGCGGCTGGTGTTCAAGGCCGGCTTCGGCGTGCGCGTGTATGGCATCGCGCGCTTCTATATGACGCATATCGAATCGCACTTCGGGCTCTACGTCACACCCATCAATATCGACCCCGAGCATCCGGCCCTGCCGATCTCGTGGCCGGCCTATTACTCGGTCTACCTGGCCAAGCTGCTCGGTGAATTCTCCACTCTCGGCCTTGCCGAGGACACCTGGGCCTTGAACGAGGAAGTGATCGACGAGGACGCCTTCCTGCAACAGACGCTAGATCATCACCAGGAGCGCGAACGCATGTTCGAAAATGCGCTCGACACCACGCGCAGCGGCGTGGTGGCCTGCGTGTTCGACGGCACGGACCGCCTGCAGCACATGTTCTTCCGCTATCTCGATGCCGATCACCCGGCCAATCGCGGCAAGGACATCGCGCGCTACCGCGACACCATCCGCGACATGTACGTGCGCGTCGACGAACTGGTGGGGCGCGTGCGCAAGCGCATGGGCGCCGATGAAATGCTGATGGTAATCTCCGATCACGGCTTCCAGTCGTTTCGTCGTGGCGTCAATCTCAATACCTGGCTCAAGGAGAACGGTCTGCTGTTCTTGAAGGAAGGGGTCGACAGCGGTGACTGGTTCGACGGCATCGACTGGACGCGCACCAAGGCCTATGCCTTCGGCTTGAGCGGCATCTACATCAATCAGCGCGGTCGTGAATCCCAGGGCATCGTCGCCGCGGGCGAGGAAAGCGAAGCGCTGAAGCGCCAATTGATCGAGCAGTTGTCCGGCTTGGTCGACAGCGACACCGGCAGCACCGCCATCAACACCGTGTTCGATCGCGATCGCATCAACAGCGGTGGCCCTTACCGCGACAACGGCGCGGATCTGGTGGTCGGTTACAACGCCGGTTACCGCGCATCATGGGACAGCGCGGTCGGCAAGGTCTCGGACCGCGTGTTCAAGGACAACACCAAGGCCTGGAGCGGCGATCATTGCATCGACCCGCGCCTGGTGCCGGGCGTGCTGTTCTGCAACTGGCGGGTCGAGGCGGCCGATCCGGGCATCATGGATCTCGCGCCGACCCTGCTCGATTTGTTCGGTGTCGCGCAGCCCGCCTACATGAACGGTGTCCGTCTCGAGGTCAACAACGAGCCGCTGGCCGCGAGCCCGTCATGAAGCGGGCGTGGCTGGCCGCCGTGCTGGCGGCGCTGTGTGGCGTAGCGCAGGCCGAAACGCCGCGTCGCGCGGTGGTGCTGGGCGTCGACGGTCTCGACCCAGCCATGACGCGCGAACTGGTGGCGCGCGACCTGCTGCCCAACATCAAGCGCGTGATGGACAACGGGGGCTTCATGCCGCTCGGCACCGCCAATCCTCCGCAAAGCCCGGTCGCGTGGTCGAACTTCATCACCGGCATGGATCCGGGCGGCCACGGTCTGTTCGACTTTCCTCGGCATGGATCGCGCAACCATGCTGCCCTACCTGTCGTCGTCGCGCGTCGCGCCGGCCACGCGCGCGCCGTTGGCGCTCGGCGATTGGCGCCTGCCGCTGGCGGCCGAGCAACCGCTGCTGCTGCGTGACGGCACGGCGTTCTGGCAGGTGTTGGAAAAGGCCGGCGTCGCCACCACGCTGTTCCAGATCCCGGCCAACTACCCGCCGGTGGAAAGCGGCGGTCGCGCCATCTCGGGCATGGGCACGCCCGACCTGCGTGGCACGCCCGGCACCTTCGCCTATTACACCAGCGCCGCCGACACCCGCTCGCGGGAAGTGTCGGGCGGGCTCATACGTCGCGTCGCCGTCCGCAACGGCGTGGTGAAGGCGCGTCTCGAGGGGCCGCCCAACGCCTTTCGCGCCGATGCGCCATTCAGCAGCATCGATTTCGAAGTCTACGTCGACGCCGAGCACCCGGTGGCGATGGTCAGCATCGGCGGGCACGAGGTGATGCTGGCGGTCGGTCAGTGGAGCGATTGGGTGCCGGTGGAGTTTTCGCTGGTGCCGGGCATGGTCAAGGTGCCGGGCATGGTGCGCTTCTATCTCAAGGCCAGCGCGCCCGACTTCGCCCTGTTCGCCTCGCCGGTCAACATCGACCCGCGCAATCCGGCGCAGATCATCGCCACGCCCGACGACTATGCGCAAACCGTGGCGGCCGCGGTCGGGCCGTTCTACACCCAGGAAATGCCCGAGAACAGCAAAGCCCTGCAGAACCACGTGCTGACACCGCGCGAGTTCGTGCAGCAGTCGGAACTGGTGCTCGAGGAACGTCGCCGCCTGCTCGATTACCAGCTGCGGCAGTTTCGTGATGGCGAGGGGCGGCGCCTGCTGTTCTTCTATGTCGGCAGCGTCGATCAACGTCATCACATGCTGTATCGCGAAGCGGATGCCACGCACGTCAATCACGATGCCGACACGCCGCCGGACCTGCTGGCCGCGATGCAGGACACCTATGTCGAGATCGATCGCATGATCGGCAAGGTGCTGGATGCCATCGACGATGACACCTTGTTCATGATCATGTCCGATCACGGTTTCGCGCCGTTCACCCGCCAGGCGCATTTGAACACCTGGCTAGAGCAGCATGGCTATCTCAAGCGCCTGGCCGGCACGGCGCGCGAGGACGTGGCGTGGCTGAAAGGCATCGATTGGTCGGCGACGCGCGCCTACGCCATCGGTCTCAATTCGCTGTACATCAACGTGGCCGGACGGGAGCGCGACGGCATCGTCGCCGCCGCTGAGCGCGAAGCACTGGCGCGCGAGCTGGTCGAACAGCTGAAAACCTGGACCGACGGCGAAGGCGGGCCGCGCGTGGTCAGTGCGCCGGTGCTGCGCGAGGACGTCTACCACGGGCCGCATGTCGACGACGCGCCCGACATCATCGTCGGCTACGCACGCGGCTATCGCGCGTCGTGGGACACCACCAGCGGCAAACTCGGCGCCACGCTGCTCGAAGACAATCTCGACGAATGGAGTGGCGATCACTGCATGGATCCTGCGGCGGTGCCCGGCACGCTCATCACCAATCGGCCGCTGCGTCGCGAGGACGCGGATCTCCGCGATCTGCCGGTCAGCCTGCTCGAATATTTCGGCGTCGAGGTGCCGGCCGCCATGCAGGGACACTCGGTGTTCTGAAGCATGGCGGCGGTTTGGCGCGCGCGTCGAGGGGGTGCTAGGCTCGCCGCACAGGTGCGGTGCGCCCGCGTTTCATATCAGTCAACAAACAGGTGGCAGCGTGTTCGGTCACAAGAAAATCAAGGTCGACGAAGGTCTGTGGGACAAGCTCAAGCTCTATGCTGAAGTGGCGGGCTACACCTCGGCCGACGAGTTCGCGGTGCACGTGCTGGAGCAGGCCATTGCCGCCATCGAATCGGCGGATTCCAACGAAGATATCCAGGCCAAGCTGCGCGGCCTCGGCTACCTGCGCTGAGCCGCATCCGGTCCGCACACGCCGCGCATGTGGAGCACGCTCAATGACGCCGCCAGCTGGCTGGTCGCGCTGCTGCTGACGCCGGTGCGCGGCCTCGCCTGGCCGTGGCAGATGCTGGTGCTGGCGCTGCCGGTGACGGCGTTGGCATTGCTGGTGTTCCGTTACGCGTCCAGCCAGGCCGGCATCCGGCGCGTGCAGCGCCTCATCCAGGCCTACCTGCTGGAGATGCGCCTGTTCCGTGACGATCTCGCGGTGGTGGCCCGCGCCCAGGGCCGCGTGTTCCTGCTCAGCCTGCGCTACCTGGCCTTGGCCGTGCCGCCCTTGCTGGTCATGCTGCTGCCGATGGTGATGGTGCTGGCGCAGGTCGAGGCGCGCTTCGCCCATCGGCCACTGGCGGCCGGTGAAAGCGTGATGCTGGTGGTGGGGCTGGACAAGCTCGGCGCCAACGCCGAGCTCGAACTCGAACTGCCGTCGGGCCTGCGCGCCGAAACCGCGGCGTTGCGCATGCCGGCGCGCGGCGAAGTCCGCTGGTTACTGCGCGCGCTGGCGCCGGGCGAGCATCGCCTGACCGTGCGCAGCGGTACCAACAAGGTCGAGGTGCCGGTGCAGGTGGAGACCCGCGGCACGCTGATCGCGCCGCTCATGTTTCGCGCCAACGCGCCGGAGGTGCTGCTGGCGCCGCAGGCGCCGCCGCTGGACGCGCAGCAGGCGGTGCGCAGCGTCGAACTCGCCTATCCCCGCGCCGGCGCGGCGTGGGGCGGGCTGTCGAGCGCGAGCTGGGGCCTGTTCGCGCTCACCATGGTGCTGGGCTTCGCGCTGCGCGGCCGCTTCGGCGTCACGTTCTAGCGCGCCAGCGGGCGCTCACGGGGTGATGGCATGGGCGCCGGTCAGATCGGCGTTGGCCGCCTTCCATGCTTCGAGCGGATTGGCCCGCTTCCAGCGCGTCACGTAATCGCCCATCGATTCGAACACCACGCCGTCGTGACCGGCGTAGTAATCGAGCAGACGTTCGAGCAGCAGGAAATAGCGACCGCGCGCGATGGTCTGGGGATGGAGCGTGAGGATGAACACGCCGCCCTGGCAGTCGCGATGGGCGTAGTCGAAATCGGCGCGCCAGTTTTCCTCCATCTGCGACGGCGCCTGCAGGCCGGTGTTCATGCCGAGCACGAATTCCGCGGGCGGAAAGTCGTCGAGGCTCCAGGTCACCGGCATTTCGATGAGCGAAGTGGTGGCGCCGAAATGATAAGGGCCATCCAGCGACCAGCGATCGCCGCTGCGCAGGTAGTAGGGGAAGAAATCATGGCCCATGCAGCTCGACTCGTATTCGAAGCCGTATTCGAGCAGCAGGTCGACCGTGCGCGTGCTGAGATCCCAGGCCGGCGAGCGGTAACCGCGAGGCGTGACGCCGGCCACCCGCTGCAAGGCCGTGAGGCCTTGCTCGAGCACGTTGCGCTCGCCGGCCTCGTCGAAGTCAGCCGGATTCTCGTGCACCCAACCGTGATGCACGATTTCATGACCGTGCTCGACGATGGCCTGCACCAGGCGCGGGTAGGCGTAGGCGGTATGGCCAGGCACCGCGAAGCTCGCGCGGATGTCGCGCGCCTTCAACAGGGCCAGCAAGCGCGGAATGGCGACGGCGCCGAACTGACCGCGTGAAATGGTGCTGGGATTATTCGATTTCAGCGATCCTATCCACGAGGACATGGCATCGAAGTCGAAGGTGATACAGCAGGACAGGCGATGGTCGGACACGGTGTTCTCCCCTGGGTATTCAGACCATGCAGAATATACGCAATCATCGCGGGCACGCGGCCCGCGACAAGATGCCACGGCTCGTGCGGCGCCCGACCCCGCTACCATGCAGCGAACCGTGCCGCGCCGGCGCGGTCCTTCGAGGACACACACAGGACAACTCCCGCATGCAATTCCACGCCCCCTTTGCCCGCAAGCCGCGCCGCTGGTCCGCCATCCTGGCGCTGGTCGGCTTGACGTTGTGTGCTACGCCGCATGTCTTACAGGCCCACAGCGATGCCTATTTCGACGGCCGCGCCAGCGCTCACGGCGGGCGCATGCGCATGGCCGGGCCCTTGCACCTCGAACTCGTGATCCATGACGGGCGTGTGCTGGTCTACGTCACCAATCATCTCGACGAGCCGCAGACCAGCGCCGGCGGCGAGGCGGCGGTACGCTTCCCGGCGCAGGACGTGCGCGTGACGCTCGCGGCGGATGGCGACAACCGCTTCAGCGCCGCGGCGCCGGCCGCCCTCGCGGCGGACAGCGAAGCGGTGGTGTTCGTGAAACTGCCCGGCCTCGACGCGCAGTCCGCGCAGTTCAAGACGCCGACGGCGGCGCGCGATGCCGGCGGCGGCGATGCTCATGCCGGTCATCATTGAGCGCCACGCTGCACGCCTGGCGCTGCTGTTGACGGGCGTGCTGGCAGGCGGCGTGGTGCGCGCGCACGGCGAGGCCGGCGGCGGCCCGGCCTGCCAACTGCGCCTCGGCGCGTGGCGCGTGGACGTGGCGCTCTACCAGCCCGCGCTGCACGATGGCGAGATGTATTGCGACGCCTTGCCCGGGCCGGGCGCCACGCTCGTGGTGTTCGACGTGGTCGATGCCGCGCTCACCGCCATGCCGATAGAAGTGCGCCTGTTGCG
This sequence comes from Pseudomonadota bacterium, assembly GCA_016719885.1. NCBI lineage: Bacteria > Pseudomonadati > Pseudomonadota > Pseudomonadota bacterium. Next base: position 88,088 of record JADJYF010000018.1, on the reverse strand, counting down.
CGCCGACGGTGACAGCTCGGAAGCGGCGGTCGCCGCCTGGGACGCCGCCACCATCGAGGCCGCCAGCGTGGCGCGCCTCGCGCCGACCGTGCCCATCGACGGCAGCGTGGTGCTGCGCCACGCGTTCGAGGGCGAGGGCACCTACCTTGCCCTGCTGCGCACGCCGGCGCTGAACGGTGGCGAATGGCGGGCGGCATGGCGTTTCAGTGTCGGCAGCCGCGCGCTGCGCCTGCGCCAGGGCGCGGTTGGCGTGGCGGGCAGCGCCTTGCTGTGCGGCCTGCTGGCGTGGGCGCGACGACGGCGTACCGATGGCACGCCCGCGGATCTGGATTACGGCAATCAATCGAGGCCAGCTTCATGAACATGCATCGACCAACCCGATGGGCGGCGGCGCTGCTCTGCGTGCTGCTCAGTGTCGAGGTCAGCGCGCACGCGGTGCTGGTGAAGGCCGTGCCCGGCCAGGACGCCGTGCTCGACAAGTCGCCGCCGACCGTCAGCGTGTGGTTCAACGAAGCGCTGGAAGCGGCGTTCTCTTCGCTTGCGGTCGAGGACAGTCGCGGACAGGTGGTTGCCCAGGGCGCGCTCGCGTCGCTGCCCGACAATGGTCTCAGCCTCCGCTTGCAGGCGCCGCTCGCGGCCGGTAATTATCGCCTGCATTACCGCGTGCTGTCGGTCGACGGACACATCGTCGAAGGGTCGTCGCCGTTCGTGATCGGCGAACCCGGCGCTCGCTAGGCACAGGCGCACCGCGCGGCCGCCCATGCTCGACGCGCTCGCCCGTTTCGCCTGGCAGTCGGCGGCCGTGCTGGCCTTGGGCACCGCGCTGTTCTGGTGGCGTAGCGGCGCCATCCCGGCGCCGCTGCAGCCGTGGGCGCGACGCGCCTGGCGTTTGCTGCCGTGGACGACGGCGCTGGGGCTGGTGGCCGGCGTGCTGGTGCTGGATGGTCACGCTGAGCGCATCCTCGGACACGCCGCCGGCCACCACTGGTCACCATGGCAGCAGTTGGTGCTCGGCACGCGACTCGGCCAGATGTGGCTGGTCAAGCAAACCATGCTGCTGGTGGCGATGGCGGTGCTGCTGCCGTGGCGCGAGCCGCGGCGCGGCGCCTTGCTCGCACTGCTGATTGTCAGCACGGGCTTTTTCCTGGCCGGCGCGCGCGCCGGCCACGGCGGCGTCGGCGAACCACTCGCGTTGTTCCTGCCGCTGCACGTTGTGCATGCCTGGCTGAGCGCGGCGTGGCTGGGCGGCTTGCCGCTGTGGGGCAGCCTGCTGCTTGCCGCCGGTGACAGCGCGCCGCAACGTGACTACGTGCTGCATGCCCTGCGGCGCTTTTCGCGCTTCGCCTTCACCGCCATGCTGCTGCTCATCGTCAGCGGCACGCTGATCGCATGGCGCCAGTTCGGTGGCTGGCCGGCGCTGTTCGCCACCGAGGCGGCGGCGCTGCTGTGGATCAAACTCGCACTGCTCGCCGTGGTGCTGATGGCGGCCTGGCATTTACGCGGCACGCAACTCGCGCGCCTCGAACGTCATTATGCCGCCGACACGCGGCGCGCCGTGCTGCGCGTGTTCGGCATCGAGTTGCTGGCGGCGCTGGCGCTGTTCGGCTTCGCGCTCGCGCTCGCGCAGGGCACGCCGGGCGCGCACCAGGCGCTCAATTGGTGGTTGCCATTCCGCCTGCAGCCGGCGCTGCTCGGCACCAGCAGCTTCGCGCAATGGCAAGTGGTGCTGGCGGTGAGCCTGCTGTCATGCGTGGCGCCCGCGTGGTGGCTGCGCTACCGCGCGTTGGCGGTCCTGCTGTTGCTGGGCGCGACGCTCATCGGCGTGCAGGCCATCGCGGTGCGCGCGTTTCCCACCACCTACCTGCGCGCCGGCGTGCCTTACGACGCGCACTCCATCGGCCGCGGCATGACGCTCTTTGCTGCGCACTGCGCCGATTGTCACGGCAGCGGTGCGCGCGGTGATGGCGCGCAAAGCCTCACGACCACCGTGGCGCCCGCCGATCTCGCCCGCCATACGGCCTTGCATAGCGCCGGCGACATGTTCGCGTGGCTCTCCGACGGCACACCGAGCGGCGCCATGCCGGGCTTCGCCGCAGTGCTCGACGCCAGCGCGCGCTGGGACTTGATCAACATGCTGCGTGCCTTTGCCGACGGTCATCGCGCGCGCGTCATCGATGAACAAATCGAGGCTGGCCGCGCGTGGCTGGCGGCGCCCAATTTTCGCTTCGAGAGCGCCGCCGGCCGGCGCGGCGAGTTGCAGGACTGGCGCGGCGAGCGCGCGGTGTTGTTGTACATCGCTCGCGACGGCGCGGCGCGCGACACGCTGCACGCGCTGGCGGACGCTCCGGCGCTGCGTGGTGCGCCGCTCGAGATGCTGGTGGTGCCGGCCGCCGGCGATTGCCGGGCGCTGGGCGCGGACGCCGAGCGCGTGCATTGCTTGAGTGGCGGCGGCGACGCGGTGACGGCCGCCTATGGTCTGTTGAGTCGCAGCCTGGTCCACGCCGGCCGTCGCGACGCATTGCCGGGCAACGATGGCGATGCGGCGTTCCTCGTCGATCGCTTCGGCTTCATACGCGCGCGCTGGCTGGCCCGCGATGGCGCGCCGTGCTGGTCGCCAGCGCAACTCGCGCAAACCGTCGCGACGCTCGCAGCCGAGCCGGCGCTGCGACCCGCGCCCGAAACGCACATGCACTGAAGCGCGCCGGCCATGCTCTGCTATGGTGACCGCCACCATCACCCGCAACCAACCTTGGGGAGTCATCATGAGTGACCAGGCCGCCATCGCCACCTTGCTCGCGCGCCAGGAGATCGCCGACGTCATCTACCGATATGCGCGTGGCATCGACCGCATGGATTTCGATCTCGTGCGTTCCTGCTATCACGCCGATGCCTACGACGACCACGGCTCGATGAAGGGTACGGTCGAGGAATTCATCGCCGCCGCCGCGACCTTCCTCGCGCGCTGGACCGTCACCCAGCATTTCATGGGCAACATGCTCATCGAGGTGGTTGGTGATCACGCGCGCGCCGAAACCTACGCGGTGGCCTATCACCGTCGCGAAGACGCCGACGGTAACGGCAAGGACGACGTGATGGGCGTTCGCTATGTCGATCGCTTCGAGCGGCGTGGCGGCGAATGGAAGATTGCCCACCGCGTGGTGGCCAGCGAATGGCGTCGCGTCGATGCCGTGCAGGGCGCGCGCGGCCGCGGTCAAAACGGTGTGTGGGGCCGCCGCGACGGCGAAGATGTCATCCACTGGATCATGGGCGCCCGCGCGCCGGCCTGAGCCGCTCAACGCCGCAACGGCACCTTGACGGTGGCGAGGTAGATCTCGATCAGGAATGCGAGCAGCGCGCCGATGAGACAGGTCATGGCGGCGACGAACAACAGCGCGATGGCGGTGGCATTGCCGCTGGCCGCCACCGTGCCGAGAAACAGCACCGCCACCACCGAGCAGATCAAGAGTGCGCACAGCGTGCACAGCGAAATGGCGGTGTTGACGACCCGCATGCGGCGATTGATGACCGCCAGCTCCACGTCGATTTCACGTATTTCCGATTGATCGAAATGGCGTCGCTCGTGCAGCACGCGACCGCGGTCGACGATGCGCGCGAGACGGTTGGCGAGCACCGACAGCATGGCGCCGACGCCGGCCAGCAGGAATACCGGTGTGACCGCAAGCTGGATGGCATGGGCAATGGCATCGACCTGGACGGGTTCCGACATGCGGGCGTGACTCGTGACTTGTGGGCGGCGTCATTGTCGGTCCAGGTGCGTGGCCTCGCAACGCTGAAGTGGCCGTGTACACTCGACGCCTTGAGTTCAAGGCGCAAGACCTCCGACGGAGCACGGTGATGATGATCCTCGACGGCATTCGTGTGCTCGATTTCACCCAGTACCTGGCGGGGCCGACCGTCACGCGCCTGATGGCGGAAATGGGCGCCGAGATCATCAAGGTGGAACTGGCGCCGGGCGGCGATCCGTCGCGCGGTCTGCCGTGGTCCGACCATGGCCGCAGCGGCTATTTCATCCAGCAGAATCGCGGCAAGCGCAGCCTGTGCCTCGATCTGCGCGACCCGGCCGCCGACACCATCGTGCGCGAGCTGGTCGCCAAGGTCGACGTGGTGGTCGAGAATTTCGGGCCGGGCGTGATGGAGAAACGGCGCCTCGCCTACGCGGATCTCAAGGCCATCAAGCCCGACATCATCATGGCCTCGCTGTCGGCCTACGGCCGCGAAAGCCCGCTGTCGCACAAGACCGGTTATGACTGGGCAGCGCAGGCGTTCGCCGGTCTCATGCACATGACCGGGCCGGCCGACGGCCCGCCGCATCCCATCGGCCTGGCCATCGCCGACACCGGCAGCGGCGTGCATGCGTTTTCGGCCATCGGCTATGCCTTGTTCCATCGTGGCCGCACCGGTCAAGGCCAATGGCTGGATCTCGCCATGATCGATTGCATGTTCCACCTGCAGGACATCGCCGTGCAGGCCCACACCCTCAGCAAGGGCGCCTACATGCCGACCCGCAACGGCAATCATCATCCCTTGCTGTGTCCGTTCGGCGTGTACAAGGGGCCGAGCGGTTACCTCGTTATCCTCGCCCTGCAGCCGCAATGGCCGAGCATGTGCGCGGCCATGGGGCGGCCCGAACTCGAGCACGACGCGCGCTTCGCCAGCAGCGACAGCCGCGCGGCCAATCAGAAGGATCTGATCCCGATGATCGAAGCCTGGCTGCAGGGTTTCAGTGACAACGACGCGGTGTTCGCCCATCTCGAAAGCCATCGCGTGCCGTCGGCGCCGGTCTTGAGTCCGGTCGACGCCCTGAACCATCCCTATTTCAATGCGCGTGGCACGGTGCGGCACATCGAGGACCCGCTGATGGGGCCGCTGTCGATCCCGGGATTCCCGCTGCGCTTCTCCGCGCAACCTCACTTGCCCGAACTGGTGGCGCCGCGGCTCGGCGAACACAACGCCGAAGTGCTGGAAGGGCTGCTCGGTTACAGCGCGGCCGAGGTGGCGGCGCTCAGTGCGCGCGGCGTGCTGAAATCCGCCAGCCGCTAGGCGCGCCGCGTGTTCCCCATCCGTGACGACAATCCCCAGATCCTGACGCCTTACGCGACCTGGGCCATCGTCGCGCTCAACATCGCGGCGTGGGTGCTGGTGCAAGGCTTGGGGCGCGAGCCGGCCCTCGCCAGTTCCATCTGTACCCTCGGCCTGTTGCCCGGCGAACTGCTGGGCCACCTGCAGGCCGGCGTCGGTATTCCGCTCAGTCCCTATGCGCGCTGCGTGATTGCCGAGAGCGGCAACTGGTCGACGGTCATCACCCACATGTTCCTGCACGGTGGCTGGATGCACCTCATCGGCAACATGTGGTTCCTGTGGATCTTCGGCAACAACGTCGAGGACTCCATGGGCCACGGCCGCTTCGTGGCCTTCTACCTGTTGTGCGGGCTGGCGGCCGCCGCGCTGCAGGTCGCCGCCAATCCCGGCGCCGCCATTCCCATGGTCGGCGCCTCGGGCGCCATCGGCGGGGTGATGGGGGCGTACGTGATGCTCTACCCGCGGGTCAACGTGCACATGCTGTTCTGGTTCGGGTTTTACGTCACGACCTTCGCCATCCCGGCGTTCTGGATGCTCGGTTACTGGTTCCTGGTGCAGATGATCGGCGGCCTCGGCTCCCTGGGCGCGCAGGGCGGCGGCGTGGCGTTCTGGGCCCACGTCGGCGGTTTCGTGGCGGGCGCGGCGCTGGTCTACCTGTTTCGCGATCGCGAACTGCTGGCGCGCCATCCCCACCATGGCTGGCGCCAGTCCGGCGAGGGCGCCTGGCGCCGCCTGCGTTGAGAGTTGACGACGTTTGACATTCGACGGCGGCCCGCCGCGATAAAACGTGATCGCGCGCACGCTGGGCGGCTGGCGCGCGCCGACCTGCCCTGTTAACGTCGTGAACAACCGCCAGTCGTTGCCGCGCTGTGCGAAGGGACTTTGCTTTCCGTAGGCGTTGACACGACCCCCATGCCGCCATGGCATCATTCCCCACGAACTTGTAAGGCCTTCAGTGGCCGCCACGGGCAGGCGCGTGCCTGCCGCGCGTAAGGTATTTGCCAGCGTGTCCCGTGCCCACCGCCCACTGCCGATTGCAAGACCGAGCGCGTGGGCCGCGGCCTGCGTCTGCGCGGGCCTGGCGGCGCCGGCCGCGGCCGAGCTCAGCACCACCGCGCTGGCGCGTTTTACCAGCAACTACCTCTACCACGGCTATACCAAGAGCGATGACCATCCCGCCGCCCAGGCCCATGTCGGCCTGGCCCGTGGCAGTGGCGCCTATGGCGGCGCGTGGCTGACCGCCGTTGATTTCGGCGGCGCCGAGTTCGAATTCATTCCCTACCTCGGCGTGCAGCGCGCGCTGCCCGGCGGCCTGCGCCTCGATGCGGTGCTGTCGGCCTACGTGTACGAGGCCGAGGTGTTCGGCGAGTCAGGCGATTATGTCGAGACCTCGGTGAGCCTGGACTGGCGCGGCCTCGTCACCGCGCGCGGCAGCGTGGCCTTCGACAGCTACGGCGCGAGTCACAACGCGGTGGCCGGCGAGGTCAAGGGTCGCTACCCCCTCAGCGACGTGCTGGACGCCACCGTCGGCATCGGCTACGACGGTCTCGCCAAGGTCACGTCCTATGACGTCGTCTACTGGAACGCGGGCCTCAGCTATTTCATCGGCCGCCACCTGGTGGCTGACCTGCGCTACGTCGACAACGTCTATTTCAACGAGATCAATGACCCGGGCGTGCACGACCGCTTTGCCGGCGCGGAAGTCGATGCGCGCGTGGTGTTTTCCCTGTCGGTCGGCTTCTAGGGGTCAAGGACGCAGGCCGGGCAAGGACACGCGGATGAAAAATTACCGAAAACATGCTGCCGTTCACGCTGAACCTTTCCCGCCCGTGCCGCGATTCATCGGCAAACAGGAGAGTGGCTGGACATGGCGGGTGGCGCGGGGCACAACATCTTGAAATTCAGGCCGCCACCGGCCGCGCCCGTCGCTGCCGCTGACCGCGACGACGACGGCGACTGGCTGCTCATCGAGCGCATCGGGCGCGGCGACGCGCCGGCCTTCGAGATCTTCTACAAGCGCTACCGGCGCTACCTGGAACGTTTCGTCTACCAGGTCACGCGCCGCCAGGAACTGGTCGACGATGTCATCAGTGAAGTGATGCTGGCGGTATGGCAGCAGGCGGCGCGCACCCAGCGCCTGGCGCTGGCCTCGACCTGGCTGCTCGGCATCGCCAATTTCAAATCCTTGCAGGCCTTGCGCAAGCTCGGCGTCACCGGCGGCGAGGCCAGCGGCGAGGAGGGCGGTGACGACAGCCACGCCCAGCGCGAACTCGAGCAGGACAACCTCTTGCACGTGGCCATGCGCCACTTGTCGGCCGAGCAGCGCGCGGCCATGGAACTGGTGTATTTCCATGGCCTGAATTACCAGGACATCGCCAAGGTGATGGACTGCCCCGAGAACACCGTCAAGACCCGTATCTTTCACGCCCGCAAGCGCTTGCGCGAAGTGTGGCCGCAATTGTCCGGCGAACCGGCCGCGATGAGTGATTGACATGACCAAGTCATCGGAAACGAGTGCCATGAACTCAGCCTTTTCTCACCAGGAGTACAGCGAACTGTTGCCGTTTCTCGTCAACGGCACCCTGGCCGGCGCCGAGCGCGACAGGCTCGATGCGCATCTCGCGGCGTGCCTGGTGTGCCGCGCGGAACTCGCTGCCGAGCAGCGTCTCGCCCAGGCGTTTCGCGGCAGCGACTCCGAGAGGCACCTCGCCGACGACGGTTTCGAGCGCATCATGGCGCGCGTGCGCGGCAGCGCGCCGCCACCGCCATCATCATCGTCATCGCCATGGCGGCGCTGGGGGCGCGGCGGCATGCGCCATGCGACGCGACGCCTGGCGATGATCGCGATGCTGGCCGGCGTGGTGTTCGGCATCGGCCACATGCAGGGCAATGTCGGCCTCGTCGAGCAGACTTTCCATACGCTGTCGCAGGATCGCGGCCAGGTGGTGGGCGCCGATGTGCTGTACGTGGCATTCGATGGCGAGGCGTCGATGGCCACCATCCAGGAAGCGCTGGCCGCGGTGCACGGCGACGTGGTGAGTGGCCCCAATCATGACAACGTGTTCACGGTGCGCGTGCCCGCCAGCCAGGTGGCGAGCGCGCTGGACACCTTGAAGACACGCAGCGGCGTGCGCTTTGCCGCGCCGGCGGCGCCGGGGGCGACGCCATGAGCCCGCGTAAATTCTTGCGCCGCGTGACGCTGGCCGCGCTGTGGGCGCTGTCCGTCGGCGTCGCGTCGCAGGCGGCCGAGCTTCAGCCGGTGGCGAGCTCTCACAGCGAGCGACTGGCACTGGTGACATTCACCGATCGCGGACTGCAACGCGCGCCGACCGGCGGACCGGGCGATACCTATGCGCGCACCGCCGATTACGATTCCACGGCCTGGGGCCGTCGCATCGCCAGCGAACTCGGCAAGCGACACAAGCTCAGCACCGTCAGCCAGTGGCCGGTGCTGACCTTGGGCGTGCATTGCGTGGTGTATTCCATCGACGACGAACGCAGCCTGCAGGCGGTCAGCGAGGAATTGCGCAAGGAAGGCGTGGTCGACGGCGTCTACCCGATGCATGACTTTCACACCATGGCGGCCGATCCGTACAAGCCGCTGCAAAGCGCGATCGCCGACATGCAGCTCAACGAAGCCCATCGTTTCGCCACCGGCCGCGACGTGACGGTGGCGGTGGTCGACACCGCCATCGACCTGCGTCATCCCGATCTGCGCGGCCAGGTCAGCACCCATCGCGACCTCGTCAACGACAGCAGCGAGGAGCGTGCCGGCGAAGTGCACGGCACGGCGGTCGGCGGCATCATCGCCGCGCGCGCCGGCAACGCCGCCGGCATTGTCGGCGTCGCGCCGGCGGCGCGCCTCGCCGCGCTGCGCGCGTGCTGGGCCAGCGCACCCGATGCGTTGGATGCGAGCTGCAATACCCTGACCCTGGCCAAGGCCATCGACACCGCCATCCGTCTCAAGGTGCGGGTGTTGAACCTGAGCCTGACCGGTCCGCGCGATGCCCTGCTCGAGACCCTGCTCGCGAACGCCATGGCCAAGGGCATGCTGGTGGTCGGCGCAATGCCGGTCGCAGGACGGGCCGATGCCGCCTTTCCGACCGCCGTGCCGGGCGTCATCCGGGTCGGCGTCGCCGGCCAGGCCAGCGAAAGCGGCGCCGCCATCGCGCCGGGCACCGAGGTCTTCACCACGCTGCCCCACGAGCGTTATGGCTACATGTCCGGCAGTTCGATTGCCGCCGCCCACGTCACCGGTGTCATCGCGCTGCTGCTGGAAGTCGCGCCTGATTTGGACGCGCGTGAAGTCAGCGCCTTGCTGACCGACAACGCGGCACCGGTCGGCAGCCTCACCCGCACGGTCAACGCCTGCACGGTGCTGGCTCGCGCCGGCCATGGCGTCGATTGCGCGCGCGCCAGCGCCGTCATCGGTGGCGCGGCCGCCGCCGCGCCGCTCCGCGTCGCCGCCTCGCGTTCCTGACTCTCAGGCCGCCTCGACCTCTACCGCGACGCCGTTCAGCACGGCGTTGCCCGACGGACCTTCCAACACGCCTTCGGTGAGATCGTTTGCGCTCGCGCCGCCGACGCCGTTGGCGACCGTCAGGCGCGTACCGGCGAGACCATGGCCGTAGCCATGGGGCAGGCTCACCACGCCTGGCGCGATGGCGCTGGTCACCGCCAGGGGCACCACCACGCTGGCCGCGGCGCTGCGGATGCGTACCGCGCCGCCATCGTCGAGCCCACGCCGACGCGCATCGTCGGGATGCATGTGCAATACGCAGCTCGCATGGCCGGTGGCCAGCGACGGCAGGTTGTGCAGCCACGAATTGTTGGACTGGAATTCGCGACGGCCGATCAGCAGCAGTGCATCGCCAGGCGCTTGTTCCAGCACTTCGCGGCGCAGGCGCGCGAGCTCACCGGTGATGACGTCCGACACCAGTTCGATGCGACCACTCGGCGTTTTCAGCAGGCCCGGCAGGCGCGCTTGCAGGGGGCCGAAGTCGATGCCGTGGGGATGCTCGCGCAGCCGCGCCAGCGACAGGCCGTCGGCGCGTCGTCCGAAGCCTTCGCCCTCGGCGCCAGTGCGCAGCAGGAAGTCGAGAATGCGTTCGCAGGGCGTGTCACCGTCGAGGCTCGCCAGCACCTCGTCGAGCTCGCGTCCGGCCAGCAGTGATTGCGGGTGCGTGGCTTCCCTCTGCACGAGTTCGGCCAGCAGTTCCTTATCGATGATGCCGGCGTCGGCGCCGGCGCCTTCGCCGCGCACGATCAAGGCGAGACGCGCGAGGATCGCGGACTCCGACAGGCCCGGCGGGTCGAACACCGCCGGCGAGTAGTTGGCGATGGCGCGCACCGACAGGCGATAGAAGAACAAGTCGTAATGCGCGCGCTCCAGCGCCGAGGGCGGCGGCAGGATGACGTCGGCATGGCGCGAGGTTTCGTTGAGATAGAGGTCGACGCTGACCATGAATTCGAGCCCGGCGAGCGCCGCCGCCAGGCGCGAACCGTCGGGCGTCGACAGCACCGGGTTGCCGGCCACCGTCAGCAGCGCGCGCACCTGGCCGCGACCCGGCGTCGTGATCTCGTCGGCGAGCGTCGCCACCGGCAGTTCGCTCATCACTTCGCCGTGGCCATGCACGCGCGAACGCCAACGTGAGTAGCGAAAGCCCGCGCCGCTGCCGGTTTCGCGCACGCGCTCATGTACGCCGCGCGGAAACATCACGCCGCCGCGCCGATCGAGGTTGCCGGTCAACACGTTCAGCAATTCGGTGGCCCATGCGGCCAGCGTGCCGAAGCGCGCCGCGTGGGTGCCGAAGCGCGCATACACCGCGGCGGCGGGGCTGGCCACCAGTTCCCGCGCGAGTCGCTCGGTGTGCTCGGCGGCGATGCCGCAGTGCGCGGCCACGGCGCGCGGCGTGAAGGGCGCCAGGAGTTCTCGCAAAGGTTCCAGGCCACTCGTGATCTTGGCCAGGCGGTCGGGCTTGGCCAGGCGTTCGAACACGATCACGCGCGCCACTGCCAGCAGCCACAGCGCGTCGGTACCGGGACGGATGGCGTGATGTTCATCGGCATGCGCCGCGGTGCGCGTACGGCGCGGATCGAGTACCACCAGCTTGCCGCCACGCTTGCGCAGCGCTTTCAGACGCGCCGGCAGGTTGGGCGCGGTCCACAGGCTGCCGTTCGACTCCCAGGGATTGGCGCCGAGCATGAGCAGGAACTGGCAGTGATCGACATCGGGCACCGGCAGCGCCTGCGGGTCGCCGAACAAGAGGCCGCTCACCAGGTGCTTGGGCATCTGGTCGACGGTCGAGGCGGAATAGAAATTCTGGGTGGCGAGCGCGCGGATCAGCGGGCGCAGGTAGAGATTGGCGCCGAGATTGTGTGACACGGGGTTGCCGGCATAGAGCGCCACCGCGTTGCGATCGCCGCGCGCAAGGATAGGTGCGAGACCGGCCTCGACGGCGGCGAAGGCTTCGTCCCAGCTCGCTTCGCGAAAGCCCGTCGCGGTCTTGACCAGGGGTTGGCGCAGGCGGTCGGGATCGTCGTGCAGTTCACCGAGCGCCACGCCCTTCGGACACAGGTAGCCGGCGCTGAACACATCGTCCCGATCGCCGCGTACGCGCAGCACGCGCTCGCCATGAACGGTCAGTTCGAGGCCGCAGGTGGCCTCACACAGGGGACAGGTGCGATGGACGACGCGCTCGCCGGCGCTGGCATTGGACATCGGGGATCTCCGCGTGACGGGGTGTCACGCGAGGATTATACCCACAGGGTCGGCGGCGCTTGCCGCGGTCAGGATTCGCCGGCGGCGTGACGCAAACCGTCCTGCGGCAAGCGCAGCAGCGTCGGCGTGGGGCTCACCGGCGGCAGCGTGTCCAGCACCGCGATCGGCGCGCCGGCGAATCGTTCGACATCGGCCGCCGGCAGCGGCCGGCTGATCCAGTAGCCCTGGATCTGATCGCAGTTGAACTGGCGCAGCAAGAGCGCCTGTTCGCGCGTTTCCACGCCTTCGGCCACCACGTCGAGGTTGAGCTTGTGCGCCATCGCGATGATGGCGGTGATGATGGCCTGGTCGTTGGCGTCGCCTTCCATGTCACGCACGAAACTGCGGTCGATCTTGAGGCTGTTGATGGCGAAACGCTTGAGATAGCTGAGCGACGAATAGCCGGTGCCGAAATCGTCGATCGAGAGGCTCAAGCCCATTGCCTTCAGGCTGTCGAGAATGCGACCGGGGCCATCGCTGTCTTCCATCAACACCGATTCGGTCAATTCGAGTTCGAGCTGCGAGGCGGGCAGTTGGTTGGCCGCCAGTACCTCGCCGACCAGGGTCGCGAAGTTCTTTTCCTTGACCTGGCGCAGCGACAGGTTGATGGCCACACGCACGCCTTCGAGCGCCGTGCCATTCCAGGCGCGCATCTGCCGACAGGCGCGTTTCAAGATCCATTCGCCCAGTGGCACGATGAGACCGGTTTCCTCGGCCAGCGGAATGAACTCCATGGGGCTGACCAGGCCCTTTTCCGGATCGGCCCAGCGCACCAGCGCTTCGAGGCCGATGAGCCGGTTGTTGCAGAGGTCTATCTGTGGCTGGTAGTGGAGTTCGAACTGTTCCTGTTCGATGGCCTTGCGCAGCCGCCCTTCGAGAGACAAGCGATCACGCGCCCGCGCATTCATCTCCTTCATGTAGAAGCTGTAGTTATTACGGCCGTGTTGCTTGGCGTCGTACATCGCCGCATCGGCATTGCGCAACAGGGTGTCGGCGTCGGCGCCGTCGTCCGGAAACATCGCGATGCCGATGCTGGAGGTGACGAACAGTTCATCGGAGCCCAGTTTGAACGGCGCCACGAAGGCGTCCTGCAGGCGCCGTGCGACGCGCGCCACGCCGTAGGCATCGTCGAGGTCGTTCAACACCAGCACGAATTCGTCGCCGCCGAAACGCGCGATGGCATGCGCCGCTTCCGACCGCTCTCCGCCGGCGCGTTGCGCGCCGCGCATGAGCATGTCCGAAGCGCGCACGCATTCGCCGAGACGTTGCGCGGTCTCGCCGAGCAACAGGTCGCCGGCGCCGTGGCCGAGCGTGTCATTGATACGCTTGAAGTGATCGAGATCGAAATACAGCACCGCCAGCTGTTTGTGGCGACGCACCGCCGCGGCCAGCGCGCTGGCCAGGTAGTCCTGCAGGTAGGCGCGGTTCGGCAGGCCGGTGACCTGGTCGTAATAGGCCAGGCGTCGAATCTTCTGCTCGGATTCGCTGCGCTGTTGCTCGTTGGATCTGAGCGCCGAGCGCATGGCGTCGAAGCTCGCCGTCAGGCTGCCGATCTCGTCGCTGCGCGCGGGTGGCAGCGGGGTGTCGAAGTCGCGCTCGGCCAGGCGGCTGGCCGCCACCTGCAGCGCCACTATCGGGCGCGCCAGCGAGCGCGCGAAAGCCAGGCCGGCCGCGGTCGACACCAGCAGGAACACGATGCCGAAGGCAATGAAACGGTCGCGCAGCTCCAGCACGCCGGCGTCGGCCGTGGCGGTCGAGACCAGGGTGTGCATGAGCCACGGGCGTCCGAGGCCGCCGCCGTCGGCCGCCACCGCCGTGCCTATCAGGTAAGCGCGACCGTCGAATTCACCCATGCTGAGGCCCGCGCTGTCGGGCAGCGAGGCATAGGCGCTCGGTTCGGCGCCGATGGTGTCGTAAAGCGGCACGGCGTTGCGCGGATCGCGCAACAGCAGGCGACGGTCGCGGTCCTGGCGAGCGCCGAGCACGCTGAGACTGTGCAGGTCGTCACTCACCCGGTTCCAGTCGATGACGCCGATGAGGGCGCCGATGATGGCGTGCTGGTCGTAATCGGCGCGTATCGGCTCGGCGATGGTCAGCGCCTTGCTGCCGGAGATCGACGAATGCTCGATGTCGCTGCGATAGGCGCCGCGCGCGCTGGCGGCGCGGAACGCGGCGGAATCGCCAAGGTCGAGACCGATGTAGGCGGTACGGGTGGCGGCCACCACGCGGCCGTGATCGTTCAAGGCCAGGATCTCGGTGAAATTCGACGACTGGCGCGCCAGCCGCGCGAGTTCGCGCGAGGCGTCGCCTTGCTCGTCGTCGGTGAGCACGTCCTGGATGATGTGCAGGTTGCTCCAGGTGGCGAGATCGGCGGCGGCGTCCGTCACGAACTGGCTGACGGTCGCCAGTTCGCTGCGCGCGGCCGACAGCAGCTGGCTGTCGAGCTCTTCGCGCAGGGTGGTGCGCGAGGAATAGAAGGTCAGCACCGCCATGCCCAGCATGGGAATGCTGGACAGGGCCAGCGCCCACGCCGCGGTGCGTACACCGAGTCTCATGACAGGGGCCTCGCCGCCGCCGCGCGGAATGCCATCGAAGCGCTCAGGCACAGGCCGACCGGCCGTTGGCTGGTGTTGCTGATTTTCATTGTGCTGATGAGGGATGCGCGGTGGTCTTGCGACATCCGCGTGCTCTCCTTGGGCCTCGTGTCCATGGTCGAAAACTAGCGACGCGACCCTGGAATCCTTGAACAAATCGGCGGAACTTCGCGCATTTTCGACCATGCTCATGGCAGCAAGGGCTACTTCGACGGCAATTTCTGCCCGAAAAAGGGGAGGTCGCCCACGGCATGGACGAGCGGGCATAATGCGGCTCGCGGTCAGCGAACCGCCAACCACACCACCGAATCTTGATTGAAGGGGAGAGCGACATGGCCGCGAGTGGACCATTGGTCGGATACAAAGTCATCGAACTGGCGGGCATAGGCCCGAATCCGATGTGCGCAATGATGCTGGCGGACATGGGCGCCGAAGTGATCCGCGTCGACCGCGTGACGGACGCCGGGCTCGGCATCGCCATGGACGCCAAGTTCTCGGTGCTCGATCGCGGCCGCCGCTCGATCGCGGTCGATCTCAAGCAGCCGGCCGGCGTCGAGCTGGTGCTGCGCCTGGTGGCCGGCGCCGACGCTTTGATCGAAGGTTTCCGTCCCGGCGTCACCGAGCGTCTCGGTCTCGGGCCGGACGAGTGCTGGAAGCGCAATCCCAAGCTGGTCTATGGCCGCGTCACCGGCTGGGGCCAGTTCGGCCCGCTGGCCAAGGCCGCCGGCCACGACGTCAACTACATCTCCTTGACCGGCGCCGCCTATGCCATCGGCAAGGCCGATGCGCCGCCGACCCCGCCGCTCAACCTGGTCGGTGACTTCGGTGGCGGCGGCATGCTGCTCGCGGTAGGCGTGCTGGCGGCGCTGCTCGAAGCGCAGAAGTCCGGCAAGGGCCAGGTGGTGGACGCCGCCATGACCGACGGCGCGTCGATCCTGATGGCGGCGCTGTACGGCATGCACGCCAGCGGCCTGTTCACCGACCAGCGCGAAGCCAACATCCTCGACGGCGGCGCGCACTTCTACGACACCTACGAGACCAAGGACGGCAAGTACATCTCGATCGCTTCGATCGAGACCAAGTTCTACGAGGAATTCCAGCAGCGCACCGGATTTTCCGATCCCGGCAACAAGGATCACAAGGACCGTACGCGCTGGGCGAGCCGCGCCGAGGACATGAAGGCCTTGTTCCTGACCAAGACCCGCGACGAATGGTGCGAAGTGCTGGAAGGCACCGATGTGTGCTTCGGGCCGGTGCTGTCGATGAGCGAAGCGCCGAGCCATCCGCACAATGTCGCGCGCCAGACCTTCGTCGAAGTGGGCGGCGTCACGCAGCCGGCGCCCGCGCCGCGCTTCAGCCGCACGCCGGGCGAGATCCAGAAGCCGCCGTCCAAGGATGGCGCGGATACCGAAGCGGTGCTCAAGGACTGGGGTTTCTCGACGGACGAGATAGGCAAGCTCAAGGCCAACCGCACGGTGACCTGAGGGGTCGCCATGGAGCATTGTGGGTCCGACTTCAGTCGGACATTCAATGGCGCAGCCGTTGAAGATTTGGCAGCAATGTCAGACTGAAGTCTGACCCACAAACAGTCGGGTCGCGAGGTCCACCATCACCATGTCCTCACTCGATCTCCATAGCTACCCCGCCGCCACCAGCTTGGTCGCCGCCATCGCGCGTCGCGAACTCGGCGTGGAGGAATTGCTGCGTGCGACGCTGGCGCGCATCGATGACGTCAATCCCAAGGTCAACGCCATCGTCACGCTCGATAGCGAAGCGGCGCTCGCCACCGCGCGGCAGATGGACAAGGAAGGTCCGGCCGCGCATCAGGCCTTGTTCGGCCTGCCCATCGCCATCAAGGATCTCGCACTGACGCGCGGCATGCGCACCACTTTCGGCTCGCCTCTGTTCGCCGATTTCGTGCCTGACCAGGACGATCTGTTCGTATCGCGTCTGCGCGCCGCCGGCGCCATCATTCTCGGCAAGACCAACACGCCCGAGTTCGGCGCCGGTTCGCAGACCTTCAACCGCGTGTTCGGCGCCACGCGCAACCCCTACGATTTTTCGCGGACCTGTGGCGGCAGCAGCGGCGGCGCGGCGGTGGCGCTGGCGACCGGTATGACGGCGCTTGCCGATGGCAGCGACCTCGGCGGCTCACTGCGCAATCCCGCCGCGTTCTGCAACGTGGTCGGCATGCGGCCCTCACCGGGGCGTGTGCCGAGCTGGCCGCGCCTGATGTCGAGCGAACCGCTGGCCGTGCAGGGGCCGATGGCGCGCAATACCAGCGACTGCGCGCTGCTGCTGTCGGCCATGGCCGGGCCCGATGCACGCGTGCCGATAGCGCTCACCGAGCCGGGTGCAAACTTTCGCGTGCCGCTGACGCGCGATTTGAAAGGCCTGCGCGTGGCCTGGAGCCCGACCCTCGGCCAGTTCGAGGTCGAGCGGGAAATCGTCAGCGTGCTCGAAGCCGCGCTGCCGACCTTCAGCGCGCTGGGCTGCGAAGTGGAAGGCGCCAGTCCCGATCTCGCCGACGCCGATGAAGTGTTCCGCACGCTGCGCGCCTGGCAATTCGCCGCGCGCTTCGGGCCCGACTTCGAGCGCATGCGCCCGCATCTGAAAGACACCGTGGTGTGGAACATCGAGCAGGGACTGGCGCTGACGCTGGCCGATGTCACGCAGGCCGAGATCAAGCGCAGCCAGATCATCGCGCGCATCGCCGCCTTCTTCGAACACTACGATTTCCTGCTGTGCCCGACCACCCAGGTGCCGCCGTTTGCCATCGAACAGGAGTGGGTGAGTAGCATCAATGGCCGCGAGCTCGCGACCTATCTCGACTGGATGGGGGTGTGTTACGCCATCACCGTGACCGGCTGTCCGGCGCTATCAGTGCCGGCGGGATTCACCGCCAGCGGCCTGCCGGTGGGCCTGCAGATCGTGGGCCGGCGCTGGGCGGATCTCGAGGTGCTGCAGCTCGCCCATGGCTTCGAGTGCGCGACGCGTCACGGGGAGCGCCGGCCGGTACTGGTTTGAATGTCAGACTGAAGGAAGCTCTGAATAAGCTACTGCGCTGCTCGGGCGCGGTGTCGCGTGCTCGCTCGCTCCTCGCCTATCTATCTGATATGTCTCGTCGCTCGCTGCGCGGCTCCTAGCGCGCGAGCATGCTCGCTACGCTTATTCAGAGCTTCCTGAAGTCTGACCCACAGGCCAATCTCTTCTTCCTTGTGGGTCAGACTTTAGTCTGACATTCCATCAGCTCCTCAAATTTCTAGCTGAGTACCGATTTCCACCACCCTGTCGGTCGGAATGCGGAAGAATTCGTAGGCCGACATCGCGTTCTTGCTCATGAAGGCGAACAGCCTTTCCCGCCATAGCGCCATGCCGTGCTTCAAGGTCGGCACGATCACTTCGCGGCTGAGATAGAACGTGGTTTCCATCATCTTCAGGTGGTGGCCGTATTGCTTGAGCTCGGCCAGGGCTTCCGGCAGGTCGGGATGCTCCATGAAGCCGAAGCGCACCACCAGGCGGTAAAAGCCGTGGCCGAGGATGGTGTATTCCACGCGCTCCTCGCGCGTCACGTAGGGTGTGTCGGTGGTGACGATGGTCACCAGGAACACGCGCTCGTGCAGGATCTTGTTGTGCTTGAGATTGTGCAGCAGCGCGGTCGGCGCGCCGAAGCGGCTGCCGGTCATGAACACCGCCACGCCTTCGACGCGATGGATCTCGTTGACCGACATCAACAGCGCATCGAGCGGCACGCTCTGCTCGACCATCTTGTCGAACACCAGCGCACGGCCGCGCTTCCAGGTGGTCAGTACCGTGAACGAGCCGAGGCCCACCACCAGCGGGAACCAGCCGCCCTGCAGGATCTTGAGCGAGTTGGACGCCAGGAAACAGAAATCGATGGCCAACAGGAAGCCGCACAGCGTGGCAATCTGCCAACGTGGCCATTTCCAGATCAAGATCATCACGAAAGTGATGAGGATGGTATCGATGAGCATGGTGCCGGTGACGGCGATGCCGTAGGCGGCGGCGAGGTTGCTGGAGGATTGGAATCCGATGACCAGCGCCATCACCGCGAGGTACAGCGTCCAGTTGGTGAAGGGCACGTAGATCTGTCCTTGCGCGTGGCCCGAGGTGTGCACGATCTGCATACGTGGCAGGTAGCCGAGTTGAATGGCCTGGCGTGCCACCGAGAACGCGCCCGAGATCACGGCCTGCGACGCGATCACCGTCGCCATCGTCGCCAGCACCACCAGCGGCACCAGCGCCCAGTCCGGCGCCAGCAGGAAGAACGGATTCTCCAGCGCGTCGGGATTGGCCAGCAGCAGCGCGCCCTGGCCGAAGTAGTTGAGCAGCAGCGCCGGCATGACGAAGGTGAACCAGCTCAGGCGGATGGGCCTGCGGCCGAAATGGCCCATGTCGGTATACAGCGCCTCGCCTCCGGTCACCGCCAGCACCACCGCACCGAGGCCGAGGAAGGTCTGGTGCGGATGGGCGACAATGAGCTTGATGGCGTAGAGCGGGTTGATGGCATAGAGCACGGCCGGATTGCTGATGATCTGGCGCGCGCCGAGCAGCGCAAGGGTCGCGAACCACAGGCACATGATCGGGCCGAACCACAAGCCGACCGTGCCGGTGCCGCGTTTCTGGATCCAGAACAGGCCGGTCAGGATCGCGGCCGTGGTGGGGATCACCGCCGGGCCGAAATGCGGCGCGATGATTTTCATGCCTTCCACCGCGCTCAACACCGAGATGGCCGGCGTGATCATGCTGTCGCCGTAGAACAGCGCGGCGGCGAAGATGCCGAGCACGCCGACCACCCACACCCGTCGCTTGGAGTTCTTGAGCGCGTCGGCCACCAGCGCCAGCAAGGCGAGGCTGCCGCCTTCGCCGCGGTTGTCGGCGCGCATGATCAAGGTCACGTACTTGATGGTGACCAGCATCATCACGGCCCAGAAGATCAGCGACAGCACGCCGAGCACGCGCGGTTCATCGAGGCCCAGGGCATGGCTGCCGCTCAGGGTCTCCTTCAGGGCGTAGAGGGGGCTGGTGCCGATGTCGCCGTAGACCACACCGATGGCGCCGAGCATCAGCGCCTTCAATTCTTTCTTGTCGTGCATCCCGGCTCCCACGCGGCGGCACTCTGGGAGCCGCGTGTCCTGTCGTTCAACCGTTACTCGTAAACTGCATCGCGCAGTCGGCCATGGCCACGCACTACGCGGCCGGCATGCCCGAATCGGCAGCGGTCCGCGTCGGCCGTCCTCGTGAACGGTCGCAGAACATCGGCAGTGTGGGGCAATTCGAGCCTGTCGAGTTGACCGCCATCACGCCGGTGTCTGTTTTTCGGACACACTTCCTCGTAGCTTGAATCGCCGGTGGTGCTATGGAAGTATCCAGCGCTCCGGTGGCGTCAGCCACCGTCGCCGTATCGAACCAGGCCATCACCATGAGTCAATCCAAGTCCGAAGCGCAGGCCGGCAGCGCCGCGCGCCGCACCACACCCTCCGGTATCGAGGTCCCCGCCGTGGCGACACCCGCCATGCGCCGTGCTCCCGACGATTCGGCGCCGGGAGAATACCCCTTTACGCGGGGTATTTTCGAGGACGGCTATCGTGGGCGGCTGTGGACCTTCCGCCAGTACTCGGGCTTCGGCAGCGCCGAGGAGTCCAACGAACGCTATCGATTCCTGTTGGAACGCGGCCAGACCGGCCTGTCGGTGGCGCTCGACCTGCCCACCCAGTGTGGCTACGACCCCATCGACCCGATGGCCCGCTCGGAAGTCGGCAAGGTCGGTGTATCGATCTCCAACCTGTCGGACATGGAAACCCTGTTCCGCGACATCGATTTATCCAAGGTCTCGACCTCGTTCACCATCAACGGCACGGCGGCGATGATTTTCGCCATGTACCTCGCCGCCGCCGACAAGGCCGGTGTGCCGCGCGCCAAGCTGACCGGCACCATCCAGAATGACATCCTCAAGGAATACGTGGCGCGCGGCACCTGGATCTTCCCGGTGCGGCCGGCGCTGCGCCTGGTGGCGGACAGCATCGTGTACGCCAACCAGGAAGCGCCACGCTTCAATCCCATCAGCATCGCCGGCGCCCACGTGCGTGACGCCGGCTCGAGCGCGGTCGAGGAAATGGGCTTCACGCTTGCCAACGGCCTGGCCTACGTCGACGAATTGCTGTCGCGCGGCGCTGACCTCGAACGCTTCGCCCAGAGCCTGTCGTTCTTCTTCTACGTGCATATGAATTTTTTCGAGGAAGTCGCCAAGTTCCGCGCCGCGCGCCGGCTGTGGGCGCGGCTCATGAAGGAGCGCTATGGCGCGCGCACCGAGCGTGCTCAGCAATTTCGTTTCGGCGTGGTGTGTGGCGGCTCGTCGCTGACCGCCGCGCAGCCTTACAACAACGTGGTGCGCGTCGCCGTCGAGACCATGGCCGCGACCTTGGGCGGCGCGCAGTCGGTGTTCACCTGCGCCTACGACGAAGCGTTCCAGCTGCCGACCGAACAAAGCGCGGAACTTGCCCTGCGCACCCAGCAGGTGATCGCCTACGAGAGCGGCATCGCCGACAGCGTTGACCCGCTGGGCGGCAGCCACTATGTCGAATACCTGACTGATGAAATGGAAGTCGCCATCGAAGGCGTGATCCGCGAAATAGCCGACTATGGCGGCGTGGTGAAGGCCATCGAGGACGGCTACCTGCAACGACGCATCGCGCGCAGCGCCCACGAGCGCAAGTCGCGTATCGATTCCGGCGAGTCGGTGGTGGTGGGCGTCAATCGCTTCAAGAACGACAAGGAAGACAAGCAGGTCGGTGAAGTCTTCGCGAGCAGTGCCAGCACTTCGGCCGAGGTCATGCGCAAGTACGAGAAGATCCGCGACGAGCGCGACGCCGCCGCCGCCGAGCGCGCGCTCGCCACGCTCGACAAGGCCGCGCGCGACCACAGTGAAAATCTCATGCCCTACCTCGTCGACTGCTGCCACGCCTACGTGACCGTCGGTGAAATGGTCGAGCGCTTGAAACAGCAATGGGGCGAATTCGTGGAACCGGTGAAACTCTGATGACGACGCAACTGCAGGGTAAACGCATTCTCATCGCCAAGCCCGGCCTGGACGGCCACGACGTCGGCGCCAAGGTCATCGCCCTGGCCCTGCGCGATGCCGGCGCCGAGGTGATCTACACCGGGCTGCGCAAGACGCCCGATTACATCGCGCGGGTCGCGGCCGAGGAAAACGTCGACGCGGTCGGCTTGAGCATCCTGTCGGGCAGTCACCTCGAATTGGTCAAACTCACCGCCGAGGCCTTGAAGCGTGAACACGCCGACGACGTCGCGCTGTTCGTCGGCGGCACCATTCCGCGCGCCGACTGGGACGCGCTCAAGGACAGCGGCGTCGACTGCGTGTTCGACAGCGAGATGAGCCTCGCCGAGGTGGTGAACGAGGTCGCGCGGAGGCTCGCGTGACGTTCGCCGAGGCGCCGCGCGCGCCCATCAATCGCCGCGCGCTGGGTCGCGCGCTGTCGCGCATCGCCGACGCCAGCGTCGCCGAGGCGCTGGCGGTGCTGGACGGCGAAGCGCAGCCGGCGCGCGACGTGTGGCGCTGTGGCATCACCGGCCCGGCGGGCGTCGGCAAGAGTTCGCTGGTCGGGCGTTTCGTCAACGCACGGCTCGCGCATGCGCGTCGCGTCGGCGTGGTCGCCATTGACCCCAGCAGTCCCTACAGCCAGGGCGCGATCCTCGGCGATCGCATCCGTATCGACGCCCATGGCGACGACGCCGAGCTGTTCGTGCGTTCGCTGGCCAGCCGCCGCGCGCGCGACGGCCTGGCCGACAATATCGCCAACGTGCTGGCGCTGCTCGAAACCCACGATTTCGACGATGTGATCGTCGAGACCGTCGGTGCGGGCCAGAGCCAGTACGAAGTGCGCGAGTTGGTTGACACCCTGGTGGTGGTGCTGATGCCCGGCGCGGGCGACATGGTGCAGGCGGTCAAGGCCGGCATCCTCGAGACCGGCGACATCTACGTCATCAACAAGGCGGATCGGCCGGGCGCCAAGGAGATGGTCGCCGAAATAGCCTCGGTGCTGCGTCATTCGCAGGGCAGCGACGACTGGCAGCCGCCGGTGGTGCTGGCCTCGGCCCTGGCCGGTGACGGCATCACTGAACTCGATGCCGCCTGCGAGGCGCATCGCGCGTGGCGCGCGCGCCATCTCGACCCGACGGCGGCGCGGCGCGCGCGACGCCGGGCCCATGTGCGCGCGCTGGTAACGCGGCGTTTGGCCGAAGTCACGGAGGCCGGCGACGACGCGCTATGGGACGCCGACGTCGCCAGCGCCTATCATGCGGTGGTGGCCGGCTTGGAATATCCGCCGCGATAAACCATCTTCCATGGGAGAGGGCGGGTCGCAGGCTCGCCGTGCCAGCCGCCCGAAATGTCTGCTCCCGTCGCGGCGCGCCGCGATCCGTCGCTGCCTTTCGACCGTAGAACCTCAACTTGTGAATGCGCCGCCCGACCGGCGCCTATCGGAGAAGTGGTGTTGTTCAGTTACGTTGATAAATCAATCCGCGTTCAACTCGAGAGCGACCGCCTGCTGGTCACCCTCGACCGCAATGCCGAGGTGGTGCCTTCGGGCGCGGCCGGCGCATTCATTTCGGTGCTGGGCCCGGTGCCGATACCGCGCCTGATCGCCGGCGAGGAAGTGATGCTGGAGTGGTATCCCTTCGTGCGCCGCACCGAGCTGTCGGCGGTGCAAGACGCCGCGCGCGATGGCGGCGCCGAGGCCATCCGCGAGTTGATGCACAGCTCGATGTCGGTCAACTCGGTGTTCGCTCTACCGGGCTTTCGCGACGCACGCGCGCCGCTGGTGCGCATCCATTCGTGCTGCCTGACCGGCGATGTGTTCGGTTCGCGGCGCTGCGACTGCGGTCCGCAGCTGGACAGCGCCTTCGAACAGATCAAGGCCGACGGCGAGGGCGCGGTGGTGTACATGAGCGGCCACGAAGGGCGCGGTATCGGCCTGTGGGCCAAGGCCGTCACCTACCTGCTGCAGGACGGCGGCCACAACACCTACCAGGCCAATACCGCGCTCGGCCTGCCGGAAGATTCCCGCGATTTCAGTGATGCCGCCATCGTGCTGCGGCATCTGCTCGGCGGCCGCGCCATCCGCCTGTTGTCCAACAACCCGGACAAGCGCCGCCAGCTCGAAGACAACGGCCAGCCGGTCAGCGCCACGGTGTCCCTGGTAGTCGGCGTGTGCGAGCACAACCTGCGCTACATGCGCGCCAAGCGCGCCAAGGGCCACATGATGCCGGAGGATTTGTAACCGCGGTCTTCTTCGAAGGTGCGAATTCATTCGCACATTCGGTGACGCGGCTGGGTGCCTCGCGCTGCATCCAATGTGCGAATGAATTCGCACCTACCGGTTGATATATCCCTCGATATCCGCCACCGACACCAGGCCATCGATGTAGGCGCGCAGTGCGCCCTTGGCGTCGTACAGCAAATAGGTCGGCGTGCCGGTGAACTTCTCGCCGGTGGTGCGCTGGTACTTGTCGATGAAGTCGTCGGGGTCGGCCAGCACGCTTGGAAAATTCTGCTGGTGGGCGGCCTGGTAGGCTTTGACCTTTTCGCCCTCGCCGTAGCCGTCCAGTGACACGCCGAGCACGGTGGCGTCCTTGTCCTTGTGTTTGCCGTGGAACTCGGAGATGAGCGGATACTGCTTGCGGCACGCGCCGCAGTAGGTGGTCCACACCATGACCAGCGTCCACTTGTCCTTGGCGAGGAATTCGCCGAGCCCGGCGCGGCGACCGTCCAGGCCCTGCACTTCCACGCCGCCGGCATGGACGGCGACAGGCAGCAGCAGCGCGGCGCACAACAGGGCGATGAATGCGTGAGGTTTCATGGGCGGCTCAGCGCGGCGCAATCGTCACCGGCATGCCGGCGCGGGTCTTGAACGTCACCACTGCCTGCGGCGAGACCTTGTAGCCCGGCACCGGCGTCACGCGGAAACGCTGCAGCAGCTGCGCCAGCACCAGCTGGATCTCGAGCATCGCCATGCCCGCGCCTATGCAGGCGCGCGGCCCGGCCGAGAACGGGATGTAGCAGTAGGAATGCCGCTGTTCGTTGCGCTTCGGGTCAAAGCGATCCGGATCGAAGCGATCCGCATCGGGCCAGTAGTCGGGATGTCGATGCAGGGCATACATCGACAGCGAGATGTAGGCGCCGGCCGGCACCCGGTAGCCGCCGAACTCGGCGTCTTCGTTGGCGCGGCGCGCGATGCCCCACACCGGCGGATACAGACGCATGGATTCCTGCACCACCTGTTTCAGATAGGGCAGGCGCGGCAGATCGGCGCTCTGCGCGGCGCGTCCGCCGAGCTCGCGCGCGAGCTCTTCCACCAGGCGCGCTTCGATGTCGGGATGCTGGCCGAGCAGGTGATAGGTCCACACCAGGGCAGTGGCGGATGTTTCGTGGCCGGCCAGCAACAGCGTGATCAATTCATCGCGCATCTGCTCACGGCTCATGCCTTCGCCGGTGTCGGCATCGCGCGCCGCCAGCAGGCGATCGACGATGTCGCCGCGTCCCTGGTCGCCCTGCGCACGGCGTTGGTCGACCAGGCCATCGACAATCGCATCGAGGCGGCCCTTGATACGCGCGAAGCGCTGGTTGCTCGGTACCGGCAGCCACGGGTAGAGGGTCAGCAGGGACGTGATGCGCAAGGGATGCTGGTTGACGATGTCGAGGATCTCGGTCATCTCGTCGGCGGCGCCGTCGATGTCGGCGCCGAACAGCGTGCGGCTCACCACCTGGAAGGTCACGCGGCTCATGTCGCGCTCCAACCACACCGTTTCGTCGCGGCGCTTGCACGCCCAGCTCTCGGCGAGCTGGGTGGTCATGTCGTTGATGACGACGTCGAACTTGTCGATGGCGCGATTGGCGAACACCGGTTGCATGAGGCGCCGCTGCTTGGCCCAGTCGGGTCCGTCGTTGGTGACGAGGCCCTTGCCCAACGTGCGGCCGACCACGCGGTAGTCGATGGTGTCCTTGCTGTAGCGCGGCCAGGACTGGGTCAGCACCTGGCGCACGTATTCCGGGTGATTGAGGCAGTAGATGGTCTGCACGCCGCGCCAGCGCACCACGTCGCCGTAGGTGCGCGCGATGTGCAGCAGCGCTTCGGGCGGGCTGCGCCGCAACAGCCGGTAGCCTTCCAGGAGCGGCACCGCGGGCGGTAACGGCAGGTCGGAAAGGTGGCTGGGCTGGACGACGGACATGGGGATGCCTCGGGTTGTGGTCGGCCTATGCTAAGGCTGGCCAACGGTGCGGGCCAGCGCGGAGCTTGCTGGTCCGAGTGTAGAGGCGATCGCACGGGCGCCAGCCAAGCGGGATCAAGCCGGCACGAGAATCCTGGCTCGCGTGGCGCCATGCTTGTATATGCAACTATTGCAGCTACAATCCAGCCATGAGCCCATCCTCGTCGCCACCCCGTGGCTGCACCAACTTCAAACTGCGACAGCTGTTGCGCGGCGTGTCGCGCCTGTACGACGCCGAGCTCGCGCGCGCCGGGCTGAAAACCACGCAGTACTCGCTGCTGTCGCACCTGGTCGGCCTCGGGCCGGTCGCGCCCGGTGAGCTGGCCCGCCACATGGGCATGGACGCCTCGACCCTGACGCGCAACGTGCGCCTGCTGGTCGACCAGGGCTGGGTCAGCCAGGGGCCGGGTCGCGACGTGCGCAGTCGCCTGCTGTCCATCACCGCGGCCGGGCGCGCCAAGCACGCCGAGGCCAAGCTCCACTGGAAGCGCGCGCAACTCGCGCTCAACGACAAACTCGGCAGCGAGCAGGTCGCAACCCTGCACGCCTTCATCGACAGCGCCCTCCTGCAACTGCACGGCGCGGACCACGGCACTGACTCCAAGGTGAAACCATGAACGACCTGTCCTGGCACAAGAGTGCCTGCAACCTGTGTTACGTGAACTGCGGCATCGAGGTCGCGGTGGAAGGCGAGGGCGCGGCGGCGCGCATCCGCCGCGTGCGCGGCGACGACAGCAATCCCAAGTCGCGCGGTTACCTGTGCAACAAGGCGCAGGGCATCATGAGTTACGTGCATCACAAGGACCGCCTGAGCACGCCCCTGCGGCGGCGCGCCGATGGTGGCTTCGAAGCGATTTCCTGGCACACCGCGGTCACGGAAATCGCCGCGCGCCTGCGTGGCGTCATCGATGCCCATGGCCCGCAGTCGCTGGCGCTGTATGGCGGCGGCGGCCAGGGCAACCACGCCGGTGGCGCCTTTGCCACCGCCTTCGTGCGGGGCTTGGGGTCGCGCCACGTGTTCAATGCGCTCGCGCAGGAGAAGACCGGCGATTTCTGGGTCAACGGACACCTGTTCGGTGCGCAGAACTGTCACACCGCCGAGGACATCGAGCACTGCGACCTGTTGCTGGTGCTGGGCGCCAACCCGTGGCTGGCCCATGGCTTCGCCAACGCCCGCGCGCAATTGAACGACATCGCCAAGGACCCGGCGCGCAAGTTGGTGGTCATCGATCCGCGGCGCACCGAGACCGCCGAGCACGCCGATCTGCACGTGGCCGTGCGCCCCGGTACCGATGCCTTCCTGTTGGCGGCGCTGCTGGCGATGCTGGTGCGCCAGGATCTGATCGACGACGCCTTCCTCGCCGCGCACACCACCGGCTTCGAGGCGGTCAAGGCCTGCCTGCTGGAAGTGCCCATCGCGCGTTTCGCGGCTGCCGCGGATGTGCCACTCGCGACGCTCAAACAGCTTGCCAGGATGATCGGCGAATCGCGCGCGATGGTGGTGCGCGCCGAACTCGGCATCCAGCAGGGACTGTATTCGACGCTCAATTCCTATCTCGAAAAGCTGCTCTATCTCATCACCGGCAATTTCGGCAAACGCGGCAGCAATGCCTTGCACAGCTGGCTGCAGCCCTTGTGGGGCAATGGACGCGGCCAGCGTTACGCGCCGCTCGATATCGAAGTGATCGCCGGCCTGTTGCCGCCCAACGTGCTGGCCGACGCCATCGAAAGCCCACATCCCGAGCACCTGCGCGCGCTGTGGGTGGACAGCAGCAACCCGGTCAACACCGCCGCCGACACGCAACGCGTGATCGCGGCGTTGGGCAAGCTCGATCTCATGGTGGTGGTCGACGTGGCCTTGACCGAGACCGCCGCGCTCGCCGATTACGTGTTGCCGGCGGCCTCGCAGTTCGAGAAGTGCGAGTACACGCTGTTCAGTTTCGAATATCCGACCAATTATTTTCACGTGCGTCGGCCGCTGTTGCCGCCGCTCGGCGACAGCCTGCCGGAACCCGGAGATCTACACGCGGCTCGCCGCGGCCCTGGATCTGCTGCCGCCAGTCGCGGCGCTGGATGAACTGCGTGACCGCGCGGCGCTCGGTCATGGCGCTTTCGCGCCGGGCTTCGCGGCCTTGATGGCGGCGCATCCCGAGTGCGGGGCGCTGGCGCCGCTGGTGTTGTACAACACCTTGGGCGCGGCCCTGCCGGCGGGCACCGCCGCGGCGGCGCCGCTATGGGCGGCCGCGCAACGACTGGCGCGCACGCGGCCGGCATCGGTCGCCGGCGCCTTGGACTTGCCGGCCAGCGCCAACCCCGAGCAGCTCGCCGCGCGTCTTTTCGACCAAATCATCGCATCGCCCTCGGGCACGGCCTTCAGCGTTGACGGCTCGGTCTGGGATCTGATCGAGACCGCCGATCGCAAGGTCCATCTCGACATCCCGCGGCTGCTCAAGGCAATCGACGAATTGTCGGCGGCGGACGTCGAGCCGCGCGCCGATTTTCCCTTCGTGCTGTCGGCCGGACAGCGCCGCGCGCAAAACGCCAACCAGATCTTCCGCGCGCCGGATTTTCGCAAACGCGATCCGGACGGCGCTTTGTTCATTCATCCCGATGATCTCGATGCGCTGGTGGCAAGCGAAGGCGCATGGCTGGTGGTCGAGTCCGCACGCGGTGAATTGGTGGTGCGCGCGCGCGCCGACGCCGGCCTGCGGCGCGGCTACGTGGTGTTGCCCCACGGCTACGGCCAGGCCTATCCGGGCGCCGACGGTGAACGGCGCGTATGCGGGCCAGCCATCAACTGGCTGACCGACAGCGCGTGGCGCGATCCCATCGCCGGCACGCCGTATCACAAGCACGTGCCGGTGCGGCTGCGTGCCGCCGACAGCAACGAGGCGCGCATCGCGGAGGACAATTCGCGCGCGGTGCTCGCCAGCGTCGCGCGCTGAGTCTGCCCACGAGCGCGCGGTGGCGGCGCTGCTTGCCGTGCGCCGCCGTCGTTCCTATGCTCGGTGTCGATGCTCGACAGTCACGGCCATAAATACCTTCAGCCATTACTGGATTTCATCGCGCGCCACTGTGCGCGCCACGGTATATCGGCCAATTCCCTGACCCTGGCCGGACTCGCGTGCGGGCTCGCGGCGGCGCTCGCCATCGCACTCGGCGCGCCGCTGACGGGCGTCGCGCTGCTGTGGTTGTCGGGTCTGCTCGACGCCGCGGACGGCACGCTGGCGCGCATGACCGCGCCCACCGCGCTCGGCGCGGTGATGGATATCACTTTCGATCGTGTGGTTGAAGTGGCGGTCATCATCGCGCTGGCCCTGCGCCATCCCGATGCGCGCCTCACGCTGGTGGTGCTGACGGCCGTGATCGTGGTGGCGATGTCGCTGTTCCTGTCGATGGGTGCGGCGATGGCCAACCGCTCGGCGAAATCCTTTCACTACGCGCCGGGCCTGGCCGAACGCACCGAGGGCTTCGTGTTCCTGAGCGCCATGACGCTCGACAGTGCGCACCTCGTTGCCTGGAGCCTGTTATTCTGTGGCGCGATCGTATTCACGATGGGGCAACGCTATCGCGATCTGCGCGCAGCGCTGACGGAGCGCGCGTCTTCGTCGTCCTGAACATGACGGCGCGTCGCGGATCGCGGCGAAGCCATTCCATACTTCACGAGCATGGCAAAGGATCGACCGCCCATGGCGAGAACCACCGCAGGCGATGCCGAGCCGGAGCGAGCCTCGTCCGCCGCCGAACTCGCCGGCTCCCGCGAGGAGTTGCGCGCCTATGTGCGCCATCTCGATGCCGCCATCGAACAGGAACGCGCGCATATCGCGCGCGAGCTGCACGATGAACTGGGCCAACGTCTCACCGCCTTGAAACTCGATCTGCGCTGGCTGGCCGCGCAACTGGCGGGCAGCGACGGCGTGGCGCCCAACTGCCTGACGCGCATCGACGGCATGACGCGCCTGATTGACGACACCATCGCCGAGGTGCGCTCGCTGAGCACGCAGCTTCGGCCTCCGGCCATCGAAACCCTGGGCCTTGCGGCGGCCATCGAGGATTACTGCCTGCAGTTCGAGAAGCGCACCGGCATCGACTGTCACCTCGGGCTCGAAACCCGCAAGCATGTATCAGCCGCGCAGAAGCTGGTGGTGTTTCGCGTGTTCCAGGAGGCCATGACCAATGTCGCGCGTCACAGCGATGCGACGCGCGTGGCAGTACGTCTGTTCGCGCACCGCGATACTGTCCACCTGGAAGTGGAGGACAACGGCAAGGGCATGCCGTGCGAGCCGCGCGCGCGCCAGCATCTCGGATTGCTGGGCATGCGCGAGCGGGCACACCAACTGAATGG
Organism: Pseudomonadota bacterium; assembly: GCA_016719885.1. Lineage (NCBI taxonomy): Bacteria > Pseudomonadati > Pseudomonadota > Pseudomonadota bacterium. The sequence continues at coordinate 57,982 of JADJYF010000018.1, read as the reverse complement.
CAGTCTGGAGATTGCCTCAAATGGCGGCCAGGGCGTGCGCCTGGCCTTGACCTTGCCTTTGTCGGCACGGAGTACCGAACCATGAATATCGTTTTGACTGACGATCACCCGCTGGTGAGACGGGGCATTCGCGAGATCCTGCAGGAGAATCTCCATGACGCGGTGGTCCACGAGACCCAGGACGCCGCCGGCCTGATGGCGACCCTGCGCCGCGAGCCCATCGACCTCGTGATACTGGACCTGTCATTGCCCGACCGTCACGGCCTTGATTGTCTGGCCGAGATCCGTCAGCGCAAGACCGAGCCCATGCCGCAGGTGCTGGTGTTGAGCATGCACGCCGAGCAGCGTTTCGCGCTGCGGGCGTTGGAACTCGGCGCCGATGGCTACATGACCAAGGATCGCGCGCCGGAAGACATCGTGCAGGCCATACGCCGCATCCAGGCCGGCGGTCGCTACATCAGTCCGGAGGTGGCCGAGGCGCTCGCCGGCCGCGCTTTCGGCCGCCGTGAACAGCCGCTGCACGAAACGCTGTCGCCGCGCGAGTTCCGCGTACTGCGTGAGCTGGCGCGCGGACGCAGCCCGGGCGAGATCGCGAGCCAGCTGTTCATCAGCAGCAAGACCGTCAGCACCTACCGCAGTCGCGTTCTGCACAAGCTCGGTCTCGGCAGCACCGCCGAACTGGCGCGCTACTGCCTGGAGCACAATCTCATCGATTGAGGCAGGCGCGGCGCGCGGGCGGCGCGCGTCCGCGGCTTCCCTGCCGGTGTAGGGCCCGACTTACAAACGATCGCTGCCGCGTCCGATTCCCTCGTTGCGCGAGACCTCCGACACTCTTGTCAGACTGCGCGCGGCGCGCGCTGCCCCGTTGGCCAGTCCAAGTGTCATGTCGAAGCGCGCGCCCGCAGGCGCTCGACAGGGAGCGTACGTGACCGCGATTCTCGACATGCCTCAACTCGAACGTGCGCTGGCGGCCCATGCGCTGATGTCGGTGACCGACCTGGCGGGCGACATCCTCTACGCCAACGAACGATTCTGCACCGTCAGCGGCTACAGCCGCGCCGAACTGCTGGGCAGGAATCATCGGCTCTTGAAGTCGGGCGTGCATGCGCCGGCTTTCTACGCCGAGCTGTGGCGGACACTCAAGAGTGGGCAGATCTGGGACGGCCTGATCTGCAATCGGCGCAAGAACGGCGAGCACTACTGGGTGCAGTCGACCATGATGCCGCTGCAGAACAAGCTCGGTGACACGGTGCGTTACCTGTCGCTGCGCACCGAGGTCACGCGCGAGGTGGAACTGCGCACCGGCCTGGAAGCGCTGGCGCTGGTCGATGCCGATGCGCCGTTCGCCGACATCACCCGCGCGATAGGGGCCGCGCTGCACGCGCAGAGCGTCGGCATCGTGCGACATCCCGACGCGCACGGTGAAGCGCCGGTGCTGGCCGAATGGCGCGCCGCGGGCGGCACGCCGCCGGCGCATTATCGTGTCGCGGCGACGCCGCTGGCCGTCACCCTGCGCGACGCCGCGCCAGCGATGCATGTCATCGACGACGTGGGCGCGGCGTTCCCCGCGGCGAGTGACTTCCTGTTGCCGCGTACGCGCACCTACTACGCGGTGGCGCTGCGCGAGCGCGACGGCCAGGCCTGCGGCGTGCTGTACGTGCAGGACGGACACACCCGCGCCGAGTCCGACACCGCCGGCGCCTTGTTGATGGTGGCGGCGCTCAAGGCTACCTCGGCGCTGCTGCGCGCCGACGACCACCGGCGCCTCGAGGAAAGCGAGGCGCGCCTGCGCACGCTGGTCAACAACGCGCCGGTCGGGGTGTTCATGACCGACGTCGACGGCGCCATGACTTTCATCAGCGAGCCGCTGCGCGCGCGCTATGCGCGGCCCGATCTGGACCTGCTGGGCGACGGCTGGTTGTCCCTGATCGACGCCGACGACGCCGAACGGGCGGTCAGTGCATGGCGCAAGTTCCTGCGCGGCGATGCCACGCGTCATCTCGATGAGTACCAGTTCAGGAGCGCCGGCGGCGAAACCGAAACGCTGCGCGCCAGCGTCTCGCCGATCGTCGAGCACGGCCGGCGGATCGGCTACGTGGGCACGCTGGAGAACATCTCGCACCTGCGCGATCTCGAGCATCGCCTGAGCCAGGCGCACAAGATGGAGGCGCTCGGCGCCTTCACCGGCGGCATCGCCCACGACTTCAACAATATTCTGGCCAGCGTGCTCGGCTACGCCGGCCTGACCCGCAATCGTCTGCGCCAAGCCAGCCACGACACGCTCGACGGATACCTCGCCAACGTCGAAGCCGGCGTGCTGCGCGGCAAGGAATTGATCGAACGCCTGCTGGCCTTCAGCCGCAGCACGCCGGAGACCGAGCGGGCGCAGTTGCTGGTGGCGCAGACCGCGCTGCGCGACACCTGCGAGCTGCTGCAGGCGGTGCTGCCGCCGAGCATGCGCCTCGACGTCGACATCGACCCGCGCGAAACGCGCATCGCGATCCGCGCCGTCGAACTGCAGCAGGTGTTGTTCAACCTCGTGATCAACGCGCGCGACGCCAATAGCGTGCACGGCATCATCGCCCTGAGCCTCGCGCCAGTGCGCGTGCCGTCGCAGCGCTGTCGCTCCTGCGGCGCGCCGTTTCATGGTGATTATGTCGAGATCGCCTGTACCGACACCGGCATGGGCATCTCGGCCGACACGCTGGCGCGCATCTTCGAACCGTTCTTCACCACCAAGCGCGAGCACGGCGGCACCGGGCTCGGCCTTGCCATGGTGCATGGCATCGTGCACAAGAGCGCCGGCCACATCCTGGTCGATTCGACGGCCGGACAGGGCACCTGCGTACGCCTGCTGTTCCCCAACGGCGCCACGCCCGCCGGCGCCGAGGTCGAGGCCGAAAAACGCGCGGCGCCGACCGCGGCCGCGATCAAGCCGCGACGCCTGATGCTGGTCGACGACGAGCGCGCGGTGGTCGAGCCCCTGAGCGAAATGCTGAACGCCTACGGCCACGAGATCCGCAGCTTCGTGTCGCCGGTCACGGCGCTCAAGCACCTGCTCGCGCAGCCCGAGGCCTACGATCTGTTGGTCTGCGATCTCATGATGCCGGAACTGACCGGCGAGGAACTGGCGGCGGCGGTGCGGCGTGCCGGTCTCGGCCTGCCGATCGTGATCTGTTCCGGCAGCGCCGATACCCAGGTGCTGGAACGCATGGCGCATCTTTCCATCAGTGCGCTGTTGAACAAGCCGGTCGCGACCGGCGAGCTGTTGCACGCCATCGAGCAGGCCATAGACGCGCCGCTGGTGCGTTGACGGTGCGTCAAGGAAGCGGTCCTGGTCACGGCGCTTCATCACGCCAGAAGGCGCGTTCGGCCGCGACACCGGTGGCCGGGTCGGCGCAAAACGCCGCGCGATCGCCATAGGCGTGGTAACGGCCGGCGGCGAGGCGGCCATGACGGTCGCCCATGATCAGCGCTTCCTTCAAATCGTGGGTGACGAACAACACCGTGCAACGCCGCGCCGCGCACAGCGCTTTGCACAAGCGCTGCATGTCGGCGCGTGCGTCGGGGTCGAGATTGCTGAACGGTTCGTCGAGCAGCAGCAGCCTGGGCTCGACCACCAGCGCGCGGCCGAAAGCGACGCGCTGACGCTGGCCGCCGGACAAGGTGGCCGGGTCGCGTCGTGCCAGTGCGCGCAGGCCGACGGCGTCCAGCATTGCTTCCACTTGCCCGCGCAATTCGGCCGCGGCGATGCCACGCACGCGCAGACCGAAGGCGATGTTCTCGAACACGTCGAGATGCGGGAACAGCAAGGGTTCCTGGTAGAGATAGACCGCGCCGCGCAGCGGCGTCGCGCCGGGCGCCTGGCATTGCCCGTCGAGGATGATGCTGCCGGCATCGGCGGCGGTGAGTCCGGCGAGGATGCGCAACAGCGTGGTCTTGCCGCTGCCCGACGCGCCGATCACCGCCAACGTCTGGCCGGCGTCGAGAGCGAGATCGAGCGACTCGAACAGCACCTGCTCGCCATGGCGCTTGGCGAGGCCGCGAACCTGCAGGAACGCTTCGGCTGCTCGAGCGTTCATGACGGCGGTCGCGTGGTCAGTGCCGGCCACAACAGGCGCGGCCGATAGCACAGCGCCGCGCAGGGGGGCGCGAGCAGCAGCAGCGCCGCCGCCGCGGCCTGGCGCAGATCGCCGGCGTTGAGCGTGTCGAACACTTTCAGGGACAGGGTCTCGACCTGGCCCGCGCCTATCATGCGCACCAGCGCGACGTCGAACCACGACATCAGCGCGGTTTGAAACAGGCATAGGCCGAGCACGCCGCGCGCCAGGGGCAGGTGCACACGCCACCAACGCTGCGACGGACGCGCGCCTAGCGCCATCGCGACTTCGCCGAGCGCGAAGCTGTGGGGCGTCCAGTAACCGCGGCACAGCACCAGCGCGTAGGCGCTTGCGAACGGCAACTGGGCCAGCGCCACGCCGGCGGCGCGGCCACCGAGTCCGAGCGCCGCGAAGGCCTGGCCGAGACTCGCGGCGAACACCACCGGCGGCAGCGCGAAACACAACAGCGCGAGGCCCATCCAACGCTGTTCACGCGGATGACGCGCCAGTGTGTGGCTGGTGACGAAGCCGATGAGCGTGGCACAAGTGGCGACCAGCAGCGCGAGCCACGCGGAGCGCAAGCCGGCGCCGGCCAGCGCCGCGCCTTGTTCGCCGAGTGTCTGCCATTGATCGAATTGCCACGCCGTCGGCAACAGCGCCGGGTAACGCCAGCTGCGCGCCACCGACCAGGTCGCCAACAGCGCGAACGGCGCCAGCGCCAACAGCGTCGCGAGCCACGCGACGGGCCGGCCCAGGCCTCGCGGGCGCGTGGTGTTCATCGCCGCGCGGCCCGCTCGGCCGTCGCGCGCGGGGCCAGCGCCAGCCACAGCGCCACCAGCAACAGCAGGTAGGTGCTGGCCATGGCATAGCCCATGGGACGCTGTGCGAGATCGTAACCCGCCACCGCGCGCTGGATGGTCACGCTGATCATGGTCGGCTGCGCGGCGCCGACCATGAGCGGTATTTCGTAGGCGCCCAGCAAGGCCAGGCCATAGACCAGCAGCACCGGGCGTGCCTGGCGCAGCAGCAAGGGCCAGGCGAGTCGACGCAGCGCCTGCACGCGGCTGGCGCCGAGCGCGCGGGCCTGCTGCATGAGCGCCGGCAGCTGCAAATGCATGGCGAGATTGTCGAACAGGAGCAGCAGCAGCGGCGTAACCAACATGACATGGGTGATGACGATGCCGCGTCCCAAGGGGTCGAACACCAGCGTCGGAAAGTCGGCCGGCGTCGTCACCAGGCCGAGGTGCCAGGCGTAGCGTGACAGCACGCCGCTGTCGCCGAGCACCAGCACGGCCAGCAGCGCGGCGACCACGGGCGGCATCGCCAGCGGCAGCAACACCAGGCGCGCCAGCCAGCCGTGGCGCAGCCGCTCGCCGAGCATGGCCAACAACGCCAGCGCGAGCGCGAGCGCCAGCGCCAGGGTGACGGCACTGAGCGTCGCGCTGTAGGCCAGCGATCGCCAGAACTCGCCGTGCACGAACAAGGCGCGCCAACCCGACAGGTCGAGACCCGGCGACGGCGGCCACGCCAGCAGGCCGACGCTGTGGGCGAGCGCGAGCGCCACGCCGGCCACCACGCTGCCGCCGCACAGCAGCGCGTAGGGCCACAGCCACGGGCTCGGTCTAGGGGCCAAGGAAGTACTCACGAAAGTCGCGTTCGAGGCGCACCATCACCTCGGGACTCGGTTCGGCCAGTGCACGCCGCGCGAGCTCCGCGCGCGCTGGCGCGCGCTTGCGGTCCGCCAGTGCGGCGAAGCGCGCCGGCCACGGCGCCGGCAGCGCGTCGACCGCCAGCACCGTGCCGTCGCCCCACACTGCGCTGCGCTGCTTTTCATACTGCGCTTCGATGGACTGAAGTTCGTTGATGACCACCATCGCCGCCGCCTTGCGCGGCGAACGGGCCACGATGCCGAGGTAATGGCTGTTGGCGAGCATGCCGCTGTCCAGCGCATGGGCGCGCGCCGATGGCGGGAACTGGCCGCTGGCGATTTTGTTGTCGACCTCGCCGTCGTTCATGCTCATGGTGAAATCCACTTCACCATTGGCAAACAGCGCGTGCAGTTGCGCGACGTCGCGCGGGAAGGTCCTGCCCTCGCGCCACAGCGCCGGTCGCACGTCACGCAGCCACGCGAACAGGCGCTCGCGGCTGGCGAGGTAGCGTGTTTCGTCGAACGGGCCGTCGAGCGCGGTGGGCGTGCCGGCCAGCGCGATCATGAGCGTTTTCAGAAAGCTCAAGCCGGTGAAGGCGAGGTCGAAGGTGAAGCGACCGGGATGGGCCTTGATCCAGGCGGCCAGCGCCTCGGCATCGCGCGGTGGCGCGGCGACGCGCGCTTCATCGCTGATCAGCAGCAGCTGCACCGTGCCCCATGGCGCTTCGTAGCCGGCGACCTCCTGCTGGAAGTCGCGCGCGATGCGCGGGTTGCGCCAGTCGACATGAACATCGTTGGGCAGGTGCGCGGTGAACGGGCCGAACAGCGCCTGCGCGGCGCGCAGCTTGTAGAAGTTCTCGCCGTTGATCCACACCACGTCGAGATGGCTGCGGGCCTGGCCGGCCGCCATCTCGTTGCCGAGCAGCACCGGCAGGTCGCCCGCCACCGGCACGATGGCGAGCGTGATGTCATAGCGCTCACGCAGGCGCGGCGCGATGTAGCCTTGCATGTAGCGGTTGATGGCCGGGTCGCCGGTCCACATCGCCATGCGCACTTCGCTGCCGCGCGCCGCGGCCAGCAGCGCCGGCCACGCCAGCGTGCGTGGATCGACCTCCGGCGCCGTGGCCGGCGCGCAGCCGCCGAGCACGACCAGCAGCACGAGCAGCGCGGCAGCGACGGGCGGCACGCGTCGCGCGGCCATGCTCAGAAGTGATGACTCAGGCTGATCATGAAACTGCGCGGCAGTTCGGGCAGCACGTCGGTGGAGCCGAAATAGCCACCGTCGAACACCGGCGAGAAATTCTCCTCGTCGGTGAGATTGAAGATCTCGGCGCGCACATCGCTGCGCAGCGCGCGACAGCGGTAATGCAGCGCGGCGTTGATGGTGAACTGGTCGCGAATGCGCACGGTGTTCAGGAAGTCGAGGCGGAAGGCGTTGGTGTACTGGCCGTTGAGGCTGACGCCCACGCCGTTGTCGAACTCGTAACTCGCAAGCCCCGACAGCAGCACGCTGGGCAGGCCCGGCACGCGACGATGGCTGGCGCCGAACACCGTGAAGCTCGGACTGCCGACGCCGGTGCCGACGATGAGGTCGGGGCGCGAGGCGTCGAAGGCGTCCGCCACGCTGCGGCTGTCCTGGAACGCCACCGAGTCATCGAAGCGATGGTTGAGATAACTGGCCGCGAGCGAGGCGTGGAAGTGGCGGTCGGGACGGAACGCCAGTTGACCTTCGAGGCCGCGCGTCAGGATGCCGCTGTTGCTGCCGTCGCGATTGCGCAGGCTGCGGCTTTGTTCGAACAGCGCGACATCCGCATACCAGGCGCTGCCCGCCGGCGCGTACTTCAAGCCCAACTCGAACAGTTCGCTGGCGGTATCGAAGTTCGCCGGGTTGATGCGGTTGTCGGCGCCGAGCACGAAGCCGCCACCGAGACTGTTGGACGTCGACTCGCTGTAGCTGACCGTGAAATAGCTGGTCAGGGCCGGCCGCAGGCGGTACTGCAGGCTGAAGTTGGCGCTGGCGAGCAGGGCATGGGCGTTGTCGCGCGCAGGATCGACGCCGACGGGCGGCGCAGCGTCGCGCGCGGTGACCCATAGCCAGTCGCCGCGTGCGCCGAGCAGCGCTCGCCAGCGGTCGGACAGCCGCATGTCCTGTTGCAGGAACAGGCCGAGCTGGTAGTGGCTGGAATCGGTGGTGTCGGACAGCAGGAAGTCGCCGACGCCGTCGCCGTTGCGGTCGTACTGCGCGCCGGGCGAAACGAACAGGCCGGGCTCGAGTTCGACCAGCGCCGCGCGCTGCGGGGCGTTGAGCGGAATGCGGCGGTTGACGAGCGGGCCGCTCAGATCGACCGGGTTGTCGGCCTCGGTAACGAACTGGCTGTAACCCTTGACGTCGTGGAATCGGAAATCCACGCCGAGGTTGCTCTGCTGACGCGTGGCGAGATGCGCTATCGGCAGGGTGTAATCGGCGATGAGTTCCAGGCGGTCTTGGACGCTGTCGGCGCCGTCGATGATTTCGACGAAACTGTTTTGCGCCACTTCCTCGCGCGCCAGGTGTTGATACTGGGCGCGGTTCTCGAGGCGCAGGCCGTTGTCGAAACGATGCGAAACGCGCAGGCCCAAGTTGTAGCTGTCGGCGCCGTTGCGATCGTCGGGATCGGTGTAGACGCGACTGCGCGGCAGTTTCGTAACGCCGCTCGGGCTCACCACCGCGCGGGCGCCGGGGATGCGCGAGCCGGCCGGCGTCACGCCCTGGCCGGTGATGTACCGGCCGTGATCGATGAGATCCTGGGTGGCGCGATTCCAGCCGGCGTTGTCGGTGAAGTCGACGTTGAAATACTCGAAGTGCGTGTCGACCAGCGTGACCGCGTCAGGGCGCAGGCGCCAGGCGGCGTAGAAGTCCTGGCTGTCGTAACGGCCGTGATCGTAGAAGCTGTCCTCGTTGCGATTCTCGATGGCGACGCGCAGCGCCGAGCGTCCCGCCGTGAGCGGCGTCGAGTAATCGAATTGTTGGCGAAACCGGTCCCAGCTGCCGCCTTGCACGCGCAGGCTGCCGTGGCGCGTGTCGAGGTCGGGGCGCTTGGGCGCTAGCTCGAGAAAACCGCCGACGCGTTGCGTGGCGCCCAGCACCACCGGCGGCGGGCCCTTTATGACGTCGACCTGCTCGAAGGCATTGAAGGACAGCGGCAGGCCGAGTCCGTTGTTGCCGCCCGTGCGACGCAGACCGTCGACGAAGATCTCGCCGAGTTGACCGCGCACGCTGGGCAGGCTGGCCATGCCGAAGGTATTGGCGCCGTAGAGATTGGGCGCGACGCGCGCGAGATCGTGGAGATCCGTAACGCCGAAGCGTTCCATGATTGCCGGCGTCAGGCTGGTCACCGCGCGCGGCGTGTCCGCGACCGAGCGGCTGTCACCGAAAGGGCCGTCGATGCGAAGTTCGCTCGGCAGCGGCAGCGCGCCTTGCACGTCGCGCCAGCCGCTGACCGTGACGTTCTCGATGGCGTCCGCGGCGGTGGCACTGAAGGGCAACAGCAGCGCCAGCCAGGCCAGGCGTCGCGAGGAGGGTAAACGCAGGCGCATCTCGGGCAGGTCCTCAATCGAACAGCGCGATTGTAGGGCTTGCGTCGCCTTTCGGGTGATGGTGATGTCAGGCGGCTCGCGTCGAATGTCAGGCTGAAGCCTGACCCACGATGCATGCGCTTGCTCCGTGGGTCAGGCTTCAGCCTGACATCGGGCAAGCCAAGTTTTTCACCGACGGAAGAGGGCGGAGCCGAAGCCCCGCCCCGCGCATCATCAGCCCGCCGAGCGCGCGAGCCTGGCGCCCGCGCCTATCTTGTCGGTGAAGTTCGGCCACACCTTCTCGGTCAGGAGTTCCAGGCTGCGCATGCACGCGTCCTGCGGCATGTGGTTGTAGATGAACATCCAGAAGTAATCGACCGGCAGCGCCTTCAACAGCGCTTCGAGCTTGCGATTGACGGTGTCGACGCTGCCGTGGATCACGAGACCGCGTTCCGACAGGGTTTCGAAGCACGCCGGCGGATCGAACGGGCCTTCGCCCGGCGCCGCGACCGCGGCATTGAAGCCGAAGGGCACGAAGAAGTTGTTCCAGATGAAGCTGCCTGCTTCGCGCGCGATGGCCTCGGCTTCGGCGTCGGTGTCGGCCACGATGATCTCGCGGCTCATGGCCATGCCCTGGCCGAACTTGTAATTCTTGCCGGCGGCATTGGCCGCTTCCATGCCGGCGATGAAATGCTCCTTGACGACGTCGAGGTGGGTCATGATGGTGACCGGCACGATGCCGCGCTCCATGCCCCACTTGATCGAGCGCTCGGAGGTGGCGAAGGGCATGAACAAGTCCGGAATGCGCTTCTCGAAGGTCGGCGGCGCGATGCCGATCTCGTTGATCTCGTCGTTGTCGTTGATGCCGCGTCCGTACTTGCGCGTGACCTCGGCCGCCGGCCACTTGATGTTGGGCGTCGGGATCTGCCAGTGCTTGCCCTGGAAGTTGAAGGTGTCCTCGGTCCAGGCCTTCTGCAGGATGTCGAAGTGCTCTTCGAACAGCGAGCGCTTGAGCTCCTCGTAATCGGCGCCGGTGCCCGGCGTGCCGAGGCCGACCTGCTGGCCGAGCACGTTCACCCAGCGCGGCTGGTAGCCGCGCGCGAAGCCGGCGAACACGCGCCCTTCCAGCATCTGCGACAGCATGGCGATGTTTTCGGCGAGGTTGATCGGGTTCTGCGAGGGCAGCACGTTACCGAGCTGGCCGAACTTCATGCGCTCGGTCTTGAGACCGAAGTAGAGGTCGAGCATGACCGGGTTGGTCGACACTTCCTCGCCCTCGACGTGGAAGTGATGCTCGGTGAAGCCGGCGCCGTAGTAACCATGCTGGTCCATGTAGCGCACTTGTTCGGTGATCTCGGCCAGCATGCGCTGGTACAGATCGGTACGTTTGCCGGCCATGCCGGCCACGATTTCATGTTTACGGCCGACGGACGGCAGGTAGAAGGCTCCGACTTCCATGGGGTGATCCTCGAGGTTTGCGTTGATTGAGGCTGGCCCAGGCGCGGGCCGCGACCATCGGCGGCGCGGCGCGGACCTGGCGACGCGGCACGCTACTCCGCCCGCTCGCGACCGCAAGGAGCGGGGCGCCGCGCCCGGACCGGCTGTGCCGACGTGACACAAATGTGTCGCAATCTGGCACAGTGTGTCGCTCTCGGGCGTCCGCGCGCGTTGCCCCATGTGGCACTGCACACCATACTGCGGCGCAGCTTCGACCCAGCGACCGCGCCTTGCGCGGCGCGTCTCACGCCAGCCCTGGCTGGCCCAGGTGTTCTCTATGCAACAGGCCGATCTCGGGCGCACGCGGCGCCAGTCCAGCAAGATTTACCGCAACAAGGTCGAACGTGCCTGGGAGGCCATGGCCAGCAGCGGCCAACTGGTCGACCCGGGCCTGCGCGACATGGTCAGCGAATCGTGGCGGCGCTGCCTCGAGCACGGCATCGAGCCCGGCTCGACCTTGCCGCCGTGCGCGGCCGACGACGAGGCGCGCCTGGAAGGACTGCGCGAACTCAACCACGAACTGCTGGTGGCCTCGCAGAACACCTGGCGTCTGCTGGCAGATCTGCTCAACGACACCGAGGGCATGCTGCTGGTGACCGATCCGCGCGGCGTGATCCTCGAGGTCAGCGGCAGCCCTAACATGAAAGACCGGGCGGCGGAGATCTTCATTCGCGCCGGCTACGAGTGGAGCGAGCCCGGCGCCGGCACCAATGCCGTCGGCACCGCCATCGAGATCGGACAGGCCGCCGAAGTCGAGAGCGTCGAGCACTTCTGCGCGCTCGCCAAGGACTGGGCCTGCGCGGCGGTGCCGGTGCGCGACAGCGTCGACGGCTCGCTGGTCGGCGTCATCGACGTCACCACCTTCGGCGCCACCCAGCACGGCCATTCGCTGGCGCTGGCGACGGCCGCCGCACACCAGGTCGAACAGGCCCTGCATGCGCGCGAGCTCGCGCGCAACGTGCAACTCATGCAGTGGTACCAGTCGAATTTCCCGCGCTGGTCCCACCATGCCCTGATGCTGCTCGACCGCAAGGGCCGCATCGTCACCAGCAACGGCCACGCGCAATCCTTGTTCCGCGATCACTCGCTGGTCGATCGGCTGCAACGCGGCACGCCGCTGGTGGAACTGGAACGCGGCGCGACCGCCGGCGATTGCCTGCGCAACCTGCCGGCGCAGCTGCGCGCGCTGGCGCTGGAAGGCTATGGCAGCGGCAATGAATGGCAGGGCGGCCTGCTGGTGCTGGACGGTATACGGCGCGCCAGCGCGCAGAAGGTCGGGAGCGCGCCCGGCATGGCGGCCGGCGCCAGCGAGTGGGCGGACAAGTTCCGCGCCATCGTCGGTGACAGCCCCGCCATGAGCGAGGTCAAGCGCCAGGCGCTGCGCGTTGCACGCGCCGCCGCGCCGGTGTTGCTGCTCGGCGAAACCGGCAGCGGCAAGCTGGCGCTGGCGCGCGCCATCCACGACGCGTCGGGCCGCGCGCGCGGCCCGTTCGTGGCGCTCAAGTGCGACGTATTGAACCGCGACACCGCCGCCACGGAATTGCTCGGCTACGAGGGTGGCGCCTTCAACGGCGCGATGCCCAAGGGCCAGGGCGGCAAGTTCGAGGAAGCCGACGGCGGCACCTTGTTCCTCGACGAAGTCGGCGCCTTGCCGGCCGATCTGCAGGTACAACTGCTGCGCCTGGTACAGGAACAGAGCGTGCTGCGCGTCGGCGGCAGTCGCGAGCGGCCGCTGTCGGTGCGCGTGATCGCGGCTTCGGACCAGGATCTTGAAGCGGCGGTGGCGGAAGGGCGTTTCCGGCGCGATCTCTATTACCGGCTGCGCGTGCTGCTGCTGGCCATCCCGCCGCTGCGCGAGCGGGTCGGCGACATCGTGAGCCTTGCCGAGTCCTTCATCCACGAATTGAATGAACAATACGGGCTCGGGCCCAAGCGCATCGGTGATGACCTGCGCGCGGTGCTCGAAAGCCACGCCTGGCCCGGCAACGTGCGCGAACTGCGCGCGGTCGTCGAGAGCATGTACGTGCTGTCGGAAAACGACCTGTTGACCAGCGCCGACCTGCCGCCCGATCTCGCCGTCACGCGACCGCTGCCGGCGCCCAACCTTAAGACCATCGCCGAGCTCGAGCGCGATGCCATCGCGCGCGAACTCGGCGCCCAGTCCGGCAATCGCTCACGGGTGGCGCGGGCGCTGGGCATCTCGCGCAGCACCCTGTATCGCAAGCTGGTGGAGTACTCGCTCGACTGAGCCTGCCGCCAGCCGCGCCTTGTGGGTCAGGCGTCAGCCTGGCAGCCGAAGTGTGCGAATGAATTCACACCTGCTGGGCGGCGTCGGCGAACACCTCGTTGGCGATGGCGAGCGCGTGTTCGACCGTTGGGTAGCCGCAGTGGGGGACGAGGTTGAGCAACACCTCGGTGATCTCCTCGCGCGTGGCACCGGTGTTGAGGGCGGCCAGCACATGCACGCGCAGGGGCGTCGCCATCACCTGGTTGCCGACCGCGGCAAAGGCCGCGCAGGCGGCGAGTTCACGTATGCGCAGCGATATGGCGTCACGCGCGAAGACATCGCCGTAGGCGTGTTCGACGATGGCGTGACCGATGTCGGGCGCGACATCGTCGAAGCCCGCGATGACCGTGGTGCCGGCGCCGCGCGAGGTGCGGGCCATGACGTCGAGGCCGCGTGCGTGGCGCGCCGCGCGCGGCTCGGCGGCCGCGGGCGAGGTCGGCGCGCTCGCGGCGCTGGTCGACGGCGCGCCGCGCTTGAACACCGCGCTGGCGGTGGTGATGGCATTGAGCGCGGTCGGGAAGCCGGCGTAGACCGCCAGCTGCATGAAGGCTTCGGTGAGTTCGGTGTGCTGCACGCCGGCGCGCAGCGCCGCTTCGACGTGGCGTTCCAGCGCCGTGGCGCGATTGCCGGCGCTGGCCAACATGATGACGATGGCGAGCTCGCGGGTACGCGCGTCGAGCGCATCGCGATTGAAGATCTCGCCGTATTCGAAAGCCACGCTCCAATTGGCGAACACCGTGTCGAGTTCGGACCACGACGCCAACGTGGGCGCGGCGGCATCGCCCAGCATGCGCGCCATGGCCTCATGCCCGGCGCGCAGCGCCGTGCTGCCGTCGTCGGCGCGCGGTGCGATGCGCGCGAAGTCGATGCCGCGTTCCGTGAAGATGTCGCGCACCAGCGCGATGCCATGGATCGCGACCGGAAAGCCCAGCACCGCGATGCTCACGAACAGCAGTTCGACCAGGATGCGCGCTTCGCCGCCGGCATTCAGATAGCCGACCATGTGGTAACGCAACTGTCGCTCGGCATTGCGATGGGCGAGCAGCGCGGCGACCGTCACCACCTGGCGCAAGGGCAGGGCGAGGCCGTCCCGCGCGATGATCTCGCCGTAGGCGAATTCGATGGTGAGGCGCGACAGTTCGGGCGCGCTTTCGGCCGCGGCTTTCAGTTGCGCGTCGTAGTCGGGGCCGCCGATATGCCGCAGCACGGCGAGGCCGCGCACATAGCGCTGGTCGCGGCTCGAATCGGACATGCGGGTGGGCTGCGCGGGCCGGCGTCAGCCGGCGCTCGCAAGCTGCTCTACGTCCGCCGCTTCAGGCAGCGGCCAGCCTATGCACGATTCGTGGGCGCGGAAGTTGCGCAGCCACCAGGCCCAGTCTTCCGGCACCAGGCCGAAGGGATCGGGATGCTGTAATTCGCGCGCGGCCCACACCGGCCAATGCGGGTTGGACAGCGCCGGGCGGCCGAGCAGCACCAGATCGATCAGCTCCTCGCGGATGACGCGATCGGCCAGCGCCGGGATGCCGAGGTTCCAACTGGTCGCGACCGGCATGCCCACCTCACGGCGCAGGCGCTGCGCGCGGCTCAGCATGAAGCCGATCTCGGCGAACGGCTTCTCCTGCATGTCGTCGGTGTTGAAACCCATGCTGAGATCGGCCAGATCGAGCCCGTGCTCCTTCATCATGCCGACCGCGACGATGGATTCGTCGAATTGCACGCCGCGCTCGTTCAAATCGTCGGAGCCCAAACGCATGGTCAGCGGCAGGCGTTCGGGCCACACCGCGCGCACCGCATCGATCGCTTCGAGATGAAAGCGCACGCGGTTCTCGAGGCTGCCGCCGTACTCGTCGCTGCGCTGATTGGCGAGCGGCGAGAAGAAACTCGCGCCGAGATAGCCATGCGCAAAGTGCAGTTCCAGCCATTCGAAACCGGCGTCGACGGCGCGCCGCGCGGCGTCTGCATAGGCGCGGTGGATGGCCTTGATCTCGGCGCGGCTGAGTTCATGTACCGGGTACTGGTACTTGCCACCGTAGGGGATGGCGGACGGCCCCACCACCTGCCAGCCGTCGGGGTGATCGGGTGGCAACTGCGCACCGCCTTCCCAGGGTTTGACTTCGCTGCCCTTGCGGCCGGTGTGACCGAGCTGGATGGCGGCCACCGCGCCCATGTCCTTGATGATGTCGGTGACGCGACGCATGGCCGGGATCTGCGCGTCGTCGTACAGGCCCGCGCAGCCGACGCTGGTGCGGCCGTCGGGCGTGATCGCAATCTGCTCGGGGAACACCAGGCCGAAGCCGCCGGCGGCGCGCGAGCCCATGAGCATGACGTGGAAGTCGTTCATGAGGCCGTCGACCGAGCGGTACATGGTCATCGGCGACATGGCGATGCGATTGCGCAAGGTCACGTCCTTGAGCGTGTAGGGACTGAACAGGTCGGGCATGGCGGCTCCTCGGCAGGTTGGCGGCAGGATAAGGGCTCGCTTCGCGCGGCGGCAAGCAGCGCGAGGGGCGGCAAGCGCTGCGCGGTCTGCGACAATGGGCCATGCCGCACATCGCCGTCGTCGTCGTCACCTACAACCGTTGCGCCCTGCTGCTGGAATGCCTGGCGGCGCTGGCGGCGCAAAGCCACGCGGCGACGCGCATCCACATCATCGACAACGCCTCCAGCGATGGCACGGCGGAGGCCTTGCGCGCCGCCGGCTGGCTGGCGCGTGCCGAGGTCGACTACCAGTGCCTGGCCGACAACCGCGGCGGTGCGGGCGGCTTCGCGGTCGGCCTCGAGCGCGCCATCGCCGACGGCGCCGACTGGGTGTGGATGATGGACGATGACGCGCGTCCGGCGTGCGACGCGTTGCAGGCGTTGCTCGCCGTCGCGCCGGAGCCGCGCAATGTCTATGGCTCGACGGCGGTGGCCGGCGAGCGCCTCGCCTGGGCCATGACCCTCACCGCCGATGGTCGCCGACTGCATTCGCTGGCCGAACTGCCGGCCGAAGCCGACGTCGAGTTCCTGCCGTTCCTCGGCATCTTCGTACATCGCGAACTGGTGGCGCGCATCGGCCTGCCCGACGCCGAGTTCTTCCTGGCGGCGGACGATCTCGAGTACTGCCTGCGCGCCTGCGCGGCCGGCGCGCGCCTGCGCATGGTGGCCGCCAGCCGCATCCATCATCCGCCCTCGACCAGCTATCGATTCGCATTGCCCGGCAAGACCTTGCATTGCCTCGCCCTGCCGCCGTGGAAGCGCTACTACGACACGCGCAACCGCATCTTCGTCGCGCGGCGCCATTTCGGCGCGCGCCTGTACCGCGAGACCCTGCCGAGCATCGCCGCGCGGCTGCTGGCGGCGCTGCTCAACGAGCCGCGCCGCGCCGCGCAATGCTGGGCGACCCTGGCCGGCGTCGTCGATGGCCTCGCCGGCCGCGGCGGGCGCCGGCATCAGCGCTGGCGCCTGGGCGCCTGAGCCCCGCCAATACTTGATCGCGCTCAAACAAGCATCATAAATGCGTCTTTAAAGAGGCATTTTTATTGAATCTTTAAAGCCCGCGGCCGACACTGATGACGAATTCCAACGTTGTCCTTGCGAGGCCATCATGCAACCCACTCGAAAACTCTGGACTTGGCTGGGCGTCGTCTTCGTCGCCTCTTTTGCGGTGCTAGGCTGGATAGGTCGCGAGATCTACCTGAAGGCGCCGCCCATCCCCACCGCCGTCGTCAGCAGCGATGGCAGCAAGCTCTACGGCGGCGACGAGATTCAACTCGGTCAGCGCGTGTGGCTGGCGGCCGGCGGTCAACAGCTCGGCACGGTATGGGGCCACGGCAGCTACGTGGCGCCCGACTGGTCGGCCGACTGGCTGCACCGCGAGGCGACCACGCTGGCCGCCATCTACGCGAAAGCCGATTACGCCACCGACTACGCCAGCCTGGCGGCGCCCGGCAAGGCCGCGGTCGATGCGCGCGTGCGCCAGGAAATGCGCCACAACGCCTACGACGCGGCCAGCGGTGTGCTGACGGTCTCCGCGCAGCGCGCCGAAGCGATACGCGCGGTGGCCGCGCACTACGCCGGACTGTTCGCGAGCGATCCGGCGCTGGAGAAACTGCGCGACCAGTACGCGATGTCCGACGACCTGGTGCCCGCCGCCAGCGATCGTGCGGCGCTGACCGGCTTCTTCTTCTGGTCTTCGTGGGCGGCCGCCACCGACCGCCCCGGCGAAAGCGGCCTGTCCTACACCAGCAACTGGCCGCACGAGCCACTGGTGGGCAACACGCTCACCACCGGCAGCGCGGTGTGGACCTTGGTCAGCATCATTCTCCTGATCGGCGGTATCGCCGGCATGCTGTGGTATCACTCCGCGCATGATGAAGGCGCCGATCCCGAGCCGCCCAAGCACGACCCCTTGTTCGGCGCCACGCCGACGCCCTCGATGCTCGCCACGCGCAAGTATTTCTTCGTGGTGGTGGCGCTGTTCCTGGTGCAAATCGCGGTCGGCGTATTGACCGCCCATTACGCCGTCGAAGGTCGCGCGTTCTTCGGTCTGCCGCTCGGCGACATCCTGCCCTACTCGATGAGCCGCAGCATCCACACCCAGTTCGGCGTGTTCTGGATCGCGACCGCGTGGCTTGCCACCGGCCTGTATATCTCGCCGCTGCTGGCAGGGCATGAACCACGCTTCCAGACGCTGGGCGTGCACGCGTTGTTCTGGGCGCTGATCTTCGTCGTCGCCGGTTCCACCGCCTGCGCGTGGCTGGGCGCCTTACAACGCCAGGGCGTCGAGTTCTCGTTCTGGCTGGGCGCGCAGGGCCTGGAATACACCAACATGGGCCGTATCTGGCAGGTGTTGCTGTTCGTTGGCCTGATGCTGTGGCTGACCTTGATGGGCCGTGCGCTGTGGCCGGCGCTCAAGCGTCCGTCGGAGAGCCGCGGCCTGGTCGCCATGGTGTTCCTGTCGGCCACCTGCATCGGCCTGTTCTACACCGCGTCCCTGGCCTGGGGGCGCAATACCCATTACTCGATGATCGAATACTGGCGCTGGTGGCTGGTGCACCTGTGGGTGGAAGGCTTCTTCGAAGTGTTCGCGACCGCGGTGATCGCGCTGCTGTTCACGCGTCTCGGCCTGGTGCGCGCCGCGAGCGCCAACCGCGCGATCGTGATGGAGACCATCGTGTTCCTGTTCGGTGGCATCCTCGGCACCTTGCATCACCTCTACTGGACCGGCACGCCGACCTCGGTGATCGCCATCGGCGCGGTGTTCTCGGCGCTGGAAGTGGTGCCGCTGGCGCTGCTCGGCAGTGAAGGCTTCAAGAACTACCGTCGCAGCCGCGCGGCGCCGTGGGTGGCGAACTACCGCTGGCCGATCCTGTTCTTCGTCGCGGTCGGCTTCTGGAACACGGTGGGCGCGGGCCTGCTGGGCTTCGCCATCAATCCGCCGGCATCGCTGTACTACGTGCAGGGCCTGAACATGACGCCGGCCCACGGCCATGCCGCGCTGTTCGGCGTGTATGGCATGCTCGGCATCGGCCTCATGCTGTTCTGCCTGCGCGGCCTGTATGCCCATGCCGTGCACGCCGACCGCGTGCTCAGTTGGACGTTCTGGTCGCTGAACGGCGGGCTCGCCATGATGGTATTCATGTCCTTGCTGCCGGCCGGCATCTACCAGGCCTGGGCCAGCATCAGCCACGGCCTGTGGTATGCGCGTTCGCCGGAAGTCATCCACTCCAAGGTGATGGAAGGCCTGGTGTGGCTGCGCGTGCCGGGCGACATCGTGTTCGCCGTCGGCGGCGTGCTGCTGGCCTGCTACGCGGCGCGCCTGTTGTGGCAGCCGCGCGGCAAGGCGCTGACCCACACCGAGCCACGCGCGGTGTGAATTGTCAGTAGACTCATGCAAAGCCGGGCGGCAGGGGCTGCCCGGCGCGCGACGAGGAACGCAGCATGCGCCTGACCAGTTTCACCGACTACTGCCTCAGGGTACTGATGTATCTCGGCACCGATCCAGATCGGCGCGCGACCATCGCCGAGATCGCGAGCGCCTTCGACATTTCGCGCAATCACCTGATGAAGGTCGTGCATTTCCTGGGACAGGAAGGCCTGTTGACCAATGTGCGGGGCCGCAGCGGCGGTATCGAACTCGCCCGCGCGCCCGAAGCCATCAACATCGGCGCGGTGGTGAAGGCCGCCGAAGGCGATGCGTTGGTGGCCGAGTGCTTCGACGCCAGGGCCAACACCTGCGGCATCGTCAAGGCTTGCCGCCTGCGCGGCATCCTGCGCGAAGCGGTGGAGGCGTTCCAGACGGTGCTCAGCCAGTACACCCTGGCCGACCTGCTGGTGAACCACAAGGCGCTGGCGCGGGTGTTGTTGATCGACGAGCGCAGGAGGCTTTAGGCGTCGGCAGTGAATGTGCGTGGCGGTGACATGTAGGTGCGAATTCATTCGCACATTCATGCCATCCGCGATCGCCTAGTACTGCACGCGCCGCGTAAAGCCGCCGTCCACCACGAGGTTGGCGCCCGTCACGAAACTCGCCGCCGGACTTGCCACGAATACCACGGCGTTCGCCACTTCCGCCGGCGTGCCCATGCGGCCCATGGGATTTTGCGCGAGCGCGGCCTCGTAGATGGCCGGCATGTCGCGCTTGCGCGCGCCCCACACGCCGTCGTCGAAATAAATGGTGCCGGGTGACACGGTGTTGGCACGGATGTTCTTGGGCGCGAGTTGGGTGGCGAGATTCGACACGTAGTTGATGACGGCGGCCTTGACCGCGTTGTAGGCGCGCGGCCCGCCGAAGGCTTCCAGCGCGGCGGTGGAGGACACCGCCACGATCGACGCCGCGCTCGAGCGCTCGAGATGCGGTAGCGCGGCTTCGACCGTGCGCACCGTGCCGAGCACGTCGATTTCCATGCCCGCACGCCAGCTGTCCTCGCCGGGCGCGCCGGCCAGCGCGCTGACGTTCGCCACCACCACGTCGATGCCGCCCAGCGCAGCGGCACTGGCCGCCACCCAGGCGTCGACGGCTTCGCGACTGGCGACGTCGGCGACGCCGCCGTGGACCGTGGCGTCGGCGCCGCCCAGTGCGCGCAGCGCCGCCACCGCGCTCGCCACTTCGTCGGCCTTGCGTGCGCAGATTGAAACCTTGCAACCTTCGCCGAGCAGTTGTTCGGCGATGGCGCGGCCGATGCCGCGCGTGGCGCCGGTGACGATGGCGCATTTGCCCTTGAGTCCAAGGTCCATGGGTGTGCTCCCCTGATCTATCGAGTAGTGGTGACACGCGCACTGGCGTTTGTCGTTGCGACTATAGCGAGGACCGCGGCGCGATACGAGGCGAGTGCTATAGTCCGGCGCGTCGCGCGCATCGAACTGGAGCCCCCATGAAAACCACCCGCCTCGGCACACTCGAAGTGACGGTCCTCGGCCTCGGCTGCATGAGCATGTCGCAATCCTATGGCGAGGCGGACGCGGCCGAATCCGCGCGCACGCTGCATCGCGCCCTCGATGTCGGCGTGAAGTTTCTCGACACCGCCAATGCCTACGGCATGGGCCACAACGAGGAACTGCTGGGACGGGTGCTGGCCGGTCGCCGTCACGAGTTCACACTCGCGACCAAGTTCGGCATCGTCAAGAGCGCCGATGGCAAACGCGGCATCGATGGCGACCCGGCGCAGGTCGCGGCGCGCTGCGAGGAAAGCCTCAAGCGGCTGCGCACCGACCATATCGATCTGTACTACCTGCATCGCCTCGATCCCAAGGTGCCGATAGAAGACACCGTCGGCGCCATGGCGGCGCTGGTGAAGGCCGGCAAGATTGGCCATATCGGCCTGTCGGAGATCTCGTCCAAGACCCTGCGTCGCGCCCACGCGGTGCATCCGATCAGCGCCGTGCAATCGGAATACTCGCTGTGGACGCGCGACCCGGAGCGCCACGTGCTGCCCACCTGCCGCGAACTCGGCATCGGCTTCGTGCCCTTCAGTCCGCTCGGGCGCGCGATGCTGACTGGCCGCATCAACGACGTGCATTGGCCAAGCAGCGATCTGCGCCACGACATGCCGCGCTTCATCGGTGACGACTTCAAGCGCAACCGCGCGCTGGTCGCCGAACTCGAAGCGTTTGCCGAAGCACGCGGTCACAGCGCCGCACAGGTGGCGCTGGCATGGCTGCTAGCGCAAGGCGAGGGCGTGGCGCCGATCCCGGGCACCAAGCACGTGGCGTGGCTGGAAGAGGACATGGCGGCGGCCGACATCGCGCTCTCGGCGGCCGATGTCGCCACCCTGGCCGCGATGTTCGCGCCGGAAAACATCGCAGGCCATCGCTACACGCCGGCGCTGGCGGCGTCCATCGACAGCGATTGAGACCACGCACCCAGGCCCGGGCCACGCCGGGGTCGGCGCTTGGCATGGGCATGGCTATACTGATGACCAATTCATCGCGGCCCGCCTCCACAGCATGAGCAAACATCGCATCGCCGTCATTCCCGGCGACGGCATCGGCACCGAGGTGATGCCGGAAGGCGTGCGCGTGCTGGACGCCGCCGCGCGTCGCTTCGGCATCGAGCTGCAATGGGACTGGTACGATTTCTCGAGCTGCGCCTACTACGCGCGCCACGGCAAGATGCTGCCGGACAACTGGTTCGAGCTGCTGGCCGGCTACGACGCCCTGTATTTCGGTGCGGTGGGCTGGCCGGATGCGGTGCCGGATCACATCTCGCTGTGGGGCTCGCTGCTGCTGTTCCGTCGCGAGTTCGATCAATACGTGAACCTGCGGCCGGTGCGCCTGCTGCCCGGCATCAAGAGTCCCCTGGCGGACCGCAAGCCCGGCGAAATCGACTTCCTGGTGGTGCGCGAGAACACCGAGGGCGAATACACGAATGTCGGCGGCCGCCTGTTTTCCGGCACCGATCGCGAGGTCGTGATCCAGGAAACGGTGATGACCCGCACCGGCGTCGATCGCATCCTCAAGTACGCCTTCGAACTCGCCTCGAAACGGCCGGCGCGGCACCTGACCTCGGCCACCAAGTCCAACGGGCTTTTCATCAGCATGCCGTACTGGGACGAGCGCGTGGCGGCGATGGCCGCCGACTATCCCGACATCCGGCTCGACAAGTTCCACATCGACATCCTGTCCGCGCACTTCGTGTTGCATCCCGACTGGTTCGACGTGGTGGTGGCCAGCAACCTGTTCGGCGACATCCTCTCGGATCTCGGCCCGGCCTGCACCGGCACCATCGGCGTCGCGCCGTCCGGCAACATCAATCCCGAGCGCCGCTATCCGAGCCTGTTCGAACCGGTGCATGGTTCGGCGCCCGATATCGCCGGCAAGGGTATCGCCAATCCCATCGGCCAGATCTGGTGTGGCGGCATGATGCTCGATCATCTCGGTCACCCGGAAGCCGGCGCGGCGGTGCTGACGGCGATCGAGGACGTGCTGCGCGCCGGCCCGCGCGATGCGCCGCTGACGCGCGACATCGGCGGCAGCGGCAGCACGCGCGATCTCGGCCAGGCCATCGCGACACAGCTCGCGTCGGCTTGAGCTGGGCGACAGGACAACAACTAAGCACAAGAGGCGCACCATGGTCATCGATCCCAAATCGACCGAACCGTTCAACATCTACAAGCTGCTGATTGGTTCGATACTGCCGAGGCCCATCGCCTTCGTGTCGACCATGGGCGCCGACGGTATCTACAACCTCGCGCCGTTCAGCTTCTTCACCGCCGTCAGCGCCAATCCGCCGTGCATCGCCTTCGCGCCGATGCTGAGCCTGGATGCGAAACGCAAGGACACCCTCAACAACGCCGAGCGGCTCGGCGAGTTCGTGGTCAACGTGGTGTCGGAGGACATCGTGCGGCCGATGAACGAAACCTCGGCGGAATTCCCGCCCGAGGTGGACGAATTCGAGGTGTCGGGCCTGACGCCCGTGCCCAGTGACCTGGTGGCCGTGCCGCGCGTCAAGGAATCGCACATCGCGATGGAGTGCAAGCTGCGCCAGGTGGTGGAGATGAGCACCCTGCCGATGGGCGGCTCGCTGGTGATCGGCGAAGTGGTGCGCTTCCACATCGACGACGAATACTTCGACGACTTCCGTATCGACGTCGACAAGCTGCGTCCGGTGGGGCGCATGGCGGGCTTCACCTATACCCGCACCACCGACAGGTTCGATCTCGTCAGGCCCGGCGCCAACGCGCCGGGCAAACCACAGCGCTGAGCGTGTAGCCGGCTAGAACGGCTTGGCCAGGATCTCGACCAGGCTCTGGCCGCCGACGTTGTCGACCTTGAGTTCGGCGTGGTAGCGCACCGAGATGCGCAGGAACTTGAATCGCCAGCGATCGGCATCGCGTTGCATGCGGTGCTGGTAGGTGCCGATCAGCACGGTGTTGTTGGCGACGATTTCAAAGAAGTAGGCGAGGGTGGTGGCCTCGTCGCCGTGTAGTTCCACCTGCATGTTGGTGCTGATGTGGCCGGTCGCGAACAGGCCCTTGCCGATGTTGGCGGCGCTGTCCATGGCCGGCTTGTAGAAACGTTCGATGATGTGCTCGCGCCCGCGATAGCGGCCGTCGATGCCGGGCACCAGGGTGTTGAGTCCGACCATTTCCAGTTCACCGTCGGCGGCGTAGACGTCGGCGAGTCCCTGCCAGTCATCGGCATCCAGGCATTTGCAGTAGTCACGCCAGGTGTGGCGCACCGCTTCCTGATCTTCGAGCACCTTGAGACGGGCGGCGAGCGTTTCGAGTGTGAGGGTCATGGTCGTCGGTCCTCGGTCGCGCGCATGCGCGCCTGCCATTGAACGGGAAGGCGCGGCACGGCGGCAAGGCTACCGGAATGGGGAAGCCGCGCGCCGCGCCTTTCAGTCGGGCGTGACGGCATTCGATTCGTAGGCCAGGTCCGGCTCGCCGCAGTGACCGAGGATGTGCGCGCGCGCGGCATCGCGCAAGGCCAGCGACTGTTGCCAGGCGCCGTCCTCGTCGCCGGTCGTGAGCGCGTGGCCGGCGCTGACGCGGATCGCGCCGTGGCGCACGAACCAGCTGCCGGCGCGCAGGATGCCGCGCGTGCCGCGGATCGCGACCGGCACCAGGCGCGCGCCGGTTTGCGCCGCGACCGTGAACGCACCCATGTGGAAGGGCAGCAGTCCCGGCATGCGCTTGAACGTGCCCTCGGGAAAGACCACCAGCAGCTCGCCGTCGGCGAGTGCCGCGGCCGCGATGCGCATGCTGGCGATGCCGCCCGCCGCATCGAAGCGTTCCACGAACAGCGCGCCGAGGCGTGTCAACGGTCGCGCCAACAGCGCCGAGTCGCGCAGCTCCGCCTTGATGAGAAAACGCGGCGGGCGCGGCAACACCGCCAGCATCAGCATGCCGTCGAGATAGCTCTGGTGATTGACCACCAGCACCGCCGCCTGGCCGCTCGGCGGCAGCGCGTCGAGGCCATCGACTTCGAGCTTGGTGCCGGTCAGACGGGCGGCGAGGCGCGCCAGGATGCGTGCGCCGCGCCATACCTGGCGCGCCGGCACGGGCAGCATCGCCAGCAGCCAGGTCAGGATGGCGAGCGGCACGAACACGTTCCACGCGTAAGCGCTATAGAGCCACGCGCGCAGATTGCCCAGCGCGCGCGCACTGCGGGCCGACGCCGGCCAGCGCCAGTCGCAGCACCTGCCTCCATACCGCCGTGCCCGCTGCGCCGATGCGGCCCTGTTCGTAGAGCGCGCGACACGCGCTGCGCCGGATCTTGCCGCTGGAGGTGCGCAGCACGGTGTTGGGCGGCGCCAGCACCACCACCTCGGGCGGCGTCGCGATGAGATCGGCCGCCAGCGCCTTGATCGCTGCCTCCAATGCGGCGCGCGATTCGGCGTTGCGCTTGCGCGTTTCCGCGAGTACCACCACGCGCTCGGTGCCGCTCGCCGGATCGGGCGAACCGAACACCGCGACATGGCCTTTGCGTATGCCGTCCAGCGCGCCGATGGCGTCTTCCAGTTCGGCCGGGTAGATGTTGCGCCCGGCGCGAATGATGATGTCCTTCACACGTCCGGTGAGGAACAGCTCGCCGCCCACCAGGTAACCGCGATCGCCGCTCGCCAGCCAGCCGTCGGCGCCGACGAGGCGCGCACTCTCCTCGCTGTTGCGCCAGTAGCCGCGGGTGGCCGACGGTCCGCGAAACTGCACATGGCCTTCGACCCGTTCCGGCAGTTCGCGGCGCGCATCATCGACCACGCGGATCTCGTGACGCGGCAGCGGCACGCCACAGCCGACCACGCTGCGCGTCGCTTCGGCGGGCAAACTGTCGGGCGCGACCAGCGCGCGCCCCTCGCGCGCCAACACCTGGCGATCGATGACATGGACGCGCGGGCCGCGGCCGAGCGGCGTGAAGGCCAGGCCCACCGCGCACTCCGCGAGGCCATAGACCGGCAGCATGGCATCGCCGCGCAGGCCATGGCGCGCGTAGCGCCGCATGAAGGCATGCATGGTGTCGGCGCTGATCGCCTCGGCGCCGTTCAAGGCCAGCCGCCAGCTCGACAGGTCCAGGCCTTCGAGGTCCTTGTCGGCGATGCGTGACACGCACAACTCGTAGGCGAAGTTGGGCGCCGCCGACAGCGTGCCGCGATAGCGGTGTATGGCCCACAGCCAGCGCTGCGGTCGCGCCAGGAAAGTCAGGGGCGACATCAGCACCAGCGGCACGGCATGGTAGAGACTGCCCAGCCACGCACCTATCAGGCCCATGTCGTGGTAGAGCGGCAGCCAGCTCACGAACACGTCGTCGCTGGTCGCGGCCAGGCCCTGGCCGTCGGCGCGGATATTGGCCAGCAGGTTGGCGTGCGACAGCATCACGCCCTTGGGATCGCCGGTGCTGCCGGAGGTGTATTGCAGAAAGCCGAGCGCGTCGGGCGGCGGCGCGGCGCGTTCGAAGTGCGCGCCATGGCTGCCGAGTTCGGCGACGGTGGTGACGCTGCCGAGACTCGCCACCGCCGCGGTCAACAGGCGCGCCACCAGCAGCGCGTCGTCGGTGGTGATCAACACCGATGCCTGGGCGTTGGCGAGGATGCGTCCCTGGCGGCGCAGGTGCTCCTCGAGCTGCGCGCGACGCACCGGCGGATAGATCGGCACCGGCACGCCGCCGGCCAGCAGCACGCCGTAGAAGGCAAAGAAATAATCACAGCCGCTAGGCAGCATCAATGCCACCCGCGCGCCGCTTTCGAGGCCGCCGCGCTGGAGTCCGCTCGCCACCCGCGCCGCGCCGTCCCACAGTGCGCGGTAGCTCAATATCTCGCCCTGACCGCCGTCCTCGAACAATTCGATGTGGCGCCGTTCGCCATGGCGTTCGACGTGCCAGGCCAGCATGTCGACCAGGTTGCGCGCCTCCCGCGGCACACTGATCACGCCGCCGGCGGCGGCGGGCGTCGCGCTGGGCGCGGTGGCGAGGTTCTGCACCAGGCCCGTGGCGCCGGCCAGCGCGCGCAACAGGTCGCGCGGCGTCTCGGCCTCGAACAGCGCCTGGTCGGCGATGGTGTGGCCGAAGTGACGCTCGATGCGCATGCCGAGTTCGACGCGCGCCAGGCTGTCGATGCCGAGCTCGCGTTCCAGCGAGGTATCGAGGTGCGCGGCCGCGAGCCCCGCGTGGCCACGATGCAGTTCGCCGGCCACGGCGTTCACCAGCGTCAGCAGGGCGTGTTCGGTCGCGGCCGACGGGTCGGCGACAGGGCTGGGGTGGGCAGTCATTGGCGCCACTATACCGACCGAAGTCGTGCTTGAGTCATCGCCCTGCATGGCGTGCAAAGCGGGCGACGAGGCGAGGCCTCAAGCCGCCGTGCCAGGCGCCGCTAACGCCAGGACCAGGGTGATGCGGCGTGCACCGCGCGTGTCGCTACGCATCACCCGGTGGCGACGCTCGGGCGCTCGTGGGCGAGGCATGCGGTGTGCTTCACATTGCGGCGTTTGCACACTCGCGCGGTACGCATCGCCCGCTATCATGACATTCGAATGCGAGACGCGAAGTGACGCGCCTTGCGGCAAGGAAACACGTATGTCTTTTTCGCTAGCTTCGTGCCTGTCGAGACCGGTGGCCGTGATGGGTGTGGCCTTGCTGCCATGGTTGGCGGGCTGCGCCGGCGTCGCGCCGCGCAGCGCCGAGGTCGTGCCGACCGTGGCACAGCATGCCGAGGAAGACACCGAGGCGCGCGCCAAGCGCGTCTTCGTCTACCAGAGTCGGATCGCCGATGCGCTGCTCGATCGCTATCCGCTGCGCGAGGACTTCGCCAGCGCCGAGCCCGAACTGCTGCGCGCGGAAGGCCGCATGACCGAAGCGTGTGGCCCTTTGACGCGCGCGGTCGTGCGTCATCTCGAGGGCCGCAAGCAGTCGGTGAAACACAAGCTCAAGGTCGCGCGCAGTCTCGACGGCTGCGAATCCGCGGCGCAGCGGGTGGAGGCCTTGATGGCTCCGCCCCCTAGCACCGGGCTGGTCGCCACCGGCGGGCCATAACCGCGCAACCTGACGCGCGCCCACGACGGCGCGCGGCTGCCAGCCCTTGCCCCATTCGCCGCCGCGTCGAGCGGCGACCCCCCAAGCCCCTGCTATGCTCACGGCAGCGTCGCAGGTCGCGGCGCCCGTGGCTTCATGGCAGGCGCTCCATGCACATCAGAAAATTCGATTTCGATTTTGCCCGTCGGCACTTCCTGGCCGCGACCGCACGCGGTTTCGGCCAGGTCGGTGTGCTTGGCGCGCTGTGGCCGGAAATTGCTCGCAGCGCCGAGACCGGCCGCGCCTATCCCGATGAACTCATGGACATCGAGGCCTTCACCAAGGGCCGCGTCAAGCCCGGCGACGTGATCGATGCCGACAGCATCGACCTGGTGCAGGACCTGGTCGACCCGATCCTGTTCCAGGAAGTCAAACAGGACCGGCGCAAGTTCGTCATCCAGCACGCCGAGACGCGCGCCGACGCCATGTACCCGCCGTACTTTTTCGATGCCACGCTGCGCAACCAGGGCCAGGCCGGCTTCGATGCCGAAGGCAACGTCGTCACGCGCGACGGCAAACCGTGGATAGGTGGCCTGCCGTTTCCCGACGCCAGCACCGGCGCCGAAGTCATCGCCAACCTGACCTTGAGCTGGGGACGTCACGACCGCGCCCTGTATGCCATTCCGTCGCAGGTGTTCGGCGCCGACGGCGATCTCGAGTACGAGTACGATTTCGTGTGGGCCGAGCAGCAATGCACGGGCTTGGTGGACCCGGCGGCGGGCGGTCCCTACCTTGCCGGCTACGAGGACAAGGCGCGCCTGCAGTCGGTGTGGTTCACCTACACGCTGGATGTGAAGGGCTCGTGCTTCTTAAGCGTGTGGGATTACGACCAGCGCAGGTTTCCCGAACTCTATGGCTTCCTGCCGCAGTTCAAGCGTGTGCGGCGCTTCCCGTCCAATCAACGCTTCGAGCCTTACATGCCGGGCATGAATCTCTACCTGTCGGACGCCTGGGCGGCTGGTGACCCGATGCTGACCTGGGGCAATTTCAAAATCATCCATCGCGGCCCGTTCCTGGGGTCGAGTTCGAAGCAGTGGCGCCCCGAAAACGACAACTGGGAACCGCAAACCGTCGGCGGCGGCAAGGACCACACCTACTACTACGTGAGCAAGGAGCTCATCCCCGAGGTGATCGTGTTCGAAGGCGAGCCGATTGGCTACCCTCGCGCGCCGGTGTCCAAGCGCCGCATCTACATCGATGCGCGCAACATGGGCCCGGTACAGGCGATCTCCTACGATCGGCGCGGCGAGGCATGGAAAGGGTTCGAAGGCGGCGGCGGTCAACGCATCGCCGGCGATACGCGACAGCTCACCCGTGACGGACGCCCGGAGTGGAGTTGGAACTGGGCCATCAGCCACGACGTGCAGAGCAACAAGGTCACGCGCTTCCACCAGGCCGAGCAATGTCGTGGCAACTGGAAGACCGCGCTCGATCCCGAGGGTGACATGGTCAATCAATACATGACGCGCGCGGCCATGCTGCGCCTCGGCACCTGAGCAGCGATCGCGGCGCGCCGAGCGCGCTGCGCGTCGTCAGCGCTTGCGTGCCGCCTGCGCGCGCAGTCGCGCCACCGCCTGCGCGCGCTGCTTGTGGCACTGGGGTCGCGCTTCGCGCGCGACCTTGCGGCATTCCTGCTCGATCGCGCTTTCGAGGGTCGCGGCTTGGTTTTCCAGCGCCGCGGCCTCGGCCCCCGGCGGTGGCGCGGCCGGCTCGGCGGCAAGCGATGGCGTCGACGCCAACAACAGGACCAGCGTCGTCGACGCGATGCGTGTGTGTAGCGTGCTCATGCGCTGAACATTCCTGACAGGTCGAGGCCGGCTTCCAGCGGCGCGCTGGCGGCGTTGGGAAAAACCTGGGCCTTGGAGCCCGGCACCACCCACTCGGCGACCCGCCCGAACACGTGGTCGATGGCATTGACGCCTTCGATCTGCGCGGAGTCCTGGCGCAGGCGTGCGAGTTCGCTGTCCGGGAACATGGTGCCGTAGACACCGCCCACCACCGCGTCGCCGATCAAGATCGTGACCAGGCCCTCACCGTGGTCGGTGCCGCCGCCGAGATTGGCGGCGAGCTGGCGGCCGAATTCACCGCCGACCTGGAATACCACGTTGGCGCGCACGGCGGGCGGCAGGGCCGCATACAGGGTGGCCAGCGCGCCGCTGGCGCCGAACAGGGCATTGGCATTGGTGGCGAACTCGTCGCGCTGGTTGTTGTGCGAGTCCCAGCCGTTGAAGTCCATGGAGGCGACATGGATGTCGAGCAGGTCGTTGCAGGCCAGCGCGTCGTAGAGGTTGCGGGTCTGCAGCGCAAGGTCGTAGCCGGTCACGCTGTCGTCCGCGAACAGCGCGTCGATGGCCGCCGGCACCGGCACGCTGGCCAGCCGACCGTCGACCACTGCGCCGAGTTCACGCAGCTTGCGCTCGTGTTCGAAGAACTGCGCATAGACCGAGCGCTTGCTCACGCTCGCGCGACGCTCGGCGTAGTACTGCTTCAAGCCGCGTTTCAGCTTGTCGCCGAAGCCGTAATAGTCCGCGTCAGGTGCGACTTCGGCCAGTGCGATCTCGCGCATGTTGGCGGCCGGGATCATGCGCCGGTTGTCGACCAGGCTGAGATTGCCCAGGGCATTCGGATTGGGGCCGAAGGAAAAGCGCCGCGGCGAAGTGGTGAGCGCAATCACGTTGCCGTTGGCGGCCTGCGCCAGGCGTCCACCCCAGCCCGAGCCGAACGTGAACTTGTCGGCGAGGCGGTTGCCCATCTCCATCGAGCGGATCGCGAGTTCGTGATCACGTGAGCTGTCGTTCAGCACGCCGCACACCAGCGCGACCTTGCCGGCGCTCCACATGTCGTGCAGCCACGCGGCCTGCTTGAGGATGCCGAACTCGGTGGCGCCGTCGGCGGCGGGCAGGTAATCCTCGTTCCAGCGCTGTTCCAGCACCGCGGCATCGTCCGCCGCGCCCTGCGCCGAGGCGCGCACGCGCCAGAATTCGCGGCCGTAGCTGCCGACCACCGACGACCAGCGTGGCATCAAGAGATGGCGCATGTCGGGGCCGCCGTTCAACATGATGTTGGCCAGGAAGCGATGGCCGAGAGCGGCGAAACCGTCGGCGCGCGCATTGCTCATGCCGAACGGCAGCCCGTTGCCGAGCACCGCCGCGAGCGCCAGGCTGGTGCGCAGGAAATTGCGGCGCGCGGGCTGGTGATCCATGTTCAACGTCCTTCCTCGGCCAGCATGAACGGCGTGGCGATGATGAAATCCAGCGCCGCGCCGATGCGATCGTTGGTGCGTTCGCGGATGTCGGCATCCTTGCTCTCGAGCGGCAGACGCGCGGCGGCGACCTTGGCCAGCCACGCCTTGCCGGCCGGCGCGTTCAACTCGGCGAGGGTGACAGCGGTATCGGGAAACCGCGGATGCAGCACCGCGCCGAGATCGCGGCCGTAGGCCAGCAGCGCGTACAGGTGCGCGCGCTCCAACGGGCCGAAGTTCTTCAGGCCGTCGGCCACGAAGCGTTGCCACAACCATTCGGCGCTGGTGCCGACGAAATAGCCCCGGCCCTTGGGCATGAGTCGTCGCCAGTCCTTGGCGCGCGGCGTGTCGTTGAAGTCCTCGACGCTGTAGCTGAAGCTGGCGTCGGTGGCGCGCTTGTAGTTCTTGCGGAACAGCGCGGCGCTGCCGGCCGTCTCCGGACCGTTCTGGTGACCGAACACCTCGTGCCACGGTTCGAAGGGGATCACTTCTTCCTCCCAATACAGACGCCACAGCTCCGGAATGTCGTGGTACTGCTCACGATTGGTGTCGGCGAAGCGGTTGGCGATCACCATGTGCCGTTCGAGGCTGGTCAGTTGCTTGACGCGCGTGGCGGAATGGAACTGCGTTGAAATGGCATAGGCGCGCAGAAAGCGCAGCAGGTCCTTGTCCGCCATGCTGGCCCAGGCGCGACGCAGCGCGGCGGCTTCCTGGGCGGACACGTTGTCGTCGGCGATCGACTGCACGATCATCACCGGCAGGTTGGCGAGGCTTTCCTTGTAGTTGATGTCGAAGCGCGCGAGGGTGCGGATCTTGTCGCGGCTGTTCGCGCCGGCGATGGTGTGGTGAAGGATGGGAAGCGCCTTCGGTACGTGACCGTTGGTGCCGAACACGACTTTTTCCGCTTCCCATTCGTTGCGCGTTTCGCTGCTGACGAAGTACATGCCGGTGAGCGCGGCGGCGGTGTTCTTGATGGTGACGCGCTCGTGATAGCGCTGATCGCCGACACCCAGGATGCCGAAGCCGAGCTGATGGAATTCGCGCGCGAAATCTTCGTTGCAATAGCACACGCCATCGTAGTAACGGTTGTCACGGTGGCCGTAATGCTGGCCGATGGCGGCCGACAGCGCACTGGTGGCGATCACCGCGTCGTAGCTGTCGCCGCGCGCCAGTGACGCCATCACGTCGTCGTAGTAGCGCACCAGCTGGTAGTTGGACACGCCGCGCGCATGGCTGACGGCGAGATGGAAATTGGTTTCCCAATAGCCGATGCGGTGGCGGAACGGATTGCCGCCGCGCACGCGTGCCGCCAGCGACCAGGTCAGCATCGCGCCATGCCAGCTGCTGCGCGCGTAGTCCGCGCGATCCTCCGGCTCGAGCATGTTGGCGCTATTGTTGGTCGCCCACAGGTTGCCGAGCGCGCGCAGCGTTTGCGGCCGCTTGTGCATCGCTTCCTTGGGCAGCGAGGCATCGACCGGCGAGAGCAGCAGGTTGTGCTCGTTGAAGGTCAGCATCTGCACGATGGCGAGCTCGGGTTTCAGGGCCGCCCATGCATCGATCTGCGTGTCGGTGGCGTGGCCGCCGAAGGCGAAGGTGCGCAACACCTTGCGCACCGCGGTGGCGTCCCAGCGCGCATCGCTGACCTGGGTCAGGCCTGGCAAGGATGCGGGCACGCCCTTGACCACCGCATGGGCGGATGACGCCAGCAGCAGGCTCGACAAGGCGACCAGGAGCAGGGTGCGCGGACGCCATGACGCGGCGGCGCGCGGATGCGCGGCACAGGTGAATTTCAAAACGCGGTTTTCCGTCTCAACGAATGTGTCTGGACGTCGAGCGTAGGTGGCCGATGATCGAGGTACAACGTCAGCTCCTTGGAATTGAGAACCGTATGGCAGCGCGTTGGCGGTGCCTGTCGCGCCCTGTGACAGGGCTCGCACAAAGCGCGCGCAGACGCATGCCTCGCGCTGCGGCTACACTCCGGCGTGACATCGGAGTCAAGCAGGGAGTCAGGCATGTCGTCGCGCAAATCGTGGGGGCCGTGGTGCGCACTGGCCATGACACTGTGTTGTGCAAGCGTTGTCGCCCACGCCGCCGACAGGCTCGCCGTCGGTGATGTGCCCGCGCCGCTCGTGCCGTGGGTGTCGTGGGTGCTGGACGATGCCCCCGAGCGCGATTGTCCGCTGTATTTCAATAGCGACCAGCGACGCTGTGTCTGGAGCAGCCCGCTGCATCTCGAGCTCGACGCCCGCGGTGGCGGCTTTGCCACCACGGTGTCGGTCCACGCGCGCAGCTGGGTGGCGCTGCCGGGCGGCGACGGGCAATGGCCGCAGGGCGTGACGGTGGATGGCAGCGACGCGGTGGTGGTGGCGCATGCCGGGCGTCCGGCGGTGTTGCTGGCCAGCGGTCGGCATCGCCTGGCGGGGCGCTTCGAATGGCGCGCCCTGCCTGAAACCTTGCACCTGCCGGCCGACACCGGCGTCGTCGAAGTAAAGATCGAGGGCGTTGCCCAGCCGCGTGTCAGCGCGGTCGGCAACGGCGAGCTGTGGCTCAAGCCGCGCGGCGATGCCGTCAGCGACGGCGACAGCGTCGATGCGCGCGTGTTCAGGCAGCTGGTCGACGATTTGCCGATGACCGTCGAGACCGTGCTGGAACTCGACGTGTCCGGCGCGGCGCGCGAATGGCAAAGTCGCGGCATGTTGCTGGAAGGCGCCGTGCCCATGCAGCTCACCAGTCCGCTGCCGGCGCGACTCGAAGTCGATGGCACGCTGCGACTGCAATTGCGCTCCGGGCACTGGCGCGTGGTCTTGCGCAGTCGTCAGGCGGCGCCCACCGCGCGCCTCGCGCCGCCGGCCGCGGCGGCGCCATGGCCCGCCGAGGAGGTCTGGGCATTCGCGGCGCGCAATGCCTTGCGCCTGGTCGAAGTGCGCGGCGGCACGGTGGTCGATCCGTTGCAAACCAATGCACCGGCCGAATGGCGCGAGCTGCCGACGTGGCGCATGGCGCAGGACGATGCGCTGGAATTCATCGAGCAGCGTCGCGGCGATCCGCAGCCCGAGCCTGACCAGTTACGCCTGGTGCGCGATCTGTGGCTGGATTTCGACGGCCAGGGCTACACCGTACAGGATCACCTGAGCGGACAGGTGACGCGTCGCTGGCGGCTCGACGCCAGCCCGGACCTGCAGATCGGCCGCGTCACCCTCAATGGCGAGCCGCAGTTCATCACCGCGGTCGACGCGCGCACGCGCGGTGTGGAAGTGCGTCGCGGCGCACTCGAGCTGACGGCCGATGCACGCCTGGCGCGTGGCGAGATGGCGGCCGTGGGCTGGATGGCCGACGTGCAGCAGTTGTCGACCCGTCTGCACCTGCCGCCCGGCTGGCGACTGTGGGCGGCGAGCGGCGCCGACGATGTGCCCGATACCTGGCTCAAGCGCTGGACACTGCTGGACCTGTTCGTGGTGCTGATCATTGCCATCGCCACCGCGCGGCTGATGGGCCGCGCGACGGCGGTGCTGGTGCTGGTGAGCTTGGCGCTGATCTGGCACGAAGCGCGGGCGCCCCATCAACCGTGGTTGCATCTGTTGGCCGCGCAGGCCTTGCTGAGCGTACTGCCCGAGCACCTGTTCAAACGCCTGGTGCGCGCCTATCGCAACGTCACGCTGGTCGTGCTGCTGGTGATGTGTCTCGATTTCATGATGCTCGAGTTGCGCGTCGGACTGTTTCCGCAGCTCGCCCAGGTGCAAGGCATGAGCGACACGCTGGCGCCGGCGGCGCCGGTGGCGAGCGACGCGCCGCAGCCGGTGGCGGCGCTCGAGGCCGTGACGAATGGCGTGGCGAGCAGTGTGACGCGCATGGAACGTCGCCTCGCGAAGAGCATGGACGGCGGCCAGTCCGCGGATGCCGCGCGCAGTGCGCTGACCGACATCGATCCGCATGCCACCATCCAGACCGGGCCGGGCTTGCCGTCGTGGCAGGGCCATACCGTCGAGCTCAGCTGGAATGGCCCGGTCACGCATGCCCAACGCTTGCACCTGTCGTTCATTTCACCGCTCGGCAATCTGCTGTTGGCGGTGGCACGGGTGACGCTGCTGGCCGCGCTGCTGATGGTATTCCTGCGCGAAGCGTTGCGCGGCTTGACCGCCCCACGGCCGCTCGCGGCGCAAGCGAGCACGCTGCTGGTGCTGCTGGTCTTGACGGCGACGGGCGTCGGCGTGCCGCGCGCGGCGCATGCCGCCGCACCCGACGCCGCCGTTACCGATGACGTCTTGCCCGAAGTTGTCGTGCCCGATGCGGGGGTGTTGCAGCAATTGCGCGAGCGCCTGACACGTGCGCCCGATTGCCTGCCGAGCTGTGCCTCGCTGGCGCGACTGGACGGCGAGCTGGCCGACCAGCACCTGAGTCTCAGCCTCGACATCCATGCCGCCGGCGCCGTGGCGGTGCCGCTGCCGGGCGCCGCCGATCAATGGTCGCCGAGCATGGTGGTGGTCGACGGCGATACCGAGCG
Source organism: Pseudomonadota bacterium (assembly GCA_016719885.1). Lineage (NCBI taxonomy): Bacteria > Pseudomonadati > Pseudomonadota > Pseudomonadota bacterium. The sequence continues at coordinate 22,669 of JADJYF010000018.1, read as the reverse complement.
TGGCCTGGCGCGGGACGCGCATGGCGTGTTGTGGCTGGAACTGGCCGAGGGACGTCACCGTATCGACCTGCTGGGGGCGACACCGCCGGGCGCGAGTTTCCAGCTGCCGTTTCCGTTGCCGCCGCAGCGTCTCGACATCAAGCTCGCGGGCTGGACCGTCAGCGGCCAGCGCGACGATGGCGGTGCGCAATCGCAGTTGATCTTCACGCGCATCGCGCGCGATTCCGGCGGTGTCGAGCAGACGCTCAAGCCGCGCGCGTTGCCGGCGTTTTTTCGCGTCGAACGCGTACTGCATCTCGGCCTCGACTGGCGCGTCGAGACGCGCGTCGTGCGCCTCACGCCGCCCGACAGCGCGGCGGTGCTGTCCATCCCGCTGCTGGCCGGCGAGTCGGTGACCAGCGCCGAGGCGCGGGTGAACGACGGACGCATCGCCATCGACATGGCGAGTGGTGTCAGCGAAGCCGGCTGGAGTTCGGTGCTGGCGCAATCCTCGCCGCTGGTCTTCCGCGCGCCCGACGCGCCGGACTGGGTCGAGACCTGGCGCGCCGATATCGCACCGCTGTGGCACGCCGAACTCGGTGGCCTGGCGGTCGTGCATCATCAAAGCGAAGCGGGGCAGTGGCTGCCGACCTGGCAACCGTGGCCGGGCGAACGGGTCACCATCGCGTTGACGCGTCCGCGCGGCGTCGAAGGACAGAGTCTGACCGTGGACCGCAGCGCGCTGGCCGTGCGTCCGGCGCAACGCGCCAGCGATTTCACGCTCGATGTCAGCCTGCGCAGTTCCAAGGGCGGTCAGCATGTCATGACCCTGCCGGACGGCGCCCGTCTGGCCAGCGTCAGCATCAACGGCGCGGCGCAGCCCATTCGCCAGGATGGTCGCAAGCTGAGTTTGCCGGTGGTGCCCGGTGTGCAGCAGGTCACGCTCAATTGGCAGGCGGACGAGGCGCTGGTCGCGCTCTACCGCGTGCCGGCCTTCAGTCTCGGTATGCCGAGCGTCAATGCCAGCATCGCGCTCGGCCTGCCGCAGGACCGCTGGGTGCTATGGGCCGGCGGACCGCGCGTCGGTCCGGCGGTGCTGTTCTGGGGGGTGTTGCTGGTGTGGTGCCTGGTGGCGGTGGCCCTGGGCCGCACGCGCGTGACGCCGCTCGGCACCGCGCAATGGCTGCTGCTGGTGATTGGCCTGACGCAGATAGCCTTGCCGATGGCGCTGCTGGTGATCGCCTGGTTGTTTGCCTTGGGCGCGCGTGAGCGTGTCGGCGAGCGGATTTCGCGGCGCTGGTTCAATGCCATGCAGGTGGTGCTCGCGCTGTTGACGCTGGTGGCCTTGTCGACCTTGTTCCAGGCCATCGAACAGGGCTTGCTCGGGCAACCGAACATGCAGATTGCCGGCAACGGCTCCCATGGCAATGAACTGAAATGGTTTGCCGATCGTGTCGCGGACGAACATCCGCGCGCGTGGGTGTTGTCGGTGTCGCTGTGGTTCTATCGCGGCCTCATGCTGGCATGGGCCTTGTGGTTGGCGTTCGCCTTGCTCGCGTGGTTGCGCTGGGGCTGGCGCGCCTACAGCGCCGATGGCCTGTGGCGTGCGGCGCCGCCGCGCATTGTGCCGCCTTCGGACAGCGCGCCCGGCGCCGAGGTCTCGTCTTAGTCGCATGCGGCGCGCGCATCGCGCTTGACCGAGCTCAATCACGGCGCCCTTCGGCGCCGTTTTTTTTTCTGTCTCATATTCGGACATGCATTGCCGCAATTGTCGCTTCACCGTGTCGCGCGAGCGCGGTCGCCGGGTATCGCCGCTAGACTTCCCAGCGTCGCGCACCGTGCGTGGCGTCACTTTGTTGCGGGCGTGCGGGGTTTGGTCCTGGCGCGCCGAGATTTGCGTCCCTAGGAGTTGAAAATGTTGAAACGTTTGCACTACACGCTGCTGGCCGCAGTCGTCGCACAACCCTTGTGCGCACAGGCCTTCAGTCCCGAAGATCACATGGCCTGGTTGAAGGCCAACCAGAGCGCGCAGCCGCAGTTCGCCGACGGCGACTCGATCACGTTCGACAAGGCTGACCTCGTGCGTCCCTTCATCCCCGCCGAGCAGCAGCCCACGGTGCTGTTCGAAGGCATGGACATCAAGATCAAGGACGCTGGCGACATGAGCCCGGCCGACAGCTACAAGGCTGCCACCGAGAAGTTCAAGGGCCAGGCCACCATCGCCGCCGACGGCGCGATCGAGAATTACACTTCCGGCCGTCCCTTCGACCCGGAAGCCTTCCAGGCCGGCAGCAAGGACGACGGTTGGAAAGCGGTGTGGAACTGGACCTTCCGCTGGCAGAACGCCGGCCTCAAGGTCAACGAAGTGCATTGGGTGTGGGTGCGCGCCGGTGGCGAACACAGCGGCCATGACGTGATGACGGCCGACGGCGGCAAGTACAAGGACTACTACACTGGTGGCGGCTCGTTCGAGCGCGTGCTGGCGGGTCCCTACCAGCGCGTCATCATGTCGCATCGCGCCGACCTGGCCGACACCGACTACAAGATGGACGGTGGCAAGGGCTTCGCCAAGGACACCAACTTCCGCGAATACACCGGCTTCACCTCGCCGTTCGACATCGCCGGCACCGCGTTCCTGATCTTGCGCTACGACGACCCGCGCAAGGCCGACGACTCGTGGGCGTACATCCCCTCGCTGCGTCGCGTGCGTCGCATCTCGGTGGAAGTGAAGTCCGACTCGCTGCTCGGTACCGATCACACCCTGGAAGATTTCTACGGCTTCAACGGCCGTCCGATGGAACATTCCTGGGAATACGTCGGCACGGCTCGCATCCTGGCCGTGGCGCGCTCGCGTAACACCGACACCGTCTACTACGGTCCGAACGGCTGGGCGCCGCTCGACGACTGGGCCCTGCGCAAGACCGACGTGCTGCGCATGACCCCCCAGCGCAGCAACCATCCGTACTCGACCAAGTTCCTGTACATCGATCGTGAGTCGGGCGAATGCTTCTACGCCAACGCTTTCGACAAGGCCGGCGAAGTGTGGAAGGTGTGGCAGATCCAGAAGGCCTGGACCGAAGATCCGCAGTACGCCGACGGCGAGAAGAAGTGGAAGGGTGACAAGACCCCGGCCGGCACTCGCATGGCGTCGTTCCAGAGCATCAACGTGGTCGACCTGCAGAACGGTCGCGGCACGCTGGTGCCGACCCGTGGCGCGGCCTTCCCGCTCACCACGCTGAAGGAAGCCAAGCGCACCCACGACGTCAACTACCTGACGGAAGGTCGCTAAGACCTCGCCCTGCTGCCCGCGCATGCGCGGGCAGCAGGATGCATCGCATCTGCCACCCCCTGTGGCACTCCTCTAGGGCCGTACATCACGCGGCCCTTTTTTTTGGTTCTTCACCGAATAACGTCGACGCGTCGCGACTTGGGTAGCGATGGCGCGAACCTTTACCATGCCGTGCGATGGTCACACGACCGCGAAGCTTTTCAGGACCCACGCCATGCAGTTTCATCTCAATGGATTCCGTGCCGGCGACCCGGCCATCGCCGAGCCGCTGGACCTCGCGCGGCGCGGCGCCGACGGCGTACGCGAGGTCGACGTGTTGCTGGTCGGCTGCGGACCGGCTGGCCTCACGCTCGCCGCGCAGCTCGCGAGCCTGCCCGGCATCGACGTTGCCATCGTCGAACAGAAAGCCGGGCCGCTCACCATCGGCCAGGCCGACGGCATCGCCTGTCGCAGCATGGAGATGTTCGAAGCCTTCGGCTTCGCCGAGCGGGTCTTGAAGGAAGCCTGCTGGGTGAACGAGACGGCGTTCTGGAATGCCGATCCCGTGCGCCCCGAGCACATCGTGCGCGGCAGGTGCATCCAGGATACCGAGGACGATTTGTCGGAGATGCCGCACGTGATCCTGAACCAGGCGCGCGTGCACGACTTCTTTCTTGAACTGATGGCGAATTCGCCGTCGCGTCTCGCGCCGGACTATGCGCGTCGCCTGCTGAGCCTCGATATCGACGCTGCGCGGCACGAGCGGGATGCCGCCGCCAGCCATCCGGTCACGGCGCGGCTCGAGTGCCTGGATGATGCGCGGCGCGGCGCGACCGAAACGCTGCGCGCGCGCTACGTGGTGGGCTGCGATGGCGCGCGCTCGACGGTGCGCGAGGCGCTGGGCGGCGTGCTGCGCGGTGATTCGGCCAACCAGGCCTGGGGCGTGATGGACGTGCTGGCGGTCAGCGATTTCCCGGACCTGCGACGCAAGGCCGTGGTGCATTCGGCGAGCCACGGCAGCGTGCTGATCATTCCGCGTGAAGGCGGCTACATGGTGCGCATGTACATCGAGCTCGACAAGCTCGCGCCGAGCGAACGCGTGGCCCATCGCAAGCTGACGCCCGAGCATCTCGTCGCCGCCGCGCAACGCATCCTGCACCCTTACACGCTCAGCGTGAAAGAAGTCGCGTGGTGGTCGGTGTACGAGATCGGTCAGCGCCTGTGCGACAGCTTCGACAACGCCGCGGCGCCTGGCATGGGCGCGTACCCGCGCGCCTTCATCGTCGGTGACGCCTGCCACACCCACAGTCCCAAGGCCGGCCAGGGCATGAACGTGTCGATGGCCGACAGCTTCAACCTCGGCTGGAAGCTCGGCGCGGTGTTGCAGGGGCGCGCACTGCCCGACATCCTTGCGAGTTATTCCGACGAACGCCGCGCGGTAGCCCAGGAACTCATCGACTTCGATCGCGAGTTCGCGCGCATGTTCAGCACCCGGCCGCGGCAGGCCGCCGGCGAACACGCGCCGGCGCCCGATCCGGCGCTGTTCCAGGCCTACTTCATCAAGCATGGGCGCTTCACCGCCGGCACGGCGGTGCACTACCCACCGTCGTTGATCGTGGCGCGCGGCGAGCATCAGCCGCTGGCGCGCGGCCAGACGATAGGCATGCGTTTCCATTCGGCGCCGGTGGTGCGCGTGGCGGACGCGCGACCCCTGGAGCTCGGCCATGTATTGAAGGCCGATGGCCGCTGGCGGGTGTTGATCTTCGCCGACGCCGCACCCGTCGCTGACGCCGCCTCGGCGGTCGGCGCCTTGTGCGCGTTCCTCGCAGCGTCCGCAACATCGCCGCTGATTCGTCACACGCCGACGGGCGCGGACATCGACAGCGTGATCGACGTGCGCGCGGTCTACCAGGCCTCACACCGCGACATCGAGCTGGCGCAGCTGCCGCCCTTGTTGCTACCGCACAAGGGCCGTCTCGGTCTGTGCGACTACGAGAAGGCGTTTTGCGCCGATGGCAGGGGCGGGCGTGACATCTTCGAGCTGCGTGGCATCGATCGCGCGCGCGGCTGCATGGTGGTGGTGAGGCCCGATCAATACGTCGCCCACGTGCTGCCTTTGCAGGCGCACGAAGAACTGGCGGCGTTCTTCGCGCGTTTCATGCGCCGCGTCGGCGACTGAGTCCGCGCCGCACGCTCCGGTCGTCGACGCCTGTTGCACGACGCAGCGCGCTGACCGCGCGCGGCGCGAGTGCCGCCAAGCATGCGCTACACTGCCGCCAAAGCGGGGGAGGTGTGATGGAAGTCGGCATTTTCTATGCGCCCGTGATCGGGCCGGCCAGCGCGCTCGAGCGCGGCATGGCCGGACAGGACACGCAGCTCTACCAGACCATGCTCGCCAACCTCGTCGAGCAGGCGCGCTATCTCGACGCGCACCGTTACTACGGCGTGGCGTTCACCGAGCATCACCTGCACGTGGAAGGCATCACGGTGTCCAACAACCCGGTGATGCTCGACCAGTACATCGCGGCGCGCACCCATAACATACGCGTCGGCCAACTGGGCCTGGTGCTGCCGCCGTCAAACCCCCTGCGCGTGGCCGAAGACATCGCGGTGCTGGACCAGATGACCGGCGGCCGCGCCTTCGCCGGTTTTGCGCGCGGCATCCAGTCGCGCTGGGTGAACATCCTCGGGCAGCATCTGCCGGGCCTGGCCGACAACCTCACCGACCCCGCCGCCTACGAGCGCGCCAAGCGCGAGATCTACGGCGAATGCATAGACATCATCAAGCTCGCCTGGACGCGGCCGACGTTTTCCTACCAGGGCAAGTACTGGCAGATCCCGGTGCCGAACATCGACTGGCCGGCGCGCGACCTGTCGCGTGACATCGGCGGCGGCATCGACGCGGCGGGCCGCGTGACGGAAGTCGGCATCGCGCCCCAGCCGTTTCAAAAGCCCTACCCACCCTTGTTCGAGCCTTTCGGATTTTCCGAGGAAACGGTCGAGACCGCCGCCGCGCGCGGCTTGATCCCGGTCGCCATCCTCACCGACAAGTCGCTGCTGCAAGGACAGATCCGCGCCGCGCAGCGTGGCTATGCCCGAAGCGGCCGGCAGTTGCCGCTCGGCGCCGGCATGGGCATCGCGCGCGAGATCGTGGTGGCCGACACCGAGGAGGAAGCGTGGCGCCTGGGGCGCATGGCGTCGTGGGAGTGGACCAATTTCTTCTCGCGCTTCGGCTTCAATGCCGTACTCGCGCATCCCGGCGAGGATTACCGCGACATCCCCAACCGTTGGGAAAGCCAGGTCGAGCGCGGCTTTGCCTGCTGCGGCACACCCGACAGCGTCACGCGTCAATTGGAAGCGATGTTGAAGGACGCCGAGGTCGAGTACCTGTGGCTGTTCACCCACGGCGAACTCATGCCGCAGTCGGCCGTCATGCGCCACTTCGAACTGCTGACCGAAAAAGTGTTGCCGCGTTTCGATACGCGCGTGCGATGAGGGCGGGCAAAGCGTGCTGCCTGCTGGGCGTGCTGCTGCTCGCCGCCTGCGCACGACAGCCCGCGCGCTGCGAACGGCCGCTGGGGCTCGAGCCTGCGCCACCGCGCGCCGGCGACAGCCGACGCGTGGTCGCGACCATCGATCAACACGGCGCCTGCCATGTGCAACTGCGCCTGTCGGAATCGACGCCGCCGGAGGAATGGGCCGCGGCGCGTGACGCCGCCTTGGCCAGCGCCGAACTCGCCGCGCAAACCTGCTGTGCGCATCCGCGCGCCGCCAATGTCGCCGCCTGGGCGCCGGGCGCAACCCGTTTCGAGGTCGCCTACGCCTGCCCGCCCGGTCGCTGACCGCGCAGCGGTCCGCCCGCCTAAAACCCTCGCTTCGTCGCGGGATTCGTGTGCCTCCCACCGCGCCGCGCACGGCCCCTTCATCCGTCCCGCAAAGCCAGTAGAATGCGGCACATCGACCGCGGCCGCGGCAAGATTCGAAGGAGAGCAACATGGGCTGGCAAAAGAACATACTGCGCGTCAATCTCACGGCGGGTACCTGCACCAACGAGCCCCTGAACATGCTGTGGGCCCAGCAGTATCTGGGCTCGCGCGGCCTCGCCACCAAGTACCTCATGGAAGAGATCGACCCCAAGGTCGATCCCCTGTCACCTGACAACAAGCTCATCATCGCCACCGGCCCCCTGACCGGCACCATCGCCTCCACCGGCGGACGCTGGACGGCGGTCACCAAGGGCGCCCTGACCGGCGCCATCGCCGCCTCCAATTCCGGCGGCCAGTTCGGCGGTGAACTGAAGATGGCGGGCTACGACCTCATCATCCTCGAAGGTCGCGCGCCGAAGCCGGTCTATCTCTACATCGAAGATGACCGCGCCGAGCTGCTGCCGGCCGACGAGCTGTGGGGCAAGTCGGTGTGGGAAATCGAACCGGCCATCAAGGCCACCCACCGCGATCCCCTGATCCGCATCGCCTCCATCGGCCAGGCCGGTGAATACGGCAATCGCTACGCCTGCATCGTCAACGATCTGCACCGCGCCGCCGGCCGCTCCGGCGTGGGCGCGGTGATGGGCTCGAAACAGCTGAAGGCGATCGCGGTGCGCGGCACCAAGGGCGTCAAACCGCATGACGCCAGGAAGTTCATGGCGGCGGTCAGGATTGCCAACGAAGCGCTGGCGGAAAACCCCGGCCGCAAGGGCATGACCTCCGACGGCACCATTTCGATGATGGACATCACCGGCACGGTCGGCGCGCTGCCGACGCGCAACAATCGCCAGGTGCAGTTCGAAGGCTCGGACAAGCTCAACGCCAAGACCATGAAGGCGCCGAACGAGAACGGCCACGTCAATCTCATCCAGAACGCCGCCTGTTTCGCCTGCACCATCGGTTGCGGGCGCATCTCGCATATCGATCCCAAGCATTTCTCGGTCAAGGACAAGCCGCAGTACCAGCACGCCTCGGGCGGCCTGGAATACGAGACCGCCTACGCGCTGGGCTCGGCGGTGGGCGTGGCCGACATGGAAGCCGCGACCTATGCCGGCTTCTTGTGCAACGAGTACGGCATGGATCCGATCTCCTTCGGCGGCACGCTCGCGGCGGCCATGGAGCTGTTCGAGATCGGCGCCATCACCGAGCAAGAGACCGGCGGCGTGAAGCTCAATTTCGGCAACGCCGAAGCGCTGTGCCTGATGGCTGAACTGGCCGGCAAGGGCGAAGGCTTCGGGCGTGAACTCGGCTTGGGTTCCAAGCTCCTGACCGCCAAGTACGGTCATCCGGAGCTGTCGATGGCGGTCAAGGGCCAGGAGTTCGCGGCCTACGACGGCCGCGCCATGCAGGGCATGGGCTTGGGCTACGCGACCAGCAACCGCGGCGCCTGCCACCTGCGCGCCAATCCCTATGCCAGCGATTTCACCACCCAGGAAATCAAGGAAAAGCCCGAGGTGGTGCGCAGCAGCCAGGACTTGATCTCGGCCATCGATTCGTCCGGCCTGTGCCTGTTCACCCTGCACTCCGGCGCGCTGCCCGAGCACTACGCGCTGCAGCTCGATGGCGCCATCGAAGGCGGCTGGGATCTCGCACGTTTCAACGAAACCGGCGAACGCATCTGGAATCTCGAGCGTCAGTTCAACCTCGCCGCCGGCCTGACCGCCGCCGACGACACCCTGCCCAAGCGCATCCTCGAAGAGCCGGCGCCGAGCGGCGTGGCCAAGGGCCGTGTCAGTGAACTGAAGGCCATGCTGCCCGAGTACTACGCCCTGCGCGGCTGGAGCGCCGACGGCAAGCCCACCGCCGAGACCTTGAAACGCCTCGGCCTGTCCTGAACGCGATGCGCATCAACGTCAAGCTGATGGGGTGGATGCGCGAGTACCTCGGCCCCGGCATCACGCACTTCGACGAGCAAGGTTTCGAGCTCGTCGAAGGCATGACGCTCGGCGCCTTGTGCGACCAGTTCGGCTTTCGTGCCGCCACGCCGTTCATGGCGATGCGCAACGGCGACCACGTCCAGGACGTCGCCCTCGACGACACGGTGCTGGAAGACGGCGATGAAGTGGTGTTCGTGCCGCCCTTGAAGGGCGGCTAGTGCCGGGCGCTGCGCGTCGCCGGCCGGGCGCGCTATGATCGCGCCCCGCTCGCCAAGCCCGGCTGCGTTTTCCCCAGGGTTTTCTTGATGCATCTTTTCCGAGTCCTGATCCTGCTGTGCGTCGGCATCGGCCTGGCCCACGCGGCCGACGACAGCCTCGAAGTGACGGTGGCGGGCAAGTCGCGCGCATTCACCCGTGCCGAGCTCGAACGCTCGCTCACGAACCATGTGATCACCGTCGACGACCCGGATCACGACCAGGCGGTCACCTACGACGCTTTCGCGCTCAATGACATCCTGAAGCTGGCCGGCGCCGAACAAGGTCACGGCGACGAACTGGTGTTCGGCGCGCGTGATGGCTACGCGCCGACGGTCGCCCACGCATTGCTCGCTTCCCACACCGCCTACGTGGCGTGGCGCGAACATGGCAATCCGCAGGAGTGGAGCCCGGTCAAGCAGGGCAAGGCCATGGTTTCGCCAGCGCCCTATTTCCTGGTGTGGGCCGAAGGTGAGTCGCTGGGCGCGGAATTTCCCTGGCCCTACCAGTTGGTACGCATCGAGGTGGTCGACTTCGCCAGCAAGTACACCGCGCTCTATCCCCACGACGTGGCCGCCGACGCGGCGCCGATGCGCGGCTTTCGCAGCTTCAAGACCCATTGCCTGCGCTGCCACTCGGTCAATCTCGAGGGCGGCGATCTCGGGCCCGAACTGAACATACCGAAGAACGTCACCGAGTACTGGGACGCGCAACACCTGCGCGCCTTCATCCACGATGCCACCGCCTACCATGCGCACAGCAAGATGCCGTCCTTCGTCGGTGTGTTGACCGCCGCGGACATCGACGACCTGGTGAACTATCTCGCGCTCATGAAAACGCGCAAGCGCGCCCAACCTTGAAGGACTGTGTAATGAGTGAAGCGCAACCCGTGATGCTGGTGGACGGCGAGGACGATGCCACGCTGCGCGCGGCGATCTTCGACACCATCGAGAACCAGGTCCGCGATGGCGAACCGCCGCAGGTGGCCGCCACCCTCGAGCGGCTGATGGCCGCCGGCATGGCGCGCGATACGGCGCTGCGCTATATCGGCTGTGCGCTGTCGGTGGAGTTCTTCGAGATCGTGAAGAACGGCGCGCCCTTCGACGGTGCGCGCTACGTGCGCAACCTCGAAGCGCTGCCGACGCTGCCCTACGACCAGAGCGAAATTTGATCGGCGTGAGGCGCGGCGCGGTTCGCGCTTGACGCTCGCGGCGACAGCGGCGATAAACCACGCAGGCGCCGGCCATGCGCGCCGGCCACGAACGAGGGGGAGACATGATCACCAAGGGCATCAAAGAACTGTGCGCCGAGGCCGAGCGCGACATCGAAACCATGACGGTCGAGCAGGTCATGGCGGTGCAGGACGACCCGCATGTGCAACTGGTCGACATCCGTGACATTCGCGAGCTGTGGCGCGACGGTTCGATTCCCGGCGCCACCCACGCGCCGCGCGGCATGCTCGAATTCTGGGTCGATCCCGACAGCCCCTACTACCGTGAAGAGTTCGGCTCGGGCAAGAAATTCATCTTCTTCTGCGCCGGCGGCCTGCGCTCGGCGCTGGCCACCCAGGCCGTGCACGCCATGGGGCTTGGCCCGGTTGCGCACATGGCCGGCGGCTTCGGCGCCTGGGTCAAGGCCGGTGGCGCGGTGGAAGCCAAGGAAGCCAAACTGCCGAAAGCGAAATCCTGAGCGCGTGTGGACGAGGAGCCAGTCATGATCACCAAGGGCATCAAACAACTGTGCTTGGAGGCCGAGCGCGAAATCGAAACCTTGACCGTCGCCGAAGTGATGGCGGTGAAGGACGACCCGAACGTGCAGCTGGTCGACATCCGCGACATCCGCGAGCTGTGGCGTGATGGCACCATCCCCGGCGCCAGCCACGCGCCGCGCGACATGCTGGAATTCTGGGTCGATCCGGCGAGCCCCTACTACCGCGAGGAATTCGGCAGCGGCAAGAAATTCATCTTCTACTGCGCGGGCGGCATGCGCTCCGCGCTCGCCACGCTCGCCGTCCAGCGCATGGGCCTCGCGCCGGTCGCGCACATGGCGGGCGGCTTCGGCGCGTGGGTGAAGGCCGGCGGCGCGGTCGAGCCGCGCGAAGCGAAACTGCCGACGCCGAAGTCTTAAGCGGAGCAGCGGCGGTCAGCCTCTCGACGCAGCACGCTGTCCGCCAATCGCTGTGGCGTGTGATACCGGCGGTGTCGCTCGCCGGTGTGCTGATATGGTGGGCGTGGCAGTCGCGACCTGCGCTGCCCGACGTGCGCTGGCACGTGGTCCTGATTCCCGGTTTCGCACTGAGTCTTGCCTCCCTGCTGGCCTACGCGGCGCGCTTTCGTCGCGTGCTCGGCCTGGTCGACATCGACATTTCGCCCGTGACTGCCCTGCGCATCGTGTCGTTCGCGGTGTTCTGTCAATTCTTCTTGCCCGTCGGCGGCGGCGCGGAACTCGGAAAATTCCTGGGCTTGCGCAGTATCGCGCCGGAGCGCCGCGCCGGGGCGAGGGCCGTCGCCATCGTGCTCGAACACGTGCTGGGCTTGCTGGCGGTGGTGGTCATCGCCTGTGTGGGCTTCGCGCTGTTGCAGCCGTTTGCCGTGTCGCTCGATTATCGATGGCTGACGGCGGCGGGCCTCGCCATCGTGGCGCTGGGCGGCACCGTGGTGCTGGTGATGCAGCGGCGGCGTGGGCTCGATGCACGGCAGGTGCTCGCCGCGCTCGACGCGCACAAGGGCGACGCGTGCCTGACGCTGCTGTGGTCGATGCTGATGCACGCCCTGCTGGCGGCGGCGGTGTATGTCGGCAGTCGCGGCTGGGATCTGGCCATCGGTTACACCGAGATCCTGTTCGTGTTGGCGAGCGCCGCGGTATTCCAGGCCGTGCCGGCCAGCATCGCCGGCCTCGGCGTGGCCGATGCGGCCGGTACCGGTTTGTATGTCGCGCTGGGGCTGCCGCTCGGCGATGCCTTGCTGCTGGTGTCGCTGCTGTATGGCTACCGTCTGCTGGCGGCGCTGCTGGGCGGGGCGTGGGAGCTGCTGGGCGCGCGGTGGCAGCTTGGGAAGGAAGGGTGTAAGCCTGAAGGCTGACCCACGCCAGCAATCCGCTGATTTTTGTGGGTCAGACTTCAGTCTGACACTGCTCTCCCGGGTCGCGAAAGATCTGCTTATGCGCCTTGCCGTGCGTGCCCATCATTTCCGGCATCATGCGAATGAGCCAGTTGAGCAGTGCGTAACGCGTACGGCAGTAGAGGTAGAGCGGTTCGATGTCGGCGCCGACCAGCGCCTTGGCGTCGTAGGAGCCCAAGCCTAAGTGGATGTAGCGGCTTTGGCGCTCGATGCCGAGCTTGATCACCTCGTTCATGAGGCTGAACCATTCGGCGCTGGGGCGGCCGGCTTCGCGGCCGAAGAAGGTCGCGATGGTGTTTTCCGCATCGGTCAGCACCATGCCGTGGGCGACCATGCGCTCTTCGCGGCACGCGACCAGCATCAGGCTGCGCTCGCCGAGCTTTCGGTCCATGTTGGCGTAGTAGGCCGGCTGCAGGCGTTCTCGTTTGAAGCGCTGCGCACGCGCCAGCACCACCTGCGACTGCGCGGCCCAGGTCTCGGCGTGTTGGCCGAAGTCGCGCAGGGTGCGCACGGTCTGGCCATGCTCGGCGGCGCGCTGCAGGCGGCGCTTGACGTCCTTGCGATAGCGCGCCCGCATGCTCGCCAGGTACTCGTCGTAAGTCTTCCAGCGCACCCGTATGCGCGCCAGCGGCATGTTCTGACGTAGCGCATAACCACGTTCGAGCAGGGCGTCGGCGCCTTCGCGTTCCGGTGCGACGAAATCCCGAATGACGATGAGGCCGCTGCGTGCGCTGCGCGCGATGCCGCTGATGGCGTTGTCGAGTTCCGTGAGCAGGGCGCGACGATCCTCGCCGTCACGGATGGAGATCGCATGGCCGGCCACCAGCGGTGACGCGCATTCGGTGATGCGCACGCTCAGGAACCTTGGCCACCAGCGACGCACGCGGGTCACCAGGCCTTGCACGCGCCGCGGCAGCAGCTGCGCGAAGTCGGTGCTGATGGTGTACACGCAGGCGTGGGCCACCAGTTCGTCGTGCTGGTTGTAGACCACCGGGTAGTAGTAACGGCAATCGTTGATGCCGGCCTGCTCGACGGCGTCGAGATAGGCATGGGAACGCACCACCGAGGCAGCGCCCGCCAGTTCGTCCCAGCGCACGGCATCGATGTCACGAATCGAGGTCAGCACCACGGTGCGATAGGCCTGCCCGCTATGCGTCGCGCCGCGCGGCGCGCTGAACACTGCATCGGGCAGCGGCAGAAAAGGGGTGGTGCTCACTTGGGTTGCCGACAGTCGCTTGCTTCTTGTTGTCGAGTATGGATGGCGAAACCTTGGCGCGGCCTCAGTTCCACTGTCCGCCGCGCGCCGGATTGTACTTGCCGCGACGCGCCGGCGCGTTGCCCGGCCGGCCGCCGGCGCCACGCTTGGGCAGCTTGATGCTGGCCGCCGGCACCAGCTGGTGCTCGCCGTCGCCGATCAGATCGCGGCGGTTCATCTTCACCAGGGCTTCGCGCAGCATCTCGAAATTCGTTTCGTCATGGTAACGCAGGAAGGCCTTGTGCAGACGCCGCTGGGCCAGCGTGCGGGCACTGTACACCTTGCCGCTCTTGTAGGTGACCTTGTGCAGCGGATTGCGCGCCGAGTGGTACATGGCGGTGGCGAGCGCCATCGGTGACGGGTAGAAGGTCTGCACCTGGTCGAGCCGGAAGCGATGGCGCTTCAACCACAGCGCGAGCCTGAGCATGTCGTCGTCCTCGCAGCCCGGATGGGCGGCGATGAAATACGGGATGAGGTATTGCTCCTTGCCGGCGTCGCGCGAAAAGCGCTCGAACATTTTCTTGAAGGCGTGGTAGCTGCCCATGCCGGGCTTCATCATGTGCCGGAGCGTGGTGTCCTCGCTGTGTTCGGGGGCGATCTTGAGATATCCACCGACGTGGTGGGTGACCAGTTCACGCACGTATTCCTCGTCGCGCACCGCGAGGTCGTAGCGCAGGCCCGAGGCGATGAGGATACGTTTGACGCCCTTGAGCTTACGCGCCTTGCGATACAGCGCGGTGGTGGCGCCGTGGTCGGTATTCAAATGCTCGCAGATGGCGGGATACACGCACGACAGCCGCCGGCAGCTGGCCTGGATGTTCGGCTCCTTGCAGTTGAGGCGATACATGTTGGCGGTCGGACCGCCGAGATCCGAAATGACGCCGGTGTAGCCCGGCACCTTGCGCCCGATGTCCTCGATCTCCTTCAGGATCGATTCCTCGGAGCGGCTCTGGATCACGCGCCCTTCGTGTTCGGTGATGGAGCAGAACGTGCAGCCACCGAAGCAGCCGCGCATGATGTTGACCGAGGTCTTGATCATGTCGTAGGCCGGGATCTGTGCGTCGCCATAGCTCGGATGCGGGCGGCGCTGGTAGGGCAGGTCGAACACGCCGTCCATCTCGGCGGTGGTCAGTGGAATCGGCGGCGGATTGATCCACACTTCGCGCGTGCCGTGTTTCTGGATGAGCGCGCGTGCATTGTGCGGATTGGCTTCCTGGTGCAGCACGCGCGAGGCATGCGCGTAGAGCGCGGCATCCTTGGCGACCTTCTCGAAGGACGGCAGGCGAATGTAGGTGGTGTCGCGTTCGCCGCGTGCCTGGCGCGCCAACGGCATGGGAATGACGCGTATCGGTTTGGCGGCGGGCGCGCCGTCGTCGTTGGTCGCTTGGCTTTCGCAGGCGCTCGTTTCGTCGAGATAGGGATTGGGCAGCTTGTCTATCTGTTTGGGCCAGTCGATGCGCGTGGAATCGAGTTCGGTCCAGCCTGCCGGCGGCGCGCGGCGAATCACCGCCGTGCCGCGGATGTCCGTCAGCTCGGCGAGCTGCCAGCCTTGGGCGAGACGATGCGCGACTTCGACGATGGCGCGCTCGGCGTTGCCGTAGAGCAGGATGTCGGCCGACGCATCGACGAGCACCGAGCGACGCACTTGGTCGCTCCAATAGTCGTACTGCGCGATACGACGCAGGCTGGCCTCGATGCCACCGATGACGATCGGTACGTCGCCATAGGCTTCGCGGCAGCGCTGGCTGTAGACGATGACCGCGCGCTCGGGGCGCTTGCCGGCCACCGCGCCTGGCGTGTAGGCGTCGTCGCTGCGCAGCCTGAGATCGGCCGTGTAGCGATTGATCATCGAATCCATGTTGCCGGCGGTGACGCCGAAGAACAGGGTCGGCTTGCCGAGCGCCATGAACGGCTCGGCGCTCTTCCAGTCCGGCTGGGCGATGATGCCGACCCGGTAGCCCTGGGCTTCGAGAAAGCGCCCCATCACCGCCATGCCGAAGCTCGGGTGGTCGACATAGGCATCGCCGGTCACGAGGATGATGTCGCAGGCGTCCCAGCCCAGCGTCTCCATCTCGGCGCGCGACATGGGCAGGAACGGCGCCGGTCCGTAGCACTCGGCCCAGTAGCGGGGATAGCCGAAGAGGTCGGGCGCGGTGACGGGCATGGAGTGAAGCGACGTGGCGGCTGGTCGGGCGCGTATTTAATCACAATCCGGCTGGCCCGGCCGCAGCCGTGCGCCCCGCGGCGGCGCGGCGCGCTCAGTCGCCGGTGTCGGGGGCGGCGTCGCGCATGGCGCCTAGGAACTTGAACAAGGCGCGCGCGGCGCGCGGCGTGCTGCCGGCCGCGCGCTCGGCCTTGGCATTGCGCACCAGCTGCAGGAGCTGCTGGCGATCGACCTGGCCGTAACGGCTGAACAGTTCGTCGAGCAGGGCGCTATCGCCGGCCAACAGGCGCTCGCGCCAGTCCTCGAGTTCATGCAGGGCGTCGATTTGCTCGCGCCGCGGCTGCTTGAAGGCCGCCACCGCCGCCGCCGCGCCGGCATGATCCTCTTCGGCCAACAGGCCACGCGCATAGCGCAACTGGCGCTTCAAGGCGCCGCGCTTGAGCGCGCGCGCGGCACGCAGCGCGGTGACCAGCTTGTCCGACAGGCCGAGGCTATCGAGCTGCCTGTCGGGCAGGCCCATCAATTCCTCGGTGAGCGGGTCCAGCGCCAAGAGGTCGCGCTTGACCTGCGACTTGCTCTTGGGCGCGTCGATGCCGTCCGCGTCGTCCATCTCGAGCGCGTCGTCTTCGTCATCGTCATGGTCGTAACGGGAGGGGCGGGCCATGGGTGCTTCCTCGCGCGAAGCCTGAACGGGGTGGGGCCCGCATTGTAGCCCGCGTCCCGGGCCAGGCGGAGCACGGCGCATGCTGGGGTACACTGCGCCGCTCATGCTCGCCGATCTGCACACCCATAGCACCGCTTCCGACGGCAAGTTGAGCCCGGCCGAACTGCTGGCCCGCGCGCGCGCGGCCGGCGTCGAGATGCTGGCCATCACCGATCACGACAGCATCGCGGCCTATGCCGAGCTGCCGGTTGCCGCGGATCTGCGCATCGTGCCTGGTGTCGAGTTCTCGACCTGGTGGCAGCGTGTCGGCATTCACATCGTCGGCCTCAATGTCGACCTCAACGGCGCGGCGATGGCCGAGGCCATTGCCTGGCAGCATCGCGCGCGCGATGAACGCGCGGTGCGGATTGCCGAGCGGCTCGCCAAGCGCGGCATTGCCGAGCCGCTGGCGGGCGCGGCGCGTTTCGCCGGTCAGGGCAGTGTCGGGCGCCCGCACTTCGCCGAATACCTGGTCAGCATCGGTGCGGCGCCGAACATCGAGTTCGCGTTTCGCAAATACCTCGACACCACGCGCATCGGCAATCTCATCGAGGGCTGGGCCAGCCTGCCGGCCATCGTCGAGTGGATACGCGCAGCCGGCGGCACCGCCGTCATCGCCCATCCCGGCAAGTACAAGCTCACGCGCTCACGCCTCGAACAATTGACCGGCGAGTTCGCGGCGGCGGGCGGCCAGGCCATCGAAGTGGTGTCCGGCCTGCAGAAGCCCGAACTCACGCGCGACCTCGCGGCCTTGGCCAAACGTCATGGCCTCGCCGCCTCGGTGGGCTCGGACTTTCACCAGCCGGGCCAGGTGTGGGCACAGCTCGGCGTGATGCCGGCGCTGCCAGCGGACGCCTCGCCGGTGTGGGACTTGTGGTCTTTGTGACTTGAGTCACTTGCGACAGCGCGCGTGAGCGCAGTTGCGATTGTTTCTCGCCACTGCGACGCAGACCATGTCCTGCAACTGATTTCCTTCCTGAAACGAAGTCAGCACACAGGCGCCGCGCGCCTGCTCACCTGCATCGACAACACGCCATGACGCACATGGCGAGAGGGTCAATACTTATGCGCAAGACCACGCTGGCGGCCCTGGCCGCATCTTCCATGATGGGGCTTAGCCCCGGGTTCGCCGCGGCTTCTGTCATCGGCTTCCTGGGCAACTTCGACGTCATCAATGACACCGGTTCCACCGCCCACGGCTTCGAAATCGAACTCGAAGGCCTGCACCCGGAGGACATCACCGACACCTTCGGCGGCGCCGGCCGCGGTTTCCCCTCCGGGCGTGGATTCGATCCCAATGTCGCCGTGCAGCGTTACGGCGCGCCGACCATCGCCGCCTACAACGTGGGCTCGGTGTTTGGCGTGACCGTCACCTACAAGGGCATCTTCGACGGCACGAACTGGGATTTCGGTACGCCGAGCGGCAGCTTCGTCACGCCCGGCGACAACTGCTGGACCGGCGGCGGTCTGCCCGGCGCCGGCTACGGGCCGGGCACGCCCTGTGATCACTTTGGCGTCGGCACCACCGCCAACGCCACCAAGACCACCTACCGCTGGCTGTTGGAAACCAACACGCCCGGCGAACTGACCAATGGCGTCGTCACCCTGCCGGCGCCGGCCTGGAGCGTGCTGCCCAACCCGGGGCCGAATCCCGATCCGCAGGCGCCGCCGGTGGTGGTGGCCAACATCGAGGCGCCACAGCCGGAAGACGGTAACGAGTTCGGCGACGCCCTGTGGGTGAAGGTCTACACCACCGAACTCGAAGAAGAGGTCGAACTCGAGGACCTGGTGGGTGGCAACCCGGTGGTCGAACAGGCCGAGACCGAGATTGAATGGCAGCTTCTGCAGGTCGAATTCAGCAAGCCCGGTTCGGGCCAACTGGAAAGCGGCCTGGGCGTGCCGGTCGGGCCGAATGCGGCGTCGATCCTGCGTCGCTACGAGTTCTTCAGCTACACCGGGCCCTATGGTGACGGCCACGAGGCCCAGCCTTTCGGCAACGACTCCAATCCCGGCGACGGCGACGTCGGCATCTACCTCGGCGCCCAGAATGGCGCGGTCAACCTGCTCGCGGCGCCGGTGCCGGTGCCGCCGGCCTTGGCGATGATGCTGCCGGCGCTGGGCGCGCTGTGGATGCGTCGCCGACGCGCCACCTAGCTCCGCAAGCAAAGCCGAGCACGTCGAGAGAGGCCGCCGCAAGGCGGCCTCGTCGTTTGCGCGCCCGACGGCGGAGGCGGGCGGCAAGCGAGCGGTCGGCCATGTCCGGCCGCGCCTGACCCTGAGATTTGCAAACGCGCCCGCGTCGAGCGGCCGTGCCACCCTGCCGTGCTGCGGATGACGGCGTGAGCGGTGCGGTAGCTGTTGGGGTTTTTTCTGTTTATTTGCAAATGCGAATTATTATCATTAACATTATATGACGTGAGCCAAGCTCGCGCCGGCGGCAGCCTTCGGGCCTGTCGCTTCCGAACCACGCGCTTATCCCCAACACCGTCGCCGCCCGCGGGCGCCAAGCAAGGACACTCCATGACCGCGCAGAGACTCATAGAACGCCGCCGCGTCTTTCCACCGTTCACCGTCAAGGCCGCCATTGTCGCGGCAATGATTGCCTGGCACGCGACCTGCGGTGCCGCCGCGGTGCAAATCGACCTGCCGTCGCAACCATTGCCGAGCTCGCTCGCGATGTTGGCCGCGCAGACCGGCATCGAGGTCGACGTCGATGACGCGCTTGTGCAGGGCCGCAGCTCGCCGGCTGTCAGCGGCATGCTCGAACCGGCCGCGGCGCTGCAGGCCTTGCTCACGGGCGCCGACCTCGTCGCGGTACGTGGAGAAGGCGGGACCTACGCCGTCGTCGCTGCTTCTGGGGCGGCCACCGTTGAACGCATCGAGGTGCGCGGCCGCCATGAACGCGAAGCGCCGGCGTCTGCCTTGCGCATGAACGTGCCGCTGCTCGATGCGCCCCTGTCGGTGCAGGTCATCGACAAGGACACCCTCGATTTGCAGGGCGTGTTCGATCCGCAGGATGCGCTGGTCAACGTCCCCGGCGCCGTGCGCGCGTCGTCCTTCACCGGACTCGGCGAAACCTTCCTGCTGCGCGGCTTCGTGCAGCCGGATCTCGTCAAGGACGGTTTCCGCGCCGGCGAAGTCGGCATCGGCAGCATCAACGCGACCGGCCCGACCGACATGGTGAACATCGACAGTATCGAGGTCGTCAAGGGACCGACCGCCGTGCTGTTCGGTCGAGGCGAGCCGGGCGGCACCGTCAACTACGTCACGCGCAAACCGACGTTCGAGAACACCCTCGACATCGCGCAGCGCTTCGGCAGTGAAGACTTCTATCGCAGCGAACTCCATGGCAACTGGACGGCGATGCCGGAGCGCGTCGCGCTGCGACTGGATGCGGCCTACGATACCGCCGGTTCGTTCGTCGACATCGCCGACGGTGAACGCTTCGTCTTGGCGCCGTCCGCCCTGATCCGCCTCGCGCCCTCGACCACCTTGCTGGCGCGCGGTGAATTCGTCGACGACGAGCACGCCAGCAATCCCGGCGTGCCGGTCGTCAACGGGCGCACGCTCGACGACATTCCCTATGGCCGCTATTTCGGCGAGTCGGATCTCACGCGCTTCGAACACGAGACTTGGCGTGGCGTGGTGGAACTCGAACACCGCTGGAACGACGCGCAGGTGTCACGCATCACCGCCCACGGCCGCAAGGCCATGACCGATGGCGCTTACTTCATCCTGTTCAATTTCGCGGGCGCGGCTTACAACCCGCTTACGCATGAGGTCTCGCGCAGCCTGGCGGTGGTCGGTTACGACGATCAGAACTCCGCCTTGCGCGCTGAGCACAGCATCGACGCGTCATTGTTCACTGGCCAGCCCTTCGCGTTCCACAACCAACTCCTGATCGCCTTCGAGCACGAAAACCTGAGCGCGCAGCGGCTGCGCAATCTCGGCGGCCATGCGCCCTTGAATGCGCTTGAGCCGGTGTATGGAGGCTACCAGCCGCGACCGCTGGTGCCGTTCCCCGGCTTTCCGCTCAATTTCAACGAACAGACGGCGGTCGATGCCGACGAAGAGTCCTTGCTGATTTTGAATCGCGTCAATTGGCGTGAACTCGTCTACCTGACGGTCGGCGCGCGTTTCGAATGGTTCGACGCCAGCCAGTCCTCCACCTATCCGCCGGGCCTGCCCTTCACCAACTCGGCCATCGAGCAGGCGCCTTATCGCGCCAATCCGACCGTGGGCGTGGTGGTGAAGCCGCGGCCCTTCCTGTCGCTCTATGCCAACTACGCCGAGTCGACCAACGCCTTTCGTGCGTTCCAGAGCGCCACCGCCAGCGGCGATCCGCTCGAGCCGGAACAGGCACGGCAGTGGGAACTCGGCGTCAAGAGCGAGCTCTTGGACAAGCGCGTGGTCACGACCCTCTCCGCGTTCCACATTCGCAAGAGCAACGTGGTGGGCGCCGATCCTGCCAATCCGTTGTTCTCCATCAACGCCGGCGCCGAGCGCAGTCGAGGGCTCGAGTTCGACACCGCGCTGAATCTCTACGCCGGCTGGCGCGTGAATGCCAACTACGCCTTCACCGATGCGCGCATCACCGACGATCCCGGCGGCGCGAACAGCGGACATCGACGCTTCGGCGTGCCGGAACACGCGGCGGCGCTGTTCTCGGTCTATGAATTGCAACAGGGGCCGCTCAGGGGACTCGGTATCGGCGGCGGCCTGCGCATGGCGAGCCAGGTCGAGATCGACAACGGCAACGTCGGCGAACTGCCGGGTTACGTGCAGGCCGACGCGCTCGTCTATTACAAGTTCAAGCATTGGCAGGCGCAACTTAACGCCAGGAACCTGCTGGACAAGGAGTATTACTTCACGTCGGGCGACGGCATCTCGGTGTGGCCGGCCGCTTCGCGCAGCATCATCGCGACGCTGCGCACATCGTTTTGAGTCGGCATCACCATGGCTCTTTCAGCCACAACGATGCGGCGCTGGCAATGGCTGCATACCTGGTCGAGCCTGGTGTGCACGGTATTCATGCTGATGCTGTGCATCACCGGGCTGCCGTGACTTTTCATCATGAGCTGGAACCGTGGCTCGGCACGCTGACCAAGCCGGCGACGGCATCGGCCGGCGCGCCACGGTTGGCGCTCGACGCGGTGGTGGAGGCGGCGCGCGAACATCGTCCGCACCAGCACGTGCACATCGTCGCCAGCGAGGCGGGGCAGGGCGATGTCGTCTATGTCGGCATGGGCGCCAGTCCCGGGGCATCGCTCGAAGACGACATCGGCGTGTACGTCGACTGGCACGACGGCGCCATCCTCGGCGCCCATCGTTTCGGCGAAGGCGGTGTGCTGGACATCCTGCTGCTGTTGCACGTCGAAATGTTTGCCGGCCTGCCGGGCAAGCTATTCCTCGGCGCCATGGCGCTGCTGTTCGTACTCGCGCTGGTGTCCGGCATGGTGCTCTACGCGCCGTTCCTGCGCGGTCGCGCGTTCGGCGATCGTCGCCGCGAACGCAAACGCCTGGCGTGGCTGGACCTGCACAACGCGCTCGGCGCCGTGCTGCTGGTGTGGGCGGCGGTGGTCGGCGTGACCGGCATGCTCAACACCTGGGCCGACGTACTGTTGAAGCTGTGGCAATTCAATGAACTCGGCGAGATGGTCGCGCACTACCGCGATCGCGAACCGCCGCGCCGTTGGCATTCGCTGGACGCCAGTGTCGCCGCCGCGCTGGCAAGCGCGCCGCACCACGAGTTCGCGTTTGCCACCTTTCCCGGTACCGCGTTCAGTGGCGAACATCATTACGGCATCTTCCTGCGCGGACGCACGCCGCTCACCTCGCGACTGCTGCGCATCGCCCTGGTCGATGCCGGCACGGGCACCGTCACCGAGAGTCGCGGCATGCCGTGGTACATGAGCGCGCTGTTGCTGTCCCAGCCACTGCATTTCGGTGACTACGGTGGCTTACCCTTGAAAATCGCGTGGGCCGTGCTGGACGGGCTGACCATCGTCGTGCTCGCCAGCGGTCTTTACCTGTGGGTACGCAAACGCGATACGAGCCGCGACC